>CAWUSA010000006.1:0-142989 GCA_963925545.1 uncultured Flavobacteriales bacterium | reverse complement strand
GATAAAAAACACCCGCCAGAGCACATTGGCAACGGTCCTGAATGGGATGCTTCTGCAAAGAAAAGCCGTTACAGCAGCGGTGGTCGTGGTGGACGCCCCCAGTCAGGTGGCGGCAAGGGCGGATCCCATCGCGGGAATCGTCGCTAGCCTAGTTAGGTGTTGACCTTTTGACGCGATTGGTACCAGAGGTTTAGCACCACCCCAGCTATCACTAGGCCTATGGCAATAAACATCATGCCAGAAGGCATGAAGTCAAACAAGGTGATATCCCATGCAATGGCAAAAATGACACCCAGGTATTTCAAAGGTGCCACAGTACTTACTTCTGCAAGGTGGTAGCTTTTTGTCATGTACAGTTGAGCATACTGGGTACTGACGCCGAGGCCAAGCAATAAGGCCCAATCCCATCCCGTTGGCGGAACCCAATTGAACAAGGCAAAGACCAGCATGATAGGGAAAGCAATCAGTGAGAAATACATCACAATTACAAGAGGGTTTTCATCTTTGAGTTTGCGAACGGCATTGTAGGCTAAGCCACTCAGCATGCTGGACCCCACACCGATCAATAGCAAATCCGCAGGAATCACTTCACTGGACCATTTAAGCATGGCAATACCTAAAAATGAGACCAAGAAGAAGCCCCATTGCGCTGATTGGGTTTTTTCCTTCAAGAGGTAGCCTGCAATGAAAGCTGTAAAGAAGGGGCTGAGGTATTGCAGGGTAATGGCTGCTGACAAAGGCATGTTCTGCACCGTGTAGAAATACATGGTCAGTGCAATGGTGCCTGCAAGTCCACGAATGATCAGCCATCGCTTGTTTTTCCCCCAAGGTGAAATGCCTCTGTAGGTCAACATGCTGAAGGACATAATCAAGGTGACGATGGCCCTGAACAGCACCAATTCCGTGGCTGGAAGGTGTGGTAGGTATTTGACTATCAGGTTCATTGCAGCAAAAAACAACACAGAAATCAGCATCATTTGTATGCCCTTTTTGTTATTCTTAGATAGGCTGGAATGGGGTTTTGTCATGGCTTCTGGTTCCAACGATTGATTAAGGTGCCTTCCGGGTGAATACCAGTTGGGATTCTGTGGAGTTCAAGCGGTCAAATTGGTAGCCCCCAGTTTGAAACGCTCTGATGTGATTGAGGTCGGCATGTTCGACGCTGCAAAGGTGTCGGGCCATCAACCCACGGGCTTGTTTAGAGAACACGGACATCTGACGGCTAGCGCCTTCCTTTTTTTGTAAAAATTGGACATCGACCCATTGGTGGGCTTTGAGTTGATCGCGAAGAATTACCTGAGCGTACTCTTGAGATGCAAGGTTGAGCACCAGGCCTCCCAATTCAAGTTGTAGGTCAAGTTGTTGGGTGACGATTGATGCCCAATAAGCCCTGAGTGATTGATCATTGAGCCGCTGGTTCATGTCCAACCGGTAAGCATTGATATGATCCATCGGACGGAGCATGCCATAGAGGCCGGATACAATAATCAACTGCTCATTGGCCCTAATTTGCTCCTTGACCGAGAGGCTTCCGGGGTCCAATTGACCAAAGGCATCACCCTTGAAGCTGAATAGGGCCGCACCGCTGCCACTTTTTTTCCATTGACTCAGGGTTTCACTCACCTTGAGGGTCATTGCATCACTGGTTTGGTAGAAGGCTTGAATGGCCTTGTTGTCCATGGCCCTGAGCTGATTCGCAAGGGCTTCAGCCTGCTTGATGAAGCAGGGAAGCTGGGTCCCCACCACGGGGGTTACTTGCATGGTTTTGGAGCTTGAAAGGATGGCAATCATGAATCCAGCAAATGTCAGCGTTTTTCCTTTGTCAGTGAGAAATTTTGGTAGGGTTTTTGAGTAGCTTGTCCCGATGTTTAATTGGCTACCCCTTACGCTCTTCTTGTCACTGCTCCTTTCAGCGGGAATGGCTCATGCGCAAGTAATTGAAAATGGAACCTTTCGTGTAGAATTTCGCTTGAAAAAGGCAAAAGACTCTGTGTACAATCCCTTGGATGAAGTGGTTGTTTCAGCCTATCGTACGGCAGAGAAAAGGCAGCGTGTGGTTCAAGAAATTGACTTAATACCCACGGCAAAGATTCAGCAGTCACTGGGCTCAAGCACTGTTGATGTGTTGGCAACCCACGCATCCATTGCCATTCAAAAAAGCCAACAAGGCGGAGGCAGCATCATCTTGCGTGGCATGGAGGCCAATCGGGTTCTTTTGGTCGTCGATGGCATTCGCATGAACAATTTAATATACCGAAGCGGTCATTTGCAAAATGCCATCACAGTGGACCCGTTGAGTTTGGATCGCATTGAGGTGTCATTTGGTCCCACCTCCAATGCCTATGGCAGCGATGCCCTTGGCGGTGTTGTTCACTTCATGACCAAGACACCTAAGTTCACACAGAAATACCAGATCAATGGGCAGATGTTGCTGAAAACCACGTCGGTAAACAATGGCAAGGTCTCCCATGTGGAAGTGAAAGCGTCTGGTAAACGCTTGGCATCACTGACCACTTTAACGCAATCTGCCTTTGGTGATTTGCAATCAGGACGCAAGATTAATCCGTCCTACGGCTTGCCCTATGGTGAGCGAAGGGTTTACCAGTCCACCTTCATGGGCCATGACAGCGTACATGCCAACCCTGACCCTTGGTTGCAGGTTGGCTCATCGTACACGCAAAATGACCTCTTGCATAAAACCCTGTGGCGCTTTCGTCCAGGTCGCGTCCACCAAGTAAACATTCAGGTGTCGACCTCATCCAATGTGATGCGCTATGACCGTTTGACGGATCAAGCAGGCTTTGACCCGCGTGGTCGTCCCTTGTTGAAATATGCTGAATGGTACTATGGCCCACAAGACAGATCCTTGTTTGCCTACAAATACAAGGGGCGTGACCAATGGGGCTTTGATGGGGTCAATGTGACCGCGTACAAGCAAGTTGTGCAGGAAAGCCGCATGACAAGGAAATTCAACAACCCCTACAGGAATTATCGCATCGAGGATGTTGTTGTTTGGGGCTTCAACGCTGATGGCGAGAAACGCTGGCAAGGCAATGTGCTTCGTGCGGGCATCGATGGATCCATTCAGGGGCTTCAATCCCAGGCGTTTCAACGACACATCATGGATGCATGGGATCAACGCCCTATAGACAGTCGCTACCCAGGAGGAGTGAATCAAATGAAATCATTGGCAGTATTTGCCACCCATGTCAATGAAATCAATGAGCATTTGACTTTGTCAGAGGGGTTCAGGGTAGGGCTGAGTCAGCTTCACAGTGAGTTCACCGACAGCACGTTCTTTCCTTTCCCCTTCCAGTACATATACCAAGCCATGCCCGTTGCATCAGGTAGCATGGGGGCGATTTATTCCCCGCATGATCGATTGAAATACACAGCTTCAGCAACCACAGGCTTTCGAGCCCCAAACATTGATGATGTAGCTAAAGTGTTCAACACCTCACCAGGTCGAATCATTGTCCCTAACCCCTATTTACGTCCAGAGCAAGCGTTCACCTTGGAGTTGTCTAAAACCAAGGTCTTTGACAAGGGCAGCAATTATGAGCTTCACGTATTCAGCACCTCTTTAACCGATGCCTTGGTGATACAGCCTTCAGGCTTGTATGGCAGCGATTCCATTGTGTACAATGGTGAGATGTCTCAAGTCTTGTCACAAACCAACATGGGTCATGCTTACCTGTTAGGTTTTTCCGCTTCAGCCATGCATGTGTTCAGCCGCGAATGGAAGGCAGAGGGTAACATGCACTTGGTCAAGGGGCGGATGCTTTCTCAAGACATGAAAGTCATGCCAATGGACCATATCCCGCCGATGACATACAAGGCCTCATTGAATTACACCAAGGGTATTTTTAGGGCTGACTTGTTCCTTTTGGGTGCAGGATGGAAGCACATCGATGAGTACCTGTTAACAGGGGAGGACAATGCCCGTTATGCCACGCCAGCTGGTATGCCTGCATGGCAGACTGTGAACGTGCATCTCTCGATGCGCCTCAAGCAAGGTTGGTATTTTCAAAGTGGCATTCAGAACCTAACTGATTTGCAATACCGGACCTTTGCATCAGGCATCAATGCTGCCGGTCGAAATATGATCTTCTCAATTCGCTACACGTTTTAGGTTAATCTTTATCCATGTCAGGGTGTTCATGGTTGGCTTATTCATTGACTTTGAAACCACAGGGCTTTTCTTCCGATATTGTTGAGATGAAATGGCCACATCAATTTTTCCCCCTCTTAGTCCTTGTGATTGGATGCAGCGCACTTAGCTGCCAATCACCCCAGGTGACGGATTCTGTCATTGACACAGTGGATCCAACGTCATTGATTCCTGCGCCGAGTGAACTGCATGTCGTGGATGGGTTCATGGGGCCTGTGAATCACCTCATGGTTCATGGTTTTGACGCATGCACAGAGGCGAGTCAATCTTGGATAGCTACATGGTTTGCAGACCTTGGTTTGTCAGAGCAATTGGCCAATCCCGGGGAGCAGACCTTGGCAAAAGCCAGCAGCCATCTTTGGCTTGATAATGACCAGGATTTTGCTGAAAATGAAGGGTCATATGACCTGCGCATTGAGGCTGATGGAGTGGCTCTTCGCTTTGGAGACCAGCAAGGCTTGATGAATGGTTTGCAAACGTTGCGACAGTTAACCCCTACAGATTTTTGGTCTGAGGATTTCAACGGCAGTTTACAGCCGGGCTTTCACTGGCCCCTTTTGCAAATCACTGACCGCCCCTTGCATGCTTACCGCGGGATGCATTTGGATGTGTGCCGGCATTTTTTTGATGTGAGTTTCATCAAGAAATACCTAGATAACCTGGCATTTCACAAATTCAACCGATTCCATTGGCATTTAACGGAGGATCAAGGTTGGCGTATCGCCATTGAAGCTTACCCCTTGCTAACCGATGTCGGTGCATGGCGTGAGGCGTCACAAATCGGACCATACAGCGATCAGCGATTTGACTCAACAACGTATGGCGGCTTCTACAGCCAGGATGACATCCGTGAGGTGGTTGCTTATGCGACATCGCTGGGCATCGAAGTGATTCCAGAGATTGAACTGCCCGGCCACTCCAGGGCGGCCATCGCTGCCTACCCATGGTTGAGTTGCCAATCTGAGAGCCTTCCTGTCGCCACGGGCTGGGGGGTCTTTGAAGATGTTTACTGTGCCGGCAAGGATTCTGTTTTTGACTTCTTGACCACGGTCTTGGATGAAGTCATGGACCTTTTCCCTTCCAAGGTTATTCACATTGGCGGAGATGAGTCACCCAAGGCTCGATGGGAAACCTGTGCTGCCTGTCAACAGCGCATGGTGGCAGAGGGGCTGGATAATGAGCACCAGCTTCAGAGCTATTTCATTCAACGCATTGAAAAGCATGTCAATCAACGCGGCAGGGACATCATCGGGTGGGACGAGATTCTTGAAGGTGGGCTGGCGCCAAATGCAAAGGTCATGTCCTGGCGTGGCGAAAAGGGTGGCTTAGCTGCAGCTTCAATGGGCCATGAGGTGGTCATGACACCAGGCAAGCCATTGTACTTTGACCATTACCAGTCAGACCCTAGTCAAGAGCCTCATGCTATTGGTGGTCACAACAGCCTTTGGGATGTCTACGCCTACCAACCCCTCTCAAATGACAGCTCAGTGTCAGCCTTCATCATTGGAGCACAAGGCAACGTGTGGACTGAATACATGGAGACGCCTGAACATGTTGAATACATGGTTCAGCCTCGCGCATCTGCATTGGCAGAAATCCTCTGGTCTGGTGCCAGGGATTCGGCCACCTTTGATCAAGCACTGCAATACCATGCGCAACGCATGGATCAACTGCATTGGAACCAAGCAACACATCACCTACATGAAGCGCATTGATTTTCTTAAACTCATGGGAGCAGGCGCAGCCAGCCTCCCCGTACTCCAGGCAGAAGGCAGCCTGCTGACACAAGACCCAAGACAGGTTAACAAACCCATCTCCATTGCTACATGGCGTTTTGGTGAGAAGACCACTGCAAAGGCCATCGCCATGATGGAACAGGGGGCATCAGCCCTTGACGCTACGGAGGCTGCCGTGAAGCTGTGCGAAGCCGACCCCAACGAGCGATCTGTCGGCATGGGTGGTCGGCCAGACCGAGATGGTGTGGTGACCTTGGATGCTTGCTGCATGGATCATATGGGGAATATTGGCTCTGTGGCAGCTGTTGAAGACATTGTGCACGTCAGTTCATTGGCGCGAGCTGTGATGGAGCAAACACCTCATGTGATGCTGGTGGGAGAGGGTGCGCGTGCCTTTGCCATTGAGATGGGTTTCCCCTTGGAAAACCTATTGGTTGAAGCATCCATCAAAGACTGGGAAAGCTGGAAGGCGGAAAATCAATACCAACCGATAGTAAATGTTGAAAACCATGACACCATTGGGCAACTCTCCATGGATGCCAACGGGCATTTAGCTGGTATGTGCACAACAAGCGGTATGGCCTACAAGATGCGTGGCAGGGTGGGGGATAGTCCCATCATTGGTGCAGGCCTCTATGTGGATGGTGACGTGGGAGCTGCTACAGCCACAGGGCATGGGGAAGAGGTGATTCGGGTGGTCGGATCCTACCGGGTGGTTTCTGAAATGGAACGTGGACACAGTCCGCAGGTCGCTTGTGAAAAGGCGGTGAAAAAAATCCATCAGCTGTTTGTGAAGCGAGGTGCTGACTTGAAGCACACACAGATAGGCTTTATTGCCATGGATGTGCAAGGTCGCGTTGGCGGCTACTCCCTTCAAAAAGGCTTTCAGTACGCTGTCCATTCATCGAATGGATCCACCCTTATTGACGCCCCCTATTTGCTGAGCTGAAGGTGTTGATTGTTTGCCATGCAAGCGATCAGTGCATGCACTTCTTTGGCGTTAACACCATGACCTTTTTGCGTGATGGCAGATGAGTGGAGTTGCTCAAGCCCAATTGATAGGTAGCGCTGTGCATTGCCCTGTCTGATGCCACCAGCAGGTATCAACTGGATGCGGCCATCGGCTTGTTTTTGCAGGGCCTGCAATTGATCCATGGAATGACTACCGATACCAGTCAGGATGCGGCTGAATCCCGCTTCGATGGCTGCCTCTAGGGTATCTTTTGGGGATGGCGTGGCATCAAAGGCCCGATGCAATACCGTGGGAATACCTAAGTTGTCATTGAGTTTCTTGCATTGGTCAAAATTCAGGGTGCCATCTGCTTTAAGACCACCAAAAACAATGGCGTCAGCGCCGTGCATGCGGAGATTTTCTGCATTTTTGGTGGTTAAAACCCAGTCTTCATCTGTGTACACAAAGGATCCGCCACGATGCCTGGCCATGGCCACCAAAGGGATGGTCAATGTTTGTTTGAGAACAAACACCCATTCTGTAGGTGGAGTCAAACCACCCGCCGACACATTGCTGCATATTTCAAGGCGTTGCGCGCCGGCATGGGCTGCGGTGAATGCGTCCTCAAGGGAGAATATACACACTTCTAGCATGCAGATAAGTTACATCAACTCACCGACATGCCGTGGTCATTGCTTGAAATCAAAGCGAAAGGGCAGCAGGTCAGAGGCTTCATCAAGGACCCATGTCGGCCCATTGATGGTGGATAAAATCAAACGCATGCCAGTTGACTGCCGGCTAACCTGATCACTCAAGGCTTGGCGACACATGCCACAAGGCGCGGTGGGTTCGAGGGGGCCTTCTCTGCCATCATTGCAAACAATGGCCATAGACAAAACCTTGGAGCCAGGATGGCTGGCATGCACTGCGGAGAGCACTACGCGTTCTGCGCAGATACCTACAGGAAAGGAGCTGTTTTCTTGGTTACAGCCTGAAAGGATACTGCCATTATCCAGGCGAATAGCTGCTGACACCCTGAAGTTGCTGTAGGGAGCGTAAGCATTAGGAAGATCAGCAATAGCTCTGTCTACCAGTGCTTTATCTTCTAGATTGAGTTCACCGTGTTGCAGGTGTTTACTGATAGGAATGTTCCATTGCATAAGGGGAAGGTATAATAATAACTTTGCACCATGAAGGTTGAATTGATTCATGTCGGCGATGAGCTCTTATCTGGGCAAACAGTGAACACACACACGGCTTGGTTGGGGGAGTCTCTGGGGGCCATTGGTGCCTCTGTGATTCGGGCCACAGCTATTGCAGATCGAAGCGATGCCTTGATCACTGCCTTGGATCAGGTTCAAATGGATGCTGATTGGGTTATCATCACTGGTGGCTTAGGGCCAACCAATGATGACATCACCAAAACTGTGATGGTGGACTACATGAAAGATGTCCTTGTGCATCAGCAAGCTATCATGGAGCACATACAGGCCTTGTTTGCAAGCTTAGGTCGCAAGGCCAATGACATGAATCTGGAGCAAGCCAATTTCCCGAGCAAAGCCACAGTGCTTCACAACCCTGTAGGCACAGCGCCAGGCATGCTATGGCAGCACCAAGGCAAGTTCATGGTGAATTTACCTGGTGTGCCATTTGAGATGAAGCGTTTGATGCATGACCATGTTTTGCCCCTCATCGCGCAATCAGTGAACCAATGGCTTGATCGGCGGCATTTCTGGGTTCATGGATTGCCAGAATCTGACCTTGCGATGCGCCTTAAAGACCTTGAGTCATCCTTGTCAGAGTCATTCAGTTTGGCCTATTTGCCCGCCAAGGGCTTGGTTAGATTGCAGTTGAGGTGTCAGTCAGACCTCAATGAGAAGGCAGTTTGTCTTGAGGAAATGGAACAGTATGCAGCAGTTATTCGTGTGGCATTGGGTCATTGGTTGTTTTCTGAAGACGAAAGCCCACTGGCTGCTGTGGTTGGCACATTGCTTCAAGCTAAGGGGCAGACTCTGTCTGTGGCAGAGAGCTGCACAGGAGGTGCAGTGTCATCAGCCATCACTGCCATACCAGGCTCTTCTACCTACTTTCATGGTGCCATTGTCTCGTACGCCAACGCTGTCAAGGTGAAAACTTTGGGTGTGAATCAAGCGGATATCATGATGCATGGCGCGGTAAGTCGCCAAGTGGTTGTGCAGATGGCAAAGGGTGTTCGTAAACGCCTAGGTACTGACTGGGGGCTTGCCAGCAGCGGCATAGCTGGTCCTGGCGGGGGCACTGATAATAAGCCAGTTGGAACAGTATGGTTGGCCATCGAAGGCCCCGGATTTCATTGGTCAAAGCAAATGGCATTTGGCTCCCATCGTCAGGCAATTGTTGAGCGTTCAGTCAATGCATTGCTTCATGAGTTGCGTTGGGCTTTAATGGATGAGAAATAAACTCGGCCAGACCTTTTGCAGCATGTGCACTTTGCCCTATCTTTGCACACCTCTAAAAGAGGACAAATAAAACCCCCCGCAGCATGTCGCGAGTATGTGAAATCAGTGGAAAGAAGGCCATGGTTGGAAACAACGTCTCCTTTTCAAACAAGAAAAATAAGCGAAAGTTCAATGTGAACTTGATGCGAAAGCGCTTTTATGTGCCTTCAGAAGAGAAGTGGATCACCTTGCGTGTTTCTGCTTCAACCTTGAAAACCATTGACAAGAAAGGTATCGAGGTTGTGTTGTCTGAGGCCCGCGCAAACGGCATCAAAATCGCTCAATAATTGAATCATGGCTAAGAAAGGAAACCGAGTTCAAGTAATCCTTGAGTGCACAGAGCACAAGGACAGTGGCAAGCCAGGTACGTCACGTTACATCACAACGAAGAATAAAAAGAATACACCTGATCGTATGGAAATTAAAAAGTACAACCCCATCTTGAAGAAGATGACGATGCACAAAGAAATTAAATAAGCCATGGCTAAGAAAGTAGTAGCAACATTAAAGAAAGAAGGCGCCAC
This sequence comes from uncultured Flavobacteriales bacterium, assembly GCA_963925545.1. Classification (GTDB taxonomy): domain Bacteria; phylum Bacteroidota; class Bacteroidia; order Flavobacteriales; family Schleiferiaceae; genus TMED14. Next base: position 133,129 of record CAWUSA010000006.1, on the reverse strand, counting down.
GCTTTACACCAAAGCGGTCAAGATTGTTAAAACCGCCAAAGGTGGTTATGGCTATGAGCAACGCATCATGCCTAAGGACAACGTGAAAGAATTCTTCAATTCCTGAGTTGGAATTGAATAAATCATTGAAAAGCCGCTCAAATGAGCGGCTTTTTTTTAACTTGAGACAATGGCTTTGTTTGGATTAACAAAAACGAGAGATTCCCTGCTTGGGAAATTGTCACGTGCTGTGGCTGGACGCAGCCGCATCGACGACGATGTCCTTGATCGCATTGAGGAGGCATTGATCGCTTCGGATGTGGGTGTTGACACAGCCGTTGAGCTGATTGAAGTCATTGAAGCACGAGTTGCTGAGAAGCAATACCTCGGTGCGAAAGAATTGCAAACCTTGATACGAGAGGCATTGCTCATCCAGCTGGAAGCCTGGGGCAGTGTGAAAGCACCTGTTGAGGCATTCAAGGGCAGTAGGCCACACGTAACCTTGGTTGTTGGCGTCAATGGGGTTGGGAAAACCACAACAATTGGCAAATTGGCAAACTTTTATAAGCAACAAGGGCAATCAGTCCTGCTGGGTGCTGCAGACACCTTTCGTGCAGCGGCAGTTGATCAGCTAAGAATCTGGGCTGAAAGAAGTGGTGCAAGCTTTATTGAAAAAGGCATGCACACTGATCCTGCTGCAGTGGCATTTGCTGCTGTTGAATCAGCCGTCAATGAGGGCATTGATCGTGTGTTTGTTGACACAGCAGGCCGACTACACAACAAGGTCAACCTGATGAATGAGTTAGCGAAAATCAAACGCGTCATGGCAAAAGTGCTGCCAGACGCACCCCATGAGGTGCTGTTGGTTCTCGATGCATCCACAGGACAGAATGCCGTGAACCAGGCCGTGGAATTTTCAAAGGTGACAAGTGTGGATGGCTTGATCCTTACAAAAATGGACGGAACAGCGCGAGGCGGTGTGGCATTAGCCATTGCAAGCAAACTCCACATACCAGTGCGTTTCATTGGCGTGGGTGAGGCAGCTGAAGATTTGCAATCTTTTGACGCAAAGGCTTACATTGAAGAATTATTGAACGCAAACGATTGAAAAGATGAACAACAAAGAAGAGATCACTAAAAACTGGCTTCCACGCTACACAGGCATGGACTTGGAGGATTTTGAAAGCTACATTCTGTTGACCAATTTCAGCGATTATGTCAACCGATTTGCTGAGACTTACGGTGTTCCCATCGTTGGCGAGGATCATCCCATGTCCTGCGCAACAGCAGAAGGCATCACCATCATCAATTTTGGGATGGGGAGCCCTAATGCAGCGACAATTTCAGATTTGCTTTCAGCCATTGCGCCAAAAGCTGTGCTTTTCCTGGGCAAATGTGGCGGTTTAAAAAAGCGAACAGTCGTTGGTGATTTCATTCTACCCATTGGAGCCATCAGGGGTGAAGGGACATCCAATGCCTATTTCCCCCCAGAAGTGCCAGCCTTGCCAGCCTTCATGATTCAACGTGCAGTTTCACACATCATTCGCAACCGAGCGATGGATTACTGGACAGGCACAGTCTATACAACCAACCGAAGGGTATGGGAGCATGATGAGGTATTCAAAACCTATTTAACGGATGTCCGCGCGATGGCTATTGATATGGAAACGGCCACCTTGTTCACCGCGGGATTTGCCAACCAAATCCCTTTAGGGGCATTGCTCTTGGTTTCAGATCAACCCATGGTACCTGAAGGTGTTAAAACCAATCAAAGCGACAAAAAAGTCTCTGCACACTTTGTGGATGACCACATCTCCTTAGGCGTTGAGGCCTTGCTTGAGGTAGCCAATCAGGGGCAATCCGTGAGGCATTTGAAATTCTAAGGCATGCGCGCACGATCAACAAAGAAGCAAGTCATCAATGTGATCACATTGGGCTGTTCAAAAAACCTGCACGATTCGGAAGTTCTGATGGGCCAACTCCAAGCCAATGGCAAAGAGGTCGTTCATGAAAAGGAAGGTGAAATTGTGGTGGTTAACACCTGCGGTTTCATTGATAATGCCAAACAAGAAAGCATTGACACCATCCTTGATGCCGTCAGGGCAAAGGAGCGTGGAGATATTGAGAAGGTGTTTGTAACTGGCTGCCTTTCAGAAAGGTATATGTCTGACCTTGAAGTGGAAATACCCGATGTCGATCGCTACTTTGGTACCCGGGATTTGCCGCTATTGCTCAAGGCTTTGGGTGCAGACTACCAAAAAGAATTGGTGGGTGAGCGCTTGGTGACCACGCCACAGCATTACGCCTATTTGAAGATTGCTGAGGGCTGTGATCGCCCCTGTTCTTTTTGTGCCATTCCCTTGATGCGCGGCAAACACATATCTAAGCCTATCGAGGATTTGGTTATTGAAACAGAGAAATTGGCTGCCAAGGGGGTGGTTGAGTTGATCCTTATTGCTCAGGATCTCACGTATTATGGACTGGACATTTACAAGAAGCGAAACCTGGCTGAATTAATCACAAGGCTTTCAGAAGTTGAGGGCATCGCCTGGATCCGATTGCACTATCTGTACCCATCGGGGTTCCCTGAGGATGTCTTGTCAGTGATTGCCGACAATGACAAGGTTTGCAATTACATTGATATTCCTTTGCAGCACATTTCTGATCCTGTTCTAAAGAGCATGCGTCGAGGAACGACCATGAAGAAAACCAATGCATTGCTGGCAAACATGCGTGCCACGGTTCCAGATATGGCCATACGCAGCACGCTAATTGTTGGCTACCCTGGGGAGACGGAGGAAGATTTTGCCACCCTTTTAGCTTGGGTGAAATCCCAGCGTTTTGAGAGGTTGGGTGTGTTCACCTACAGCCATGAAGAAAACACCCATGCCTTTGCTTTGGAGGATGATGTGGATCATGAGGTTAAATTGACCCGGCAGGAAGCCATCATGAATGCACAAAGGGACATCTCATTGGAGCGCAACCAATCCTTGGTTGGCCAGCGCATGATCTGCCTGGTTGATCGACAAGAGGGCGAGCTGACCATATGCAGAAGCCAACATGACAGCCCGGATGTGGACAATGAAATTCATCTACAGTCAGGGGATATACACCTAAAGTCAGGCAGCTTTGTGGAGGTTGAGATTGTTGGGGCATCCGACTACGATTTGTCAGCTATTCTGCGGTAAATTTGTACCATGTTGATGCTGAAAGTTGTCCTGCTTGCAATTTGCCTATTAGGTCTAGGAATACTGGGTATGGCAGTTAAAATTTGGGCCAAGAAAGACGGAACCTTTAATGGCACATGCGCCAGCAATTCTCCCTTTTTGAGCACCGAAGGTGAAGCTTGTTCATACTGCGGCGCATCAGCTGACGACAAGTGCAAGAACCCTGATATAGAGGCATCTAAGTAGCCTTGTCTGAATTATTTTTAGGTTATGCACAATCCATTGACGAGGTCATGGGTCATTGTACCTTAAACCCTCGCAATGTATCTGATATTTGACACTGAAACCACTGGACTTCCTCGCAATTGGAAGGCTCCGATTGAGGATGTAGACAATTGGCCACGGGTGGTTCAATTGGCTTGGCAGCTCCATGGGCCAGATGGTGAATTGCTTGAGTCAGAGGCTTTTCTAATCAAGCCAGAGGGGTACAATATCCCTTTCAATTCGGAAAAAATTCATGGTATTTCCACCGCCTTGGCAGCAAAAGATGGATTGCCAGCTGCTCAAGTTTGGTCTGCATTTGAAAAGGCAATGGCACAGTGCAAGGTGCTGGTGGGTCATAACCTGAGATTTGACCTCAATGTGATGGGGGCTGAGTACCACAGAGCAAAGATTAATTCACCGATGCTGTCGATGAAGGTCATGGACACCTGCACCCAGGTGACAGCGGATATCACCCAGCTACCTGGCGGTCGAGGTGGGCGCTTCAAAACCCCCAAATTGGGTGAACTACACCACCACCTCTTTGGGGAGGACTTTGCGGATGCACACAATGCAACGGCAGATGTTGAGGCCACGGCAAGGTCCTTTTTTGAATTGGTTCGCCGTCGATTGTGGACAGCAGCAGATCTTGGTCTAGCCATTGATCAACTCAATGCTTATGTGTTAGCGCATCCTGACCCCATTGAAAAAGTAGGATTGAAGCACATCAACCTCAAAGCAGCCAGTGCAGACTTGGTTGAGCAAGTTGACCAGCCAGCAGCCATCAAAACCGATGAAAAATTGGCGCTTGTAGAGAACAGCCCTTTTTTCCACGTTCACACACACAGCCAGTTTTCTGTGCTGCAAGCCACGTCAAAAATACCTGAAATGATTGCTCAGGCTGCTTCTGATGGTCAGCCAGCCCTTGCCATCACAGACCTTGGCAACATGATGGGTGCATTCCAGTTTGTGGAGGGCATTGCAAAGCACAACAAACAATTGCCAGATGGGGAGAGGCCCATGGTTGGCATTGTTGGCATGGAAGTTTTTCTGTGCAGGGATTTGCGGGATAAAAGCACCAAAGATGATGGTTTCCAAATCCCTCTGTTGGCAAAGAACAAGGCAGGCTTCCATCATTTAGCCAAGCTCAGCTCATTGGCCTACATTGAGGGGTTCTATTACCTGCCTCGCATCGACCGTGAAGCCTTGCTGGCACACAAGGAACATGTCATGGTGACAACGGGTGGTTTGCATGGTGAGGTGCCTAAGTTGATTTTGGAGGTTGGTGAGTCCCAGGCTGAAGAGGCTTTCATTTGGTGGAAGGAGCAATTTGGAGAAGATTTTTATGCAGAAATCAATCGCCATGGCCTGCCTGATGAGGATGTGGTCAATGAGGTTCTGTTGAGGTTCTGTGCCAAGCACCAAGTCAAAATGGTTGCTGCAAACAATGCATTCTATGTGAATCAGTCACAGTCAGAAGCGCATGACATTTTGCTTTGTGTGAAGGACAATGTAAAGCGTTCAACACCCATTGGTAAGGGTCGAGGGTTCCGTTATGGCTTTGCCAATGATCAGTTTTACCTCAAGTCACAAGCTGAAATGCATCAAGCATTTGCTGACCTGCCAGAAGCCCTGAATAATCTGTCTGATGTATTGGCTAAAGTTGAACCCTTCACCCTTGCAAGGGAGGTGTTGTTGCCAGCTTTTGATATTCCTGAGGATTTCTTGGTTGCAGAGGACAAGGCAGATGCAGGCAAGCGAGGAGAGAATGCCTACCTCAAGCATTTGACATACCTGGGTGCGAAAAAGCGCTACAGCGTCATCACGGATGAGATCAAGGAGCGACTAGAATTTGAGCTTGAAACCATTGCTAAAACTGGTTATCCAGGGTATTTCTTGATCGTTCAAGATTTCTGTAATGTTGCCAGAGACATGGGTGTCAGTGTGGGGCCGGGTCGTGGATCTGCTGCGGGTTCTGCAGTTGCATATTGCACGGGCATCACCAATGTGGATCCCATCGCTTACCAATTGCTATTTGAGCGATTCTTGAACCCTGACCGAATTAGCCTGCCTGATATCGACATTGATTTTGATGACAAAGGCCGCGATAAGGTCATTCAGTATGTGATTGACAAATATGGTTCAAGCCAGGTGGCGCAAATCATTACCTATGGCAGCATGGCAGCAAAATCTGCCATCAAAGATGCTGCGCGGGCATTGGAATTGCCCTTTGACGAGGCAGATCGATTGACCAAGGCAACGCCAGACACCAAATCCCTGAAGCTCTTGCTTACCGGGGATGAGGCATTCATCAAATCCACCTACCATGGTGAGGATTATGAAAAAGCCAAGGGCTTGCGGACCATGGCCGGAGGCAATGACCGGGCTGCAGAGACATTGAACCTGGCAAAAGAACTGGAAGGTTCGATGCGTAACACGGGCATCCATGCCTGTGGCGTCATCATCACGCCATCGGACATCAGGGACTTAATCCCCATTGCACGGGCAAAGGATTCAGACATGTGGTGTACGCAGTTTGACAATGCAGTGGTAGAGGATGCTGGTTTGCTCAAGATGGATTTCTTGGGGTTAAAAACCTTAACCATCATCAAGGATTCGGTGTTGTTGGTGAAAGAGCGCCATGGCAAGACCTTGGATATGGATACGGTGCCACTGGACGATGAAGCCACCTATAACTTATTTCAACGCGGCGAGACAGTGGGCATCTTTCAGTATGAATCACCGGGTATGCAAAAGCATCTCAAGGACTTGAAGCCGTCAGTCTTTGGTGATTTGATTGCCATGAATGCCTTGTATCGACCAGGACCCATTGAGTATATCCCTAGCTTCATTCGAAGGAAACTGGGCACTGAGGAGATCCAATATGACCTGGCAGACATGAAGGAGTACCTGGAGGAGACTTATGGCATCACCGTTTACCAGGAGCAGGTCATGTTGCTTTCTCAAAAGTTGGCAGGATTCACCAAGGGTCAAGCCGATAAACTACGCAAAGCCATGGGCAAGAAGATCAAGTCTGTATTGGATGAGATGAAGCCCATGTTCATGGAAGGCGGCACAGAACGCGGTCATGATATCGTGATACTGGAAAAAATATGGAAAGACTGGGAGGCTTTTGCGTCCTATGCCTTCAACAAGTCTCACTCCACTTGCTATGCGTGGATTGCCTATCAGACAGCCTACCTCAAGGCCAATTTCCCCGCAGAATACCTATCTGCTGTGTTGTCCAACAACATGAAGGACATCAAGCAGGTGGCTTTCTTCATGGAAGAATGCAAGCGAATGCGCTTGGACGTGAAGGGTCCAGATGTCAATGAATCCGTAGGTGAGTTTACGGTCAATGATCAAGGTGCTATCAGGTTTGGTATGCTTGGCATGCGCGGTGTTGGTGCTGGCGCAGTGGACCATTTGGTGGAACAGCGACTCAAGGATGGGCCTTTTAAATCGGTCTTTGACCTAGCTAGGCGTGTGGACATGCGGATGGTTAACAAAGGCACATGGGAAGCGCTGGCTTTAGGTGGGGCCTTTGATGGTTTTGAGCAGGCCAATCGGGCTGCATTTTTTGACACATCGCTAGGGGGTAAGCCCTTTTTGGAGAAAATCCGTCGCTATGGTCAGGCTCACCAAGAGGCTGAGAATTCAGCTCAGGTCAGTTTGTTTGGCGATGCGAATGGTGGTGCAGATATGCCAGAGCCTGCCATGCCAGTGGTTGAAGCTTGGAATCAATTGGAAATGCTCAAGCGGGAAAAGAATGTCAATGGCATTTTCCTGAGTGCGCACCCCTTGGATAATTACACCTATGAAATCAAAACATTCCGCAAGCATCGCTTGTCTGATTTAGAAGATTTGACGGCATTTGTGGGTTCAGGGGGTTACCGAGACTTCACGGTTGCGGGCATCGTAACCAAACCAAACATCCGATTGACCAAAAACGGCAAGGAAATGGGCTCTTTCACCTTGGAAGATGCGGAAGGGAGCCATGAGTTTGTGATTTTTGGCAAAGACTTTATCACCTTCAAAGCCTACATCATGGAGGATTTGATGGTGATCGTTCGTGGCCGAGTACAGAAGCCTGGATGGGCAAAGGATGACAACGCCCGATTGCGCTCAGAAGTCAATGGCATTGAGCTGTTGTCTGAGGTGATGGGCAAGCGGGCAGTGAGCTTAACCATCATGGTTGAAATTCAAGACCTTCAGCCTGAATCATGGACCGCATTGGCCGCTATATTCCAGCAGCATGAAGGCAAGAAATTGGTGAATTTTGTGGTCTTTGATCCACAAAGCCGCACCCATTCAGATCTTCGGTGCACGGCATACCGGGTAGACATAACCAAGGAGTTGTTGAAAGAACTCGATACCTTGCATCACTTCCATACCGCTGTTAAAACCCAATAACATGCCTCTAATGAAATCCATTGTGTTTGTGTTTCTCTCCTTGATCATGCTTCCATTGCAGGGGCAGAACACCTTGGTTGATGGCAAAAAAGATGGCCCATGGGTTGTGTCCTATGAGGACAGCAAGGCCGTGCGTTACCGTGGGCAATTTGTCATGGGTAAACCGTTGGGAGAATTCATGCATTTCCACCGCAATGGCTACCCGCGTTCAGTGATGTCTTACCCTGATGTCGTGGGCCCTATTGAGGTGAAAATGTTCAATGAACGCGGTCAATTGATTGCTGAAGGTCAGTACACTAGTCCAAATGTCAAAGATGGCCTCTGGGTCATGCATGATGGCCGTGGTCATGTGATGGCAAAGGAGCACTATCTGGCAGGTCAGCGCACTGGTTTACAGCAAGTGTTTTTCCCCAATGGCGCTTTGCTTGAGTCAGGTCAAATGATTGATGGCGAGAAGCAAGGGACTTGGCTTCGACAAGATGAAATTGGCAACAAGGTTCGCGCAACAAACCATGCAAAGGGCATGTTGAATGGTCCATGGAAACAATTTGATGCCGATGAAAGATTGGCAATTTCTGGTCAATACCTGGATGGTCGCAGGGTCGGTAAGTGGCTGTTCTTTGAACGGGGCAAGGCAGTGAAGTCCGAGCAATACCGATCAGGCAGATTGAAGTCCACCAAACTATACAACAATGGCTAGAGTGGTTGTGGGTCTCTCAGGGGGCGTAGATTCATCGGTTGCGGCTCACCTGCTTGTTGAGCAAGGTCATGAGGTTATAGGCCTGTTCATGCGCAATTGGGTGGATGATTCGGTGATTCTTGATGAGGATTGTCCATGGATTGAAGATTCCAATGATGCATTGTTGGTAGCTGAAAAGTTGAATATCCCCTTTCAGGTGGTGGACATGAGTGCTGACTACAAAACACGCATTGTGGATTACATGTTTGCAGAATACCAGTCAGGCCGGACACCCAACCCAGATGTGCTGTGCAATCGGGAAGTAAAATTTGACCTCTTCCTTCAAGAGGCATTGAAACTGGGAGCATCCCATGTGGCAACTGGGCATTATGTACAGAAAACCCTATCTGATGACGGTGTGTATCACCTGAATGCAGGTGCGGATCTCAACAAAGATCAAAGCTATTTCTTGTGTCAGCTCAATCAGGATCAACTCAAGCATGCCCTTTTCCCCATTGGTGACATGCAAAAATCTGAGGTCAGGGCATTGGCGAAGTCATTGGATTTAGTGACAGCGGACAAGAAGGACTCACAGGGCCTCTGCTTCATTGGCAAGGTGAGGTTGCCAGACTTTCTTCAGCAACAACTTGAAGTCAAGCAAGGGGACATTGTTGAAATTGCACCTGACTGGCAAGGCTTCAACGTAACCGCTATTGGTCAAAAGTGGCCATTGTCACCTGAGGACGGCAAGGTGGTGGGGCAGCACCAAGGTGCCCATTTCTTCACTATCGGTCAGCGAAAGGGCCTGTTGGTTGGAGGGAAAGCGGAGCCGCTTTTTGTGATTGCAACGGACACGACACGCAATGTCATCTATGTAGGGCAAGGGGAGTCGCACCCGGGTTTGTTGCGCAAAGGTTTGCGCATCGACGGCAAGGACATACACTGGGTTGAACCAGACAAAGCCCTAGCCTTAGGTGAGGAGCGAAGTATCCTGCTCCGATTCAGGTACCGACAGCCCCTCTTCAAGGCGACCATGCTGATTGACAAGCAAGGCATGCAAATCACCTTTAATGAGCCACAAAAAGCCGTTGCAGCAGGCCAATTTGCTGCATGGTACGACAAGAACACGTTGATTGGCTCTGGGGTTATCCACGGTTAGCCCGCTCAACGAACATTAACCAGCAATCTGCAACCCATGAAAACTGCCATCGCAACCTTGATCTTGACCTTGTCAAGCCTTTTGTCAGCACAAAACCAACAGATGTGGGTTTTTATTCAGGAGGATCAAACCCATCTGGGAGCACCTGCTTTGTCAGATGCCGCCATGCAGCGACGTGTGAATCAGGGCATTGCCCTATCAGCAACGGATTACCCTTTAAACCCAATGGATGTGAAGCGCATTGCGTCGACGGGTGTTAAAATTCGCTGCAGCTCACGCTGGTTGCGGGCAGTTTCCGTGATTGGCACAAAAGAACAAATGCAGCGCATTGCAGCCATGGATAGGGTGATTGACATGAAGCCTGTTGCTCACTTGCAATTGATGGATGGCACCATGAGCTACAATTATGGTCTTGCGACCACCCAGACACAGCAAATTGACATGCAGTACATGCACAATGCGGGTTATGAAGGCCAAGGGATCCACATTGCGGTGATGGATGCTGGATTCACTGGGGTTGAAATGCATGCTGCATTTACCAGCATGTGGAGTCAAAGTCGACTGCTCTATGTGCATGATTTCGTGGATGGAGACAGCAACGTCTTCCACGGATCAGGTCATGGAACAGCTGTGCTTAGCACCATGTGCGCAGATTTGGATGCCACCTTGGTAGGTACAGCGCCCAAGGCATCCTACTCCTTGTTTCGCACGGAGGATGTCGCTAGTGAAACCCTTGCAGAAGAAGACAATTGGATCCGTGCAGCTGAATGGGCAGATTCATTGGGAGCAGACTTGATCAATACATCCTTAGGGTATAGCACCTTTGATGACAGCACGAACAATCACAGCTATGCAGACATGGATGGACGCACAACACCCATCTCCATTGCTGCAAATATGGCGGCCAGAAAAGGCATCATTGTGGTCGTGGCTGCTGGCAATGAAGGCGGTGGTGCATGGAGACATATCACCGCCCCAGCAGATGCTGATTCGATTTTAACCGCTGGCGCTGTTGATGGCAATGGATTGCGGGCAGGATTCAGCAGTCAAGGACCCACGTCGGATGGTAGAATCAAGCCAGATTTAGCCACCATGGGAGCTGGGTCCGCCGTAATTAACAGTGCAGGGCAGGTGACCACAAGCAACGGTACCAGTTTTTCGTCACCCATTCTCTGTGGTGCCATGGCAACGGTTTTGCAAGCGGTTATTGCCAATCAAAGCAGCTATGATATCCAATCTATCATGCAATCTGTAAAAAATGTCAGTTCACACGCAAGCCAGCCGGATACCTTGATGGGCTGGGGGATTCCCAATTTCCATTTGGTGCTTCTCAATATATTGGGCTTGGATGAATCAACGTCTTTGCCTTCATGGTGGTTCAGTGAAGGTTTAGCCGGCCTGTGGTTGCAGCGAACGCATGTGGACGCGGACATTGTTGTTGAACGCTTGTCGATTGACGGAAGGAACCTGGCTAGGTACCATTTACCACAAGGTCAAGCTAAACTGTTGTTGGAAAACATGCCAGCTCAGTCGGTGCTTCGACTAAGCAATGCCATCACAGGTCAAGTAGACATACTTCCTTTGCCAGCCAACCCATTCCATTGAGTCATGAAAACGGCCATCACATCCCTTTGCGGCATTGACTACCCCATCATTCAAGCTGGGATGCTTTGGTGCTCAGGTTGGAGATTGGCGGCCGCAGTCAGTGAGGCTGGAGGGTTGGGAACCATTGGCGCAGGCAGCATGTATCCCGATGTGCTGGATCAGCACATCACGCGATTGAAAGCGTCGACTAGCAAGCCTTTTGCCGTCAACATTCCCTTGCTTTACCCTGATATTGACGCGCATTTAGCAACGTGCATCAAGCACCGAGTCCCTGTGGTGATCACCAGTGCAGGTAGCCCTAGGAAACACACCCAACAACTCAAGGACCATGGCATCCTGGTTATGCACGTGGTGAGCTCAACGGCTTTTGCTAAAAAGGCAGAGGCTGCTGGTGTGGATGCGGTCATTGCTGAAGGCTTTGAAGCGGGTGGACACAATGGAAGGGATGAGACCACCACCATGGTTTTGGTTCCTGCGGTTGTTGATGCAGTTTCTATTCCTGTTGTTGCTGCAGGTGGCATTGCTGATGGCCGATCCATGGCTGCGTCCATGGCTTTGGGTGCGCAGGGTGTTCAGGTCGGTTCACGCTTTGTTGCTAGTGAGGAATCATCGGCGCATGAGGCATTCAAAACAGCGGTCTGTGCGGCCAATGAAGGCGACACCAAGCTAACACTGAAGGAGTTGACGCCAGTTCGACTGCTAAATAACCCATTCTACCAATCCCTTAACCAGGCCTATGATGAGGGGGCAAGCAAGGAGACTCTGCAAGAGCTCCTTGGACGTGGTCGAGCAAAAAAGGGCATGTTTGAAGGCGACTTGAATGAAGGTGAATTAGAAATAGGTCAGGTAAGCGGTCTTTTTAAGGAGATCTTACCTGCCAAGCAAATCATTGATCAGATGATGAAGGCTTACAAAGAAACCTTGAATAATTTACCCCAACCATGAATCAAGATGTGATGGAACGTGCCAATCAGGCATGCGAGCTTTGTGCCAGCCAATCGGCTGTCTCTACCTATGTCGTCCCCCCAAGGTCAGACGATAACCCCACGCATGCCCTTGCCATGTGTAAGACGTGCATGGACCAACTCAAGGGTGAGGCTGAAATTGACCCCAACCATTGGCGAAGCCTCAATGACAGCATGTGGTCTGAGGTGGATGCGGTAAAGGTCATTGCATGGCGCATGCTGGATCGCATGCGTGACTTAGGATGGCCTCAAGATTTGTTGGACATGATCTATTTGGAGGAGTCCGCCATGGAATGGGCGACGTCTGCTTCCGATTTACCTGGACCCAAGCACTTAGATAGCAACGGGAGTGAAATATGCCAAGGTGACAACTTGGTGCTGATCAAGACCTTGGATGTCAAGGGTAGCAATGTTGCTGTAAAAAAAGGGGATGTGGTGAAAAATATCCGATTGGTGTTGGATAACACCGAACAGGTGATTGGACGCATTGATGGTCAGGAAATTGTGCTTTTAACACAGTACCTGAGAAAGAGCAAGTAGGTTCATTAGAAAAAACCCAAGTTTACCAGAAGCGAATGTCAGCCCTTGACGCGATCGTCGTAGGTGCTTCCCATGCTGGGGTTGTCACCCATCAATCGTGACATCATGCCTTTTTTTACCATGTTGAATACGGCCATGTGCACGTCTTCTGCTACCTCCATGTCATCAGCGGGTGAGTGAACAGAGATGTCAACCATGGATTTAAGCTTTCCGCCTGAAAACCCTGTCATGCCTATGGTTACAGCGCCAATAGATTGTGCGTATGCAATCGCTTTCAGCACATTGCGTGAGTTGCCTGAGCCAGAAATGCCAATCACGAGATCACCGGGTTCCACGTAATTCTTAAGGGGCTCTACAAAAATGTCATCCCATCCAATGTCGTTGGCGATAGCCATCATGGAGGGTAGGTTGTCATTGAGGCAAATCATTTTGAATCGTTGATCCAAACCGTAGGAGGCGCCTTTGATGAAATCACCAGCTGCGTGGGAGGCACTAGCGCCAGACCCGCCGTTGCCCATGGTGAAAATGCGATTGCCTGATTGATGCGCTAGTGCAAAGGCATCTTCCATGGCAGCGACGCTTTGAAGGTCCAATGCCTCCAAGGTCTCAATGAGTAGTTGTCGGTAATTTGTTGCGGTCATAGCCAGCAAGTTAGGTTGTTTCATCCTGATGAATCACGGTAGATCCTTCGCTGGTTAAGTCAACAGGGAAGGGGCGTAAATTGGACAGTGCCGCATCCAATGCCTTGTGCTTGTCGGGTGACGCCAGGAACAGCATGAACCCGCCACCTCCTGCACCGAGAAGTTTGCCGCCATAGGCACCAGCTGAGATGCCTGCTTGGTAAGCCTGGCTGATCATGGGGTTGCTGATGCCAGATGCCAAGCTTTGTTTCAAAGCCCAGTTGTCATTCAGAAGCTTGCCAGAAAAAGCAAATTGCCCATCTGTCAGTGACTGTGCAAAGGTTGGCACCATGCTGACCATGGCTTGCAATGCAGCTTGCTTGTCTGCCAGGGCATTGTTGTTGTTCTGTTCTGCAAGGATGCGTGACGCACTTCGCTGATTGCCTAGGTAATAGAGTTTGATGTGGCTTGAGAACGCAGACATCCCCTGATCATTCAGACCAAGGGTTGTGACGTCGACGTCATCGTTGCGTTGAAAGGTGATGATATTCAGTCCACCATAGGCTGCAGCGTACTGGTCTTGTTTGCCAATGGGCTCCTTCAGGTCACCAAGCTCTACATCGCAAGCGGTTTTACCTAACCAAGAGGCCGTGGCTTCATCTGCACGACCCAATCTTGCCATCAGGTTGTGCAAGGTGCTAACGGTGAAGCTTGAGCTGGATCCCATGCCTGTGCCGGAAGGCACATCTGCGATGGAGCTGACTTCAAGGCCTGTTGATACCTGCAATCGCTGCATGATGGAACGAAGGATGGGGTGGTTGAGATCGTCAATAGCCTTAACCGTCTCTGTCTTGGAGTATTTGGTCCGGATTTCATCGCCATTAAAGTAGTCATGACTCGAGATGTACATGTACTTGTTGATGCTTGTAGAGATCACGGCGCCACCATGCTCACGGTAAAAGGACGGGAGGTCACTGCCTCCTCCAATGAAGGAGATTCTAAATGGGGTTCGCGTGATAATCATGGCAGAGCGAATGTCGGTCTTTTTCGCCAATTATTTGGCTGCCAATATATGCGTCGTTGCCTCCCAAATACCTGCTACATAGGCATCGGGAACCACCGTCGATGGTTTCAGTCCATGCCCAGTTTTCACCCGAATGGTTCGGCAGCCAGCAGCTTGTCCGGCAAGGATGTCTCTTTCTGAGTCGCCAACCATCCAGCTGTTGCTGCAGTCGATGTTGAAGCGTGATGCCGCATCGAGCAACATGCCAGGCTTGGGTTTGCGGCAATGGCACTCAACTTTGAAAGCCGTGACTTCTTCTGGGAACCCTTTGTCAGGATGGTGAGGGCAGAAAGAAATCTGGTCAACAAAGGCACCTTCTTCAGCGAGTAAACGCTCCATTCTAGCATGTATGGCTTCAATGCCCTTGAGGTCGGTAAGGCCTCTAGCCACCACGCTTTGATTGGTGACAACCACGACCACAAAACCTGCTGAATGCAAGGCTTGTATGGATTTTGTTGCATCAGGGTAGAGAACCATTTCATCGGGGTGTTTGATCAAGTCACTGTCAATGTTGATTACGCCATCCCGATCCAGGAAGATGGCCCGTTGGGCCAATGCGAGGTTGCGAGAGGCCACCAAGCCATTCTCGATGTCAGCTTGGACTTGTTCATGGCGCTCAAGTTTCCCCATGTCCTTGATGTACTCAGGGCTTGAGTAAGCAGCAAGGTTCAAACGCCGTGCCCACAAAGGAAATAGGTCACGACCAAAATCAGACGCAATGCCTTGCGGTATGTGAGAAAGCACCGAAGGTTCCATCAGGTAAAGTGCGGCGTTGACCAGGTTGCGAACTTCCAAGTCAGAGGCATGGGGTTTGCCATGCACTGCGGTGACTTTGCCATCCAGGCTGCAGGCAACCAAGTCGCTGTCGTAAGGGTGGTCATTGGGGTGAACAAGCAGGGTTGCATCAGCTGACATGGCCTGATGAAAGGCATGCATGCGATTCAAGTTTATGTCACTGATGGTGTCACCATAAAAGACCCAAAAGGCTTCAGTAAGACCCATGAGGTGTAAAGCCCCAGCTGTTCCAAGTGGCTCAGGCTCATGGATGTAAGTGATTTCAACACCCCATGCTGACCCATCGCCAAAGTACCCGGTGATCTGCTCACTCAAGTGACCGACAGCAAAAATAAAGCGCCCAATTCCTTGGGCGCTATAGGTTGTTACCAGATGTTCCAATACAGGTTTGCCGGCCACGGGAACCATGGCTTTAGCGATGCCGGGGAAGGCGTCGTGTAGACGGGTCCCTTTGCCGCCAGCAAGAACAACGGCTGTTGAAGTCACTTAAATGAGTGCCTCAAGCTTGTCAGCAAGCACTTGCTTTGGTGCCACGCCAACTTGCTTGTCAACGATCTCTCCGTCCTTGAAAATTAACAGGGTAGGAATGTTCCGAATGCCATACTTCATAGATATGCCACCTTCTGCATCAACATTGACCTTACCTACAACAGCTCGCCCATCGAAATCATTGGATAGTTCATCAACGATGGGGCCTACCATGCGGCATGGTCCACACCATTCTGCCCAAAAGTCCACGAGGACGGGCTTGTCTGACTTAATTACGAGTTCTTCGAAGTTGCTTTCTGTGATTTCGAGTGCCATGGTAAGAGGGTATTGAGTTGATATTTACTGAGAGACAAAGGTAGGGGGGGGTAACTAGAATGACGCGATGAACATAGCCGCCATCAATCGGCAATTGTCAACAATGATATGTTAGCGGTTTAGCCAGGTTCGGTCGGAGCTCGACCATGATTTGAACGCAAGGCCAATGAGGCCAAGCGCAAGCAAGGCGTCAGCAAATATTAGCAGCCAAGCAGCACCCTGCAAATGCAAGACTTTCATGGTAGCACTGACAGTGAATAGGCCAAGCCCGAGAAATACCAGACCAAGGAAGTGTTTGTTTTTCATGCTGAAAATTAGTCAAAATTTAAAGGCTATTGCTTCTTTTAACCCTTGTGCTAGTTAATACTTGAAAGCCTACGCGACTTTGCGATGGCCTATCCATGATCGATGCCACTCGCCCCTGCAAGCATGGATCGTCCAGCTATGGTGTTTGGGAGACCGTTAGCCCCTGGCATTGGACCTGCGTTTTTATATTTTCGGGCAACAAAAAAGCCTGCAAATTGCAGGCTTTTTAGCGGTGTGGACGGGACTCGAACCCGCGACCCCCGGCGTGACAGGCCGATATTCTAACCAACTGAACTACCACACCTGATTGAAGCGTCTAAAAGACATTTGCTCCAAAGAGGCTGCAAATATACATGCCTTAGGACATTCTCAATACATCTGCTGGACGAATTTTTGCAAGTATCCTGCTTGGTAACCACGCTGTTACTGTGACTGTCGTGAAAACCAGCAGATTGGCCATGAGGAAGCTCCACCAGTCCCAGGCAACAGGCACATGATCAACATAATACGTGACAGGGTCAAGTTCAAGGATTTGAAATTGAAATTGGGCATAAAGCAGCCCCAGGCCAATGAGGTTTCCCCATAGCAATCCTTTGGCCACATCACGCCCCAAATGACCCACAAAGGCCCAATTGATTTGCCTTGCAGACATGCCCATGGTTCGAAGAATAGCAATATGCTTAGCCCTGGCGACCACCAAAACAAAAACCACCACGGCAGCATTGAAGGCTGCAATGATGATAAGGATGCTTGCTAAAACGGCCGTGTTGGTGTCAAAAAGTTCCAGCCATTGGTAAAGCTGAGGGTAGTCTTGCTGAGGTTGATACAAATCTAAGTTCATCGGTAAAAGTCCTCGGATGCTCGCCATGGCTTGCTCCGTTTGCACTTGCTCTCCATGCAAAATCAGGCCACCCACCTGATGGCTGTCCAGCTGTTGAATCAACTGCATGTGAGAAAGATGGGTGATGAGCCATTGACCATCCCACTCTTGCATGTGGGTGTTGAAAAGACCGGATAGCGTGGCGTAACGCATGATAGGTCGTTGTGCGCCCTCGCGTTGAAAGTACAGTTGCAACTCATCGTTCACTTCCAGGTTCAGCTTCCTGGCCATGTCTTCAGAAATTAAAACCTCCATGTAATCCGCACTTTCAGGAAGGCTGCCTTGCGTTAATCCCTGATTGAGCCATTGAGGCCATTGACTGTAGCCAATGCACTGAGCACCCTGCATGCTGCCTTCGAAGGCGACGATGCCTTGCTTCCAGGACATGGCAATAGGTTTGATGTCAGGAGGGATGGCTCGCTTGGAGGTAGTCCAATCAAAGGCCGTTGACTCAAAAGCGTTGGGCTGATGGTAACTGCGAATCTGTGCATCGCCCTGAAGCGCCGTGATGCGTTGATGAATCGCCTCCTGTAGGCCCTTGCCAGTAGAAAGGCCAATCATCAATACGGCCATGCCTGCAGCAATCACCACAGTGGTTAAAGTGCTGGCCCGATGGCGATCATTAGTTTTTCCCCATCGCCAGCCTAGCCAAATAGAAAAAAAGTGCCATTTTGGCCCCATGAAAGAAAGACATTCGGTGAAAGGTAAAGGTAAGTCCAGTTCGTGGCTTTTTTTGCTCCTGTTCCTGTGCAGCCTGCCATGCCTGTCCCAATCGACAGTATCTCTGACAAGGGACCTGCCACTGAACAAACTCAAAGGCCAACGCATTGCAGTGGTTGCGCATGCTGCCTCGGTGTCTGAAGGTGTGTTTATTCTGGATCAATTGGCAGACCAGCAGGTTGTCAAGGTCATGTCACCAGAGCATGGTTTTGCATCGAAAGTGTCCGATGGAGAGCATGTGTCTGATAGCAAAACAGATAAAGGCATCCCTATCATATCCCTCTATGGTAGCCATAAAAAGCCCACATCAGAAGACTTAAAGGGCGTGGATGTGCTGCTGTTTGACTTGCAGGACTTGGGTCTTCGTTTCTACACCTACATATCGACATTGACCTATGTCATGGAAGCCTGCGCAGAAAATGGTGTCAAGATGATGGTATTAGATAGGCCAAATCCCTTTGCCTATGCCGTTGATGGCCCCATGCTCTCCAACGATTATCAAAGCTTCATTGGCATGCATCCTGTGCCAGTGATCTATGGCATGACCATCGGGGAATATGCCTTGATGGTTAAAGGGGAGGGGTGGATAGCTAATGCAGAAGCCTTGAATCTGGAGGTGCTTGAGATCAAAGGCTACCACCGAGAGCCTATCTACCCTGACATAGCGCCATCGCCCAATTTGCCTGACGATCATGCCATCACATGGTACCCAAGTCTCTGTTTCTTTGAAGGCACCACCGTGTCAGTGGGGCGGGGAAGCAATCAACCCTTCACTTGTTATGGTGCACCGTGGTTTCCCATGGGGACTTTCAGCTTCAAGCCGGTGTCATGCACGGCATCCAAATACCCCAAGCATGAAGGTGTCCTTTGTCAGGGGGTGAATTTGCGAGAGGTCAACCCTAAAGGCTTGATCGATTTACAGCCTATGCTCCAAGCATACCAACAGGCAGTGTCTGTTGGGTTGGTGGATGATTTCTTCCTTCAGTCAGGCCAGAGTTTAGCCTTGCGCTATGGCTCAGACAACCTCCGTCAACTGCTGCGGTCCGGTGTGGAATTGTCAAACATTTACCAGTCATGGGCCGAAGACCCTGCCTACCAACATTACCGACAGGATATCAGGCCAAAGTATCTCCTGTATCAGGCTATAGGCGATTCCTTTAAATAACAAAGGCCACCTCACAATGAGGTAGCCCTTGTTGTGGTTTGCGTGAAAGCTTAAACCAAGCCGCTCACCTGCTTGTTTATAAAGGCGGTGAGTTTCTCACCGGTCAACAAGCCTTGCTGCAATAAGGCGAGATCCATGGCTTGACCAATCAAAGCACCCCGATCAGCATCTTTTGCCTTGATGATCTTAGCTGCAAGTGGGTGATTGCCATTGACAACGACATCATACGCATCAGGCATGTCGCCCATGGCCATGAAGCCGCCACCGCCGCTAGCGCTCATCTCCTTCATGCGACGCATGAACTCGGGTACGGTAACCATGATGGGTGCATCATCGCTATCCAAGGCTTCAATTCGGATGGTGTAGCTCTTGTCATCGACAGAAGACTCGATCATGCCCTTGAGGCTATCTGACTCCTTGTCCGACAGCTTCGAGGTTGTTTCGCCATCCTTTGGGATGAGCTTGTCAATCATGTCACTGTCAATGCGGGCAAACTTTACCTTCTCCTCAACTTGTTCAATTTTTTGAATCCAGTGACCAGAGATGGGCGAGTCCAATGTGATGACGTCATAGCCCTGCTTCTCAGCCTGCTTGATGTAGCTGTGTTGCGCCTTGGCGTCAGAAGCGTACAAGATCACCTTGTTGCCATCCTTGTCAGTTTGTAGTGTGGCAATTTTCTCCAAGTACTCATCCAAGGTGAAGGATTTGCTGTCAACGGCGCTTTGCACCAAGGTGAATTTGCGCGCCTTCTCAAAGAATTTCTCATCCGTGACCATGCCATAATCGATGATCAGTGAGATGTCCTTGAATTTTTCCTCAAAGTCCTCTCGGTCATTCTTCAGCATGCTCGCCAATTTGTCAGCCACTTTTTTGGTGATGTGACCCCCAATTTTTTTCACGCTGCTGTCCGCTTGCAAATAGCTTCTGCTGACATTCAAAGGGATGTCCTTGGAATCAATCACACCATGGAGCATGGTTAGAAATTCAGGAACAATCCCCTCCACGTTGTCCGTGACAAAGACTTGGCTTTGAAAAAGCTGAATCTTGCTCTTCTGCATGTCCATGTTTGGCTTGATCTTAGGGAAGAACAAAATGCCCGTCAAATCAAAGGGGTAATCCACATTCAAATGAATATGAAAGAGTGGCTCTTCAAAGCTTAGGGGGTACAGGGCCTTGTAAAACACCTTGTACTCCTCATCGCTTAGCTCAGAGGGTGACTTGGTCCATGCGGGCTCATTCTCATTGATGATATCCGGCACCTTGACGGTTTGGTATTTAGCATCTTCACCTTCTTTGGCTTCATTGACCTGCTCATCGCGCTCACCACATTGGATGGGAATGCTCATGAATCGGGCATACTTTTTCAAAAGTTCCTTGATTCTGTAATCCTCCAAGAACTCCTTGCTGTCCTCATCAATGTTGAGGATAATCTCAGTGCCCCTTGCCTTGATGCTGGCCTTTTTGAGCTCATAGTTGGGTGAGCCGTCACAGGTCCAATGGGCACCGTCTTTCTCTTCAGCCTGCCAGCTTCGTGTCTTGATTTCAACAGTGTCAGAGACCATGAAGCTGGAATAAAATCCTAGACCAAAGTTGCCAATCAAGGTGCTGGCATCTACGCTGTCTTCATACTTTTTCACAAACTCAGTGGCACCAGAAAAGGCCAAGTCATTGATGTATTTCTTCACATCATCGCTGGTCATGCCAATGCCATTGTCAATGACGCGAAGTTGATTTTTCTTCTTGTCCACAATCACTTGAATGGTCAAGTCTCCAAGCTCTCCCTTGATCTCTCCCAAGTTAGAAAGGGTTTTCAGTTTTTGCGTGGCATCCACTGCATTGGAAATCAGTTCCCGGAGAAAAATCTCATGGTCACTGTATAGGAATTTTTTAATGATGGGGAAAATGTTGTCCGCCGATACGTTGATTTTACCTTTTGACATGGTAGGGTTTGTAATGGTTAATCTTGGTCATGCATTCAACAAGGTGTGTGCCATCGCATCAACTGTTGAAAATGACTGACAGAATGGCACAATGCCATGCCAATTTGCGTCCATTGTGACGCATCTTTGTTGAACTAAAACCCTCATCATGCAGCAAATACTTGAATGTGTCCCTAACATCTCAGAAGGCAGAGACCAAAGCATCATTGATGCAGTTACTTCAGTGGTTCATGGTGTAGATGGTGTGAAGCTACTGGATGTGGACGCTGGGGCAGCCACGAATCGCACTGTCATCACTTTTGCTGGAGAACCTTCAGCAGTGATTGAGGCAGCGTTCTTGCTGGTAAAAAAAGCCAGTGAGTTGATTGACATGAGTAAACAAACAGGCGCTCACCCTCGCATGGGTGCAACCGATGTCTGCCCTTTGGTTCCTGTCGCCGGCATGACCCTGGAGGACGTTGTGCCTTATGCGCATGCCTTAGGGGAGCGAATTGGTCGCGAACTGGGTATCCCTGGGTATTTCTATGAATCTGCAGCAAAGGAAGCCAAGCGCAAAAATTTGGCCAATTGCCGGAGCGGAGAGTACGAGGGTTTGGCAGCAAAATTTCAAGATTCTGCATGGCAGCCCGACTTTGGTGATGTGTCGGGCGATGCATGGGTAAAAACGGGTGCCACAGCCGTGTCAGCACGCAACTTTTTGGTTGCTTATAACATCAATTTGAACACCACGTCTACCCGCTGGGCCAATGCCATCGCCTTTGATATACGCGAACGGGGACGCGTGAAGCGAGAGGGTGGAAGCTTGACAGGTAAAATCGTCAAGGATGCACAAGGCAATCCAGTGAATGTTCCAGGTGAATTGCCCTGTGTCAAAGGCATTGGTTGGTTCATTGAGGAGTATGGGGTTGCTCAGATCTCTTACAACCTGACAGATATTTCAGTCACATCCATGCACGTGGCATTTGAGGCCACTTGTCAGTCAGCTGAGCGCCGAGGATTGCGTGTGACAGGGTCTGAATTGATAGGGTTGGTCCCCTTGCAGGCCATGCTGGATGCAGGCAAGCATTTTTTAGCCAAACAAAAGCGTTCCTCAGGGGTATCTGATGCTGAAATCATCAAGATTGCGATCAAAAGCATGGGCTTGGATGAATTGGGTCCCTTTGATCCGGCCAAACGAATCATTGAATACCAATTGGCAGATGCGGGTGAAACCAACTTGGTAAGCATGAGCTTGAAAGATTTCGCCAATGAAACAGCATCTGAGTCTCCAGCGCCTGGTGGTGGATCCATCGCTGCCTATGCTGGCGCCCTAGGTGCCTCACTGGCAACCATGGTTGCCAATTTGTCAGCACATAAGAGGGGTTGGTCTGATCAATGGGAGGTTTTTTCCAAGGATGCAGAACAGGGCATGGCTATTCAGAAGCAATTGTTATCGCAAGTTGACAAGGACACTGCAGCGTTCAATCGAATCATGGAGGCATTTGGCCTAGCAAAAGGGACAGATGAAGAGATAGCGTTTCGCTTGAATGCCATCCAATCGGCCACCAAGCATGCGATTGAGGTGCCATTGGATGTCATGCAGACAGCCATGCAGATTTTTTCACTGGCCTCCAACATGGTGGAACGCGGCAACCCAAATTCGGTAACGGATGCTGCTGTTGCAGCACTGTGTGCAAGAACTGCAGTGGAAGGTGCTTGGCTTAATGTCCGTGTTAATTGCGCGGATTGTAAGGATGCGGCCTTTGTGGCAGAGATGACTTCGCGAGGTGAAGTTTTGCTAGCGTCCGCTCATGCACAAAGCGACGCCATTGTGGCAAAGTGCCATGAGGTCATTGGCGACAATCAGTAGCCTTGCGTGGATTGATCGGCAGTGTTAGCTAGCCATAGGTAGGCTTGAGGGAAGCGACGCCTCCATGCCAACTCATTGTGCTGTGCCTGAGGGTCATGCACCCATCGGACTTTTTCGCTGTCAGCAGAAATTTTCAGTTGTTTAAGCAGGCGGTCAATCCCGGGCTGCAAGTCTGATTCTAGCCCGATGCCACCATTGTCTAGGTAGAATGGGGTGTCGGGCCAAGGGGAGCCTGCATCCTCCCATCGGGAAAGGGCATCAATAACCAAGCTATTGCTTGTCTCAACGTGAACAGCGGGTGACATAGCAATGGCGCCAGAGAGCATGCCAGGCTTCCATGCCATGCATTGAAAGGCAAAGCAGCCACCCATGCTTGAGCCTGCAAGGAAGACACGATTGATGGTGTAACGGGCCTTAACCCATTCTATCAAGTCCGTTGCAAAGTAATTCATGGTGGCACGGCCTAGAGCGCCATCGCCATACTCTTCTTGACGGAGTGCGCCATCTGTTGCGCACGCAACGCCAATAACGATGGTTGCAGGGATAAGGTTCAATCTCATCAAGCTGTCCAACGCCTCATCAACACCCCAATCTGTGCCAAACCCAGCTGATTTGGGGTCAAAGCAATTCTGCCCATCTGTCATTAACAACACATCAACAGCTGAAGTGGGCACTGAAGCGTCGCGTTGCCAGACCCACATGTTCCGGCTAGGAATGCTATCGGTTTCAGGCGATGGGTGCACTTGAAGGTAACCAGTCACCTTGCCGTTCAGTCGTTGCGTGGGTGGGCCAAATCCTCGCACCTGAATGAGGGTATCCATGATTTTGTAGCCGGTCATGTCTCGCGACGTTAGCAAGCCAATGACATCGGCTTCATTTGACCAATCACCCAATGTTAATTTGTAGGTGAATGTTGGCGCATCAAGAACGGCATCCCATGTCCAGGTGAGGCTGTCAACCTGCGTCATGACCTGACCTACGCCATTCCAGGCACCAAGTGAAGGAATGTTCCCTGTGATGTGAATGCGGTCATCTGTATCGATTGGCTGTGTCAATTGAACGGTGATGTGGCATGTCTTCTCGGGTTGAACTTCTGCCATGGTGGCTGACAGGAACATGCCCGCCAGGATAATCGTCAAGCTTAATGCATGCTTTTGTGTCATGATCGACCGTGAATCAAAGTCTCTTCGATAAGGACGTCACCAAATTGGTAGGGTATCTCAGCGGGGTTTTCCATCACCTTGGTCAGAATCAAGTGAGCTTCCTTGCCCTTGGCAATGGATCCCATCCGATGGCTCCAATTCAATGATGCAGCTGCATTGAGCGTAATTGCAGTCAGCCCTTCCATGGGGGTGAGTTGCATTTGATGGCAAGCGAGACCCCACGCAAGGCATAGGTTGCTTGATGGCGCAGACCCCGGGTTGCAATCGGAAGCGATGGCCAATGGCAGGTTGGCATCAATGATTTTTCGCCCTGGCGTATAGGGAATCTTCAAGTAAAGCGAACAAAGGGGAAGGGCCACTGGCATGCAGGTCTTGCCTTGCTGAAAATGGGTTGTTAGATCGTTCAGGTCTTGGTCAGTCAGTACCTCCAAATGATCCACGCTCAAAGCGTTGCTTGCCAGTGAGGCTTGGAGGCCTCCAGTGGATGTGAACTGGTTGACATGGGATTTAAGTGGCAGATTCCAATGGCTCGCAGCTGACGCTAACCGGGTCAAATCCTCATTGGTGAAATAGCCATCTTCGCAAAAGATATCCACGAAATCAGCTAGCCCTTCTTTGGCAATGATGGGCAGCATGTCATCGATAACCAAGTCCATGTAAGCTTCTCTGGAATAACCTTCAGGGACAGCATGGGCGCCTAGGAAGGTTGCGGCAATTGGCATTGTTGAAGCTTCTTTTACCGCTTGAATCACACGAAGCATTTTCAATTCAGAATCTACACTCAACCCGTAGCCAGACTTGATCTCAATCGCGGCGGTGCCAGTTTTTCTAGCCACCGAAAGCTTGGCCAGCAGCCCTTTGATGAGGTCTGATTCGCTGGCTTGAGCCATGGCCTTCGCAGAGTTGAGGATGCCGCCACCGGCCTTTGCAATCGCTTCATAGCTTTTGCCACGCATGCGCATCTCAAATTCATCCACACGATCTTTTGCGCTGAGTAAATGGGTGTGTGAATCAATGAAGGCAGGAAGCATCCATTGCCCATCAGCATCAATGGTTTGCTCAGCTGCTTGCACAGGCAGGTTTGCCATGGAGCCAAAGTCATGAATCAAGCCATCCACGATCTCCAGGTAGGCGTGATGGATGATGCTTGGATTGTCCATAGCCTTGCCTTGATGGTAGAGAATGTTTGGGTTTTCTTCGATAGAAAGGATGCCTTTCAGGTTGATATATCGGGTATGCATGCTGCGAAGATAGTCAAGGCGTATTTTTGAGGCATGTCAGGCAACGCATTTGGTCAACATTTGGTCTTAACCACTTTTGGAGAATCCCACGGAAAGGCCATAGGTGGGATACTTGACGGCATGCCATCTGGTGTCCCTGTAGCCTTGTCAGTGATTCAATCTGCCCTGGATCGACGCCGACCCGGTCACGGGGTCGTTGCCAGCGCACGCAAGGAAAGCGACTCTGTTGAGATTTTGAGTGGCCTGCATCCAGACATCGATTCATCAGGTCGTCAATTGACACTCGGAACCCCTATTGGCTTTGTGATTCACAATCAAGATCAAGCCAGCAAAGATTATGGCAACCTTTCTGACGTCTACCGCCCGGGTCATGCAGATTATGGCTATGAGATGAAATACGGGCTTAGAGACCATCGAGGAGGTGGCAGAAGTTCTGCAAGAGAAACGGCTTGCCGTGTCGTTGGTGGGGCCATTGCCAGTCAACTGCTAGGCTCAAGTGTAGCCATCAATGCCTATGTGTCTCGCATGGCCGGTGTTGCATTGCCCGATCAGGCGAAGGTTTCTCTTTTGGATGCCCGATTGCACCCGAGTGGATGTCCCGATGTTGCCGTGGGTGATGCCATGCTTGATGCTGTTGCTGCCTTGTTAGAGACGGGTGATAGCGCAGGTGGTGTCATCACAGTTGTCGTCAAGGGAGTGCCTGCTGGATGGGGTGAGCCGGTATTCAATAAACTGGGCGCACTGATCATGCATGCCATGGGAAGCATCAATGCCGTCAAGGGCGTTGAAATTGGTTCAGGATTTGCTGCTGCAGACCGTAAAGGGTCTGAAAACAACGATGCTTGGACGGGCTTGGGTGAATCCAAAAGCAACCATGCAGGTGGCATCATTGGAGGTATCAGCACCGGACAAGACATTTTAGCACGTGTGGCATTCAAGCCGGTTTCAAGTATTGCTAAAGCGCAAAACAGCGTCAACCGAGATGGCGATGCCGTCAAACTTTCCATTGTTGGTCGACATGATACAGCGGTTT
This sequence comes from uncultured Flavobacteriales bacterium, assembly GCA_963925545.1. Taxonomy (GTDB): domain Bacteria; phylum Bacteroidota; class Bacteroidia; order Flavobacteriales; family Schleiferiaceae; genus TMED14. The sequence goes on along the minus strand of CAWUSA010000006.1, from coordinate 106,782 downwards.
TGCCTCGAGCATGCGCCATCGTTGAGGCCATGATGGCCTTGGTCCTTGCGGATTGCCTCCTACTCCAGCGCATTCAAGACCCCTCTTCATGACATTGCACAGCAAAACAGGTGTCGGCATACTCCTTAGTCCCGCCAATTGATGCGTTGGCATCTTTGCATAGGCCTCTTTTTAATCGGGAAAGTCCTGTTGGCTCAACCCATCATTTTTGGCGATTGTGATGGTTTGAAGACGCCTGGTAAACAAAGTTTGAAGACTGCCATGGCTTTAGAAAAGGGTGACATGTCTATGGCGAAAGTCTACTTGCAATCAGCCATTCGCAAAGAGCCAGAATCTCTCCATGTCAAATACCTGTCTGCTGAATTTCAATTGCGCAATGATAGGCCACGCATGGCTTTGAAGATTTTTGAAGAATTGGTTGATGACTGTCCCACCTACGCCGCAGATTTGTTTTTCAAGATTGGCGCGCTGCATGCCGGTGCTGCAGACTTGGTGAAGGCAAAATCGGCTTGGCATCACTTCCTGCATGACCCTCAAGTCACATCTCAGGCAACTTACACTGACGCCTTCAATCAGCAGTTGAGAAAAGAGGCGCAAGGATGGCTTGATCTCTACGATTTCAGGGATTCTTTGTACGCTAACCCTGTGTCCTTTGAGCCATCATTGATCCCGGGCTTGGATAGCGAGGGTGATGAGTTCCTTGCCGTACTATCCCCTGATGGTAAAAGTTGGTATTACACCCTTCGTCAGGAGGTGATTGATCGAAAATCGGGCCCTGCACCCATTCGAAGAATGAAGGAGGTATTCTCCCATGCAGTGGCAGATGGCTTGCGTGCGTCAGCCTCAGTTGAGATGAGATCGCCATTCAATCGTGGTTTCAATGAAGGCGGCCCCACCGTGACAGCTGATAACCAGTGGTTGGCACTGACAAGTTGTGCATTGATGGGCAATGGTTACCGCAATTGCGACATCATGTTGGTTCGGCGGGTGCATGGTGCCTGGGATCAGCTAATTCCCCTAACTGCGGTCAATGGGGAGAGCACTTGGGAAAGTCAGCCTAGTCTTTCAGCCAATGGTGATCTATTGATTTTTTCGAGTAATCGGGAGGGTGGCTTCGGTGGATTGGACCTGTGGATTGTTCGTCGATTACCTAATGGCAATTGGTCTTCCCCTGAGAATTTAGGCCCAAGGATCAACACAGCTGAGGATGAGAAAACCCCCTTTCTTCATGCAGATGGTCAGACCCTGTATTTTGCATCCAATGGCCATCCAGGCATGGGGAATTCTGATGTCTTTGTCGCAACAATTGACGGTGAGACAAAACCCACCAATATGGGCTACCCCATCAATGATGACAAGGCAAACATTGGCTTTGCCGTTTCTGCCTTGGAGCCCAATGGCTATTTTTCTAGCAATGCCAGGGGGCATTACGATATATACCGATTCAATTTGCCATCGATGGGAAGGCCAAATGATGTGCAATTCATGACAGGGCAAGTCGAAGGGGTTAACCAAGTTGAAGGCCTCTTGCAAGTGCGCATTGAAAATTTGGATAGCAAAGCTATTTCGCGTGTGTCAGTAGATGCAGATGGCGGCTATGTCGCCGTTGTGCAACGAGGCATTGTTCCAGTAGACTTGGTTCTCACATTGGACCATCCCGATGTGGGCTACACCAGTCAACGGGTTCATGTGTCACCAGATGACAGCATTATAACAGCAAAATCATTGGAAGCTAAGCAGTTGGCTAAGGGCGCAACCTTTGACATCCGTTCCATCGGCTTTCCTAGCAATTCATCAAAGCTGCAGGTGGTGGACATTCAAGCACTAGCTTCTTTTGCCACGTATTTGATTGATCGCCCCAACCTGGTCATTGAATTACAAGGACACACTGATAACGTGGGTTCTTCCGCTGTCAATCAACGCCTGTCCCAGGCGCGTGCGGATGTTGTGAAGAAGGTCTTGGTTGACTTGGGTGTTGATGACCAAAGGATTCATGCAGTCGGCTATGGCGACAGCGATGCCATCGCTCACAATGACAATGCTGCCGGTCGCGCCCTCAATCGACGCACCTCCTTCCTGGTATTGGCGCAATAAAAAAGGCCGCCACGTGGCGGTCTTTTTGTGTGAATGTGTCGTTATGACTTATGCGCGACGCTCTTTGATTCGAGCAGCCTTGCCGGTCAATCCACGCAAGTAGAAAATGCGTGCGCGACGGACCTTGCCAAGCTTGTTGATCTCGATTTTCTCGAGGTTTGGCATGTTCAAAGGGAAAATACGCTCAACACCAACGTTGCCTGATATTTTTCGGATGGTGAAAGTTTGGGTCAAACCAGCGCCAGAGCGTTGGATGACGGTGCCTTTGAAAAACTGAGTACGTGTCTTTTCGCCTTCACGAATTTTGTAATACACAGTGATTTGGTCACCAGCTTGGAAATCGGGGAAATTCTTCTTGTCGATGAAGCTGTCTTGTACGTGTGAAATAAGATCCATGGGATACTGTTTTCAGGGTTTTGCGAGGGGACAACATGCATCTCGGTGATCAGAGGTTGAATTCGCGGGACAAAACCTTTGGCGGAGTTCCTCCGGTTTTGGGATGGCAAAAGTAAGACAATTTCCTTGATAATTGCCAGCTATGACTTGAATCAATCTTTGAGTAAATCGGGCCTTCTGGACTGGGTCCTTTCGATGGCCTGTTCTTCGCGCCATAGGTCGATGGCCTTAAGATTGCCGCCGGTAAGGATGTCAGGTACCTTGAGACCTTTGTAGTCAGCAGGTCGCGTGTAAACAGGTGGCGCCAGTAGGCCATCTTGAAAGGAATCTGTCAATGCGCTTGTTTCATCGTTCAGCACCCCAGGAAGCAGGCGTATGATTGCATCTGATATCACAGCTGCGGCCAATTCCCCACCGCTAAGGACGTAGTCCCCAATGGTGATTTCATGGGTAATGATTGAATCCCTAACCCGTTGGTCGACACCTTTGTAGTGGCCGCAAAGTATGATGAGATTTTCTGTAAGGGATAAGCTGTTAGCCATGCCTTGATCGAAAGTTTTGCCATCGGGGGTGGTGTAGATGATGGCATCGTAGGCCCTTTCAGATTTGAGTTCATTGATCAACGTGAATATGGGCTCACATGTCATGACCATGCCTGCGCCACCGCCAAAAGCATAATCGTCAACTTGTTTATGCTTGCCTTTGCCATAATTCCTTAAATCATGGATGTGTACCTCAACTTTCCCTTTGTCTTGAGCGCGTTTAAGAATGCTGGTTTCAAAAGGGCTTCCGAGAAGTTCAGGGAGCACTGTGATGATGTCAATGCGCATCACATCAAGCCAATTTCTTTCAGCCGTTTTGTGAGGTAGTCTCCTGCAGTGATGTCTTCAAAGCCTTTAGGCCTGTCATCGCTGATGCAGTTTGGTAAACAATTGAGGGACATGTCCTCAACGGGATGCAAAAAGAAGGGCAAGGAAAAACGTGGTTCATAGCGCTTGTCGCCAACGGGATTGACAACGCGGTGCGTGGTGGATTTGAAGATGCCATTGCTCAATCGCTGAAGCATGTCCCCGACATTGATGACCAAGGTGTCATCGGTGACATGGAAGGGAAGCCAGTTGCCTTCTGCAGTAACCACTTCAAGCCCTTCCGTGGAAGCGCCCATCAATAAGGTGATCAAATTGATGTCTTCATGAGCGCCTGCGCGAATTCCTTCTTCAGGTGCTTCTGGTTGAGGCGGGTAGTGGATGGCGCGAAAAATAGAGTGCCCTTTCTCAAGGTAGGTGTCAAAGAAATTCACACCAAGATCCAGCTCCATAGCGATGGCCTCCATCAGGACATAGCCAATGCGTTCAAGCTTTTCGTACACCTCTTTGATGGTTGCATCGGTGCTGGCATTGACGGCGACATTTTGGTCCAAGCCCCTAACGTCTGCATCCATAGGACCCCATTGAAAAAACTCCTTTTGATCAGGGGCAGTTTCACCCTTTGCATGCTCCACGCCAAAAGGAGTGTAGCCGCGCTGTCCCATGCCACCCTCAACATGACAGGCCATTTTTTCTTCTGTAGAAAGGGCAAATATCCCTTTCACGGATTGGTACAAAACTTCACGGTCTTTAAGCGAGAAACCATGCCCAATGATGGCAGCGAATCCAAGGCCCCTGAATGCCTTGCCAATTTCAGATGCAAATGCTGTGCGCTCGCTTTGGTCACCATCGGTCATTTGACGTAGGTCTAAAGTGTAAATATCCATGGCGCTAATGTACTTTCTTTGTGGGTATATTCATAGGACAGTTATTAATGACTCAAGCACAGGCTGAAAGCCTTTATTCATCGTTAAGCCTTCCCAGGGCTATTGAGGATCGCATGTTAATCTCCCTGCGACAGGGGCGTATTTCCAAATGGTTTTCAAGTTATGGCCAAGAGGCGGTATCTGTGGGTCTTGCTCAAGCTATGGAGCCTGATGAGTGGATCTGTACCATGCATAGGAACCTGGGTGTTTTCACCACCCGAGGGGTTGATTTGGTTCAGCTGTTTAGCCAGTTTCAAGGCTCTGTTGACGGCTTCACAAAAGGCAGAGATCGATCGTTCCACTTTGGTAGCAGAGCGCATAAAATCTTTGGAATGATTAGCCATTTAGGTGCCCAGCTTGGCGTTGCAGATGGATTGGCCTTGGCTCAAAAACTGCGCAATGACAAGCAATGCACCTTGGTCTTTACCGGTGATGGTGGCGCAAGCGAGGGGGATTTCCATGAGTCACTGAATGTGGCTGCTGTGTGGCAATTACCGGTGTTGATTGTGGTAGAGAACAATCAGTGGGGTTTGTCTACCCCCTCATCTGAGCAATTTGTTCATGGCTCCTTTGTCAATAAAGGACCTGCTTATGGCATGGAGGCTCATTCTGTGGATGGCAATGATTTGATAGCAGTCCGAGACATTGCCAAGCAATTGACAGCGTCCATTCGAGAAAACCCTCGGCCCATTCTGCTTGAATGCATGACTTATCGCGTGCGAGGCCATGAGGAAGCATCTGGCACCAAATACTACCCTGAGGGAATGATTGATACCTGGTCTGAAAAAGACCCGTTGCTACGGTTGAGGCAATCATTGAATGAGGCAAATCTGCTGACTCACGATGCCATGGATGCCATTGATCAGAGCCATGCAGTTCAGGTTCTAGCGGATTTGGAACAAGCACTGACTTCCAAGCGACCTGTTTACCAGGTAGAAGAGGAGTTGCGTGATTTGTTTGCTGAGGAAGAGCCTTTGGATTTGAGTTCACCTGAGGGGGGAGAGGAGCGACCCCTTCGCATGATTGATGCCATTCACGAGGCCTTAGGGCAAGGCATGGACCGTCATGAGAACCTTGTGCTGATGGGGCAGGACATCGCGGATTACGGCGGCGTATTCAAGGCGACAGATGGCTTTTCTGCCACGTATGGCAAGGGCCGTGTGCGAAACACGCCCATTTGTGAATCCGCCATCGTTGGTACAGCTGTTGGCTTGAGTACAGCTGGATTCAAGACCATGGTTGAAATGCAATTCAGTGACTTTGTGACAGAAGCCATGACACAAATTTGCAATCAAGCAGCCAAGCTCCACTACCGCTGGGGACAGAACGTGGACATGGTGATACGCATGCCAACAGGTGCATCGGTCAATGCGGGACCTTTTCATTCACAAAGCACTGAGGCATGGTTCACAAGAGTCCCTGGATTGAAGGTGGTGTACCCATCTAACCCCTATGACGCAAAAGGTTTGCTGGCTTCTGCGTTGGAGTCCAAAAATCCTGTTTTGTTTTTTGAACACAAAGCGCTCTACCGTTCCAATGCAAGCCATGTGCCAGAGAGCACCTATTTTCTACCCTTGGATCAAGCAAAGGTTATTCAGCAAGGAGATGCATTAACGGTGATCACCTATGGCCTGGGTGTGCACTGGATGCAGAAGCACTTTGCAAGTCATGCGGATCAAGGCATTGAATTGATTGATTTGATTGCCTTAGCTCCCCTGGATTTCAAGACCTGCAATGATTCGGTTAAGAAGACCGGAAAGTGCCTGGTATTGATTGAGGATAGTGTCAGGGGGTCTGTTGGTAGAGATATTGCTCAAATGTTGAATGAGTCGTGTTTTTCTTTCCTTGATTCTGCCGTAAAAGTTCTTGGTTCGCATGCGACACCTATTCCTTTTTCAGCAGAGCTTGAGGAGGGTTATCTTCCTGAAAATAAAATAGATGAAGCTATATCATCCCTTCTGTCTTATTAAACAATAATAATTTTTATGATATTTTTATCATAAAAATATGCTGATATTAAATCCGATATTATATCTTTGTCTTACTTAGGAATTGTTTCCCTATAAAATTCATATAAATAAAATGCCATGACTCCAAGAAAAGCTGTTCAATACATTCGCGAAAATCAAAACAACAATAAAACATTCAAGTCGCTTTTTTCAAGCCAATATTTGGGTAAATTTAGCTCCCAGGAGTTGGGAGGCATGATTACGTCCATCAACAAGGAGATGGCTAAACGTGAGCAGAAGACCATTCAAGAGAAGATTGACTTTTTGGAGCAAAGCGGTTACAGTGTAACGCGGTAAGCTTTATTGATAAATGCAAAAAACCCTTGATTAATCAAGGGTTTTTTTATGCGATTAAGTTTCTTGTAGCAATGAAAAAGGCCCATGCATCGCATGGGCCTTTGGTGGTGGGTGAACAGGGATTCGAACCCCGGACCCCCTCGGTGTAAACGAGGTGCTCTAAACCAACTGAGCTACTCACCCGTCAATTGGACGGCAAATATAAGTTGCCACCCCTTAATGATGGCAGCTAAATGAAAAAATAGATACATCGATATCAATCTATGCTTTTTATTCACTTTGATCCTTGGCATTGAAGTCAATACTTAGGCCATTGACGCAGTAGCGCAGGCCAGTCTCAGTGATGCCGTCACTGAAAACATGCCCCAGGTGACCGTCACATTTGCTGCAAAGGATCTCTGTGCGTTTTCTTCCATGGCTTAGGTCTTCCTTTTCATTGATGGCGCCTTGTTGAGCCTCATCAAAGCTTGGCCAACCACAGCCTGAATCAAATTTACTTTCACTGCCAAATAGCAGGTTACCACAGCCGTGGCAACGGTAAGAGCCATTCTCATCATTGTCATTCAGAGGAGAGGAGAAGGCGGGCTCTGTGCCTTTTTCTCGTAGTACATGGTATGCCTCATCACTGAGCTGATCCTTCCATGGGTTGTTTTTCTTTGAATTTTTCATGATGTGTTCTTGATTCTCAAGTGATGAAGGTAGCCATGAAGAGGGTTATGCCAAGGAAAGTTTGGCGCATAAAAAAACGCGCCATATGTCGCGTTTTTTTGTCTTAAGTGCCCAGAACTGGACTCGAACCAGCACAACCAAAGGTCACCACCCCCTCAAGGTGGCGTGTCTACCAATTTCACCACCTGGGCTCTGTGACTCGACAGGGGTTCGAACCCTGGACCCCAACATTAAAAGTGTCGTGCTCTACCAGCTGAGCTATCGAGTCATGCTTCCTTTCAAAAGCGGGTGCAAATATAATTCTAAATCGTCCGAAAGAAACCATATGGCTGACCATTTTGTTTCTTTGCATCATGAATCAAACAATCTACCTCACAGGCTACATGGCATCTGGGAAAAGTGCATTAGCAAAGGCCTTGTCTTCATCACTGGATCGAGCTACAGTTGACCTTGATCATCATGTTGAAAACCAATGGGAAAGGACCATTAAGGAGGGCATAGAGCAGTTTGGCGAATTGGAATTTAGACGCATTGAGCGCATCCTTTTGCGTGAATTACCCACAGAGAATCAGATTCTCTCCACGGGAGGTGGAACGGCCTGCTTTTACGGAAACATGGATTGGATGTTAGCTAATGGGCTTGTCTTCTACTTAAAAATGTCTCCATCAGACCTGAGTCAACGCATCATTGCGGACCGCGAGGCGGGGATTGTTCGCCACCTTGTAGACTTTGTGTCTGATGAAGACATGACAGAGTTTGTGGCTAAGCATTTGTTTGAGCGTCAAGGATTCTACGGACAGGCGCACCATGTCATCGATGGGAGTTTGCCCCTTGAAGCGCAGGTCAAGGCCTTGATGCTTGTGTTGCCAACCGACGATTAACGCAAGTAGGCAGCTTGGTTTTTGCTGAAGTCTACTTCTACATGATCCCTCATGCTGGTGCTTAAGCTCACGCCCTTGATGTCAGCTTTGATCGGGTAACGCTTGTGATTGCGGTCAACCATCACTGCTGTGGTGATATGCTTTGCAGCCAATTGAAGCATGTGATTCACCGCATAAATCAAAGTAGAGCCAGTGTTGAGCACATCATCGACAATCACCATAGAGGCTCCCTTAGGTATATCCTCACTGCATGTTGTCGGCCCTTTGCTTGGGTTTTTCTTGTTGATGGTGATCTCCACTAAATGGGATTTGAACTTTGCATGCTTGATAAGATGCTCTTGAAGCAATTGGGCTAGTTTGTAGCCAGATTCACTGATGCCAACCACCCACACCATGGCTTCATCTTGGTGGTGCTCCATGATTTCCCAAGCCATGCGTTCAATGCTACGCGCCATGCGCTGGGGGTCAAGAATGAGGGTTCTGTCGGTCATTGCTGCAATGTAGCAACAAAAAAGACCTCATTCTTCTTTCTTTCTGCAATACTTCGTGGGGTAGGTTGCATGGATTCAACGTTGAATGGCCCTTGGAAGTCCTTCAAATAGGTTGTAACATCTCCGCCAAAAGGTGGCCCCTGCTCAGTCAGTGGAAAGGTGAAAAGTAAACCTGCAAGGGTCCCTCCTTGTTGCAAGTAATGTGTCATGCTTTAAATGTGATTGAGTCTTAAAGAAGGGTTTATGGCACAGGAAAAGGTGCGTTTCAGTATGCGTCAAAGCGATTATACATGAATTGGTTATTTCTTCACAGCACAAGGAATATGCCAAAAAACCAACAAGAGAAAGCGGTGAAAATCGTAATGAAGTCTATGACGAGGGTTACTGACATTTATTGTTTCAAATGAGCTGCTAATGGCAATCTGTAGCTTACCCCGGTTCCGAAGAAAAGACGCTTCGTCTGTTTCGCGGAATCCGTGAATTGACTTAAATCAAACCCAGCATAAATATCTAATTGCAAGTCATTAGACAATAATCTTGTAAACCCACCATCAAAATATGGTGTTGCAGAAAACTGATTGCCTGCGACGTACCACTCTGAAAAATATTCCACGTATACGCCATAATTATTACCTAAGTCATAGCCTAGCGCCAACGAAAACATTCCTTCATTAATCAACCCTTCTGATCCGTTCAAACTTCCTGCAACACCAATATTACTGGCAATACCCAGTCTTGACGTCAGTGTCTTCTCTAGCATCAATCTCTGTTCGTGGAACACGAGTTTAGGATATAACGTAGCGTAGTCTCCAGCTGCTAGCCAAGGCAATGAAAGGTGGCTTAACCAGGTCGCCTGCGGCAACTTGCTGCTCTCTTCAAGTAAATTATATTTGAATCCAATAATAAGAGGATTAACACCTGTCCATCGATTAGGTTGGTTCCACGGCATAGGTATTGAAGGGACATAAATACTCTGCGTATTTACATTGATCACCGCACGCAACTCAAAGCGTCGGTTTATACCAAATCGTAACACCTCTTCAATCTGATGTGCATCCGTTATTGCTCCGCCCGGCATTACTTCTTCACTATGTCCGAACTGGTATCCTCCTTCATATTGGAGCCATCCCACCGGGGTAATTTGTGCGCTTTCGGTGATGTCCGGACGATCCGTAGCAATGGGAGACATGCGCAATGCTACTCCGATTAAACCTTCACTGGTAATTTCAAATTCGCTAATGTCAGTGGTTTGCTGAGCAACAGCCGCCGTCGAAAACAACAGCGCTAATAATAAACTAATCTTCTTCATAAGTGATTTAATGTGCAGGGCTATAGGTATTGATGACTTCCCGATATTCCAACTGGTTTTTCGTCAGAGTACCGCTGATGCCAAGCCTTATATCTGTCCATGATAGCCTCAGGCATTCTTTAAATGTAAAAGTGCAACATTCTCAACGTGATGGGTTTGAGGGAACATGTCAACAGGCTGCACCGTGACAATGTCATAAACCGCTTGCAGTTTTTCTAGATCCCGAGCTTGCGTCGCAGGATTGCAGGAGATGTAGACAATTTTTGGCGCTTTCAAATCAATCAGGCGTTCAACAACCTTGGGGTGCATGCCATCCCTTGGGGGGTCAGTGATCACCACGTCGGGCCTGCCATGCCGTTCAATGAATGACTCATCAAAGGCCTTGCGCATATCGCCAACTTCGAAGACTGCATGGCTGATGCCATTGCGCTCTGCGTTGCGGTCAGCAGCTTCAACGGCTTCGGGTACTGATTCAATGCCAATGACTTTGGCAGCTTTTTGCGCCATGAACAAGGCAATGGTTCCCGTGCCAGTGTATAGGTCATAGACGGTGTCGCCTTCAGTGATGCCAGCGAGGTTGAGCGCTTCCATGTACAGACGCTGTGCCTGGACAGGGTTGGTCTGGTAGAAGGATTTAGGCCCAATTTGAAAACTGAGTGGGAAACCCCCTTCAATGGGTGAAGGCATGTTCTCGGTGATGTATGCCTCCCCGTGGTGGAGTTCAAGGTCAAGGTCGTAAATGCTGTCATTGCCTTTTTCATTGACCGTGAAGTACAGGCTAACAATGACGGGAAAGGCTTTGAGGACATCATCCAGCAGTTGCATGCCTGCTTGCCCAGGCTCTTCGCCAAACTGCATGACAAGCATCCACTGCCCATCCTGCGTGCTCCGAAGCATCAAGGTTCTGAGTACGCCAGTTTTGTCACGGGGACGCCAAAAACTGATGCCGCGTTCATGTGCTTGGTCGCGAATGAAATTGCGAATGGCGTTGGACGGTTCTCCTTGCAAATGGCAGGTTTCAATATCCAGGATGCGATCCCAGAATCCGGGAACGTGAAAGCCCAAGGCATGCCTGCTGATGGTCTCTTCTCCATGAATTTCATCTTCAGTCAACCAGCGGAAAGCAGAAAAGGAGAACTCCATCTTGTTTCTGTAACGCAGGGGCGAGGGGGCGGCAATGATGGGGCGCATGTCATCGCAAAGGATGTGGCCATGGCGCCTGAGTTGGTCGTAAACCTCCTGACCCTTTGCCTTGGACTGTGCTTCGTAGTCCATCTGCTGCCATGAGCACCCGCCGCACATTGCAGTGTGCTTGCAGACAGGTTCGATGCGCAAGTCTGAGGCTTGCTCAACCTGGTCTACAACCGCCTCGTACATGCGTTTTCGCTTGCGGCGAATTTTAACTGAAACAACATCCCCTGGGACGCCGCCTCTAACCAACATGACGCGACCATCTGGTGCATCTGCAATGCAAACGCCCTTGGCGCCCATTCTCTTGAGTAGTATTCCTGATAAATCCATGGTTGGCAAAGGTATATCTCATGGTTACATTTGCTTCAAATAACTTACCATGACAGCAGAGGAACTCATCGCACAAGAAAATCGATATGGTGCACACAACTACCATCCGTTACCTGTGGTGCTTTCGCGCGGCGAAGGCGTGCATGTATGGGACGTTGATGGCAAAGCGTACCTAGACTTTCTCAGCGCCTATTCTGCAGTCAATCAGGGGCATGGACACCCAGCAATCCTCAAGGCCCTGACAGACCAGGCCAGCAAGCTGGCCTTGACGTCCAGGGCCTTTTACAATGACCAGCTGGGCGACATGGAAGCAAGCCTTGCTCAGCGATTTGCTTATGACAAGGTGCTGCCAATGAATTCTGGTGCAGAAGCCGTTGAAACAGCCATCAAGCTTTGCCGTCGATGGGCCTATGATGTCAAGGGCATGCCAAGCAATCAAGCCATCATTGTTGTTTGCGACAACAATTTCCATGGCCGCACAAGCACCATCATTAGTTTTTCCAGTGATCCAGACAGCTACGATGGCTTTGGCCCCTATGGACCAGGCTTCTTACGCATCCCCTACAATGACATAGCGGCATTGAAGGAGGTCCTTAACAATGAGTTTGTGGCAGGCTTCTTGGTTGAGCCCATTCAAGGTGAGGCAGGTGTCATGGTGCCCGATGCCAACTACCTTGCTGAAGCAGCTGCCATTTGCCATGACAAAGGCGTCTTATTCATGGCAGATGAGATACAAACCGGCATAGCTCGAACGGGGTCATGGCTTGCAACCTGTGGCGATTGCCATTGTGCCAATGCGGTTTGTGAACGCGATGAAAGCACCTATGTTCGGGCAGACATTTTAATCTTAGGTAAGGCCTTGAGTGGCGGGGTCTACCCGGTGAGCGCTGTGCTTTGTGATGATGAAATCATGCTATCAATTAAGCCGGGGCAACACGGCTCTACTTTTGGCGGAAACCCTGTTGCAGCAGCCGTGACCTTAGCTGCACTGCAGGTCGTTGAAGATGAATCCTTGATGCAAAATGCGCGCAGACAGGGTAAGGTGTTTCGCGACGCATTGCAGGAGCGTATCGCTGGTTTGAACTTGGTTTTAGGTATCCGCGGCAAGGGATTGCTCAATGCGGTGCTGATCAATGATAGTGAGGACTCAACCACGGCATGGGACCTTTGCGTTGCCCTGTCTGAAGCAGGTTTATTGGCTAAGCCTACCCATGGTAACATCATTCGATTTGCCCCACCGTTGGTCATCAATGATCAAGAAATGGCCAAGGCTTTAGCGATCATTGAATCAGTCTTCACCGACTACGACGCTAGCTTTAAAAGCTGACCTGCAGGGATAGATTCATCAAGCGATCGCTCAGGTAATTAGGCACAGCATATTGATTTGCTGTACTGATGTCCATGATCCAGAAATAGCTGGCTGTATTGCGAATCTCTAGCAAATTGAATGCCTCCAGGATGATGCTGACACGCTGAAACCCTTGGACGTGAAGCAGTCGCTCAAAACCTAAATCTAAGCGTCGGTAAGCTGAACTGCTGAAGGGTTTTTCCGTGGCAAGTGGTGCGCCAAAAGGAAACCCGCCTGAATACTGAATCTGTACATAGACCCTGCTGCCAGGCTCGTCGGGCAGTTGGTCTTCAACGCGAAGGGACATCGCATGCCTGTAGTCACTGGCCCGTCGTTGCCATTGATCATTGACCTTTTCGCTGGATCGGTAAAAAGATAAGCTGAACCAGGATTCAGCCCCGTCAACCCATTCGGTGTGAAGCCGTTGATCGATGCCAATGACTTTGGCTTGAATGGGTGTTGTGCCCAAGTAGCGAAGGCGCATGCCATCTTGTTCGAAAGGGAAGGCTTTATCAAGGTATTTAACGTATGCCTCACTCCGCCAATAAAAGGGCCTAGACTGTCGTTCAAAATGCTTTTCTAAGCCAATGATGCCATGCCACGCATGCTGCATGGGTGCGGAGGCATCAAAAGACAGGTCTCGCCAATTTCTTAATTCCCGCACGGAAGCAGTCTGTGCATAGGAGCCCCCACGTAGATCGAGGGACCAATCATCCCTGAGGGTGGACGACAAGGCGATGCGTGGGCTGAGTCGCCACTCTCCGCTGCGGCTATCGTGAAGCAACCTCAAGCCCATCGACGCTTCCCCTTGCTGGCCTTTGACCGTGTAGTTTACGAAGGCATTCAACTTGTCATTGTTAAGCAGGCCATTTGCCCTGAAACGCTGATGAAGATCCAGGTTTTGTGTGCCAATCCATCCACTGTCAGTGACAAGGGTCGCTGTGTAGGGTAGGCTGTACCCTGCTGAATCTAGGTTCACCCACTCATCCAGATGATCAAGGCCCGTTTGCTGTTGCCAGCCCGTGCCCCATGTCAGCGTTTGACGATCATTGAGCTTATGGTATCCGCCTAGGGAAGCTTGCAGGGATCGCATCCATTGGTGATTGCGGGCATGCCTGAAATGGCCGCCAGAACCTCGCCAATAGGCAATGTCTCCAAATTGATCACTGCCTAGGTTTTGATTGACCTCGCCAAGCAAATAAGCAGATTCTACATCCGCAGACTCACTCTCTAAGGCCTGTGTGGCAGAAAATTGTGCGCTCAATTGATGGCCTTCAGCTAACTGGTAACTGCTTCGCCACCCAGTGAAGGCATTTTGGTAGTCATAGGATTCCTTGCCTGCCATGTAAACGCTTAAACGAAGCACCTGTGTCACGGTCCCGAATTCTGTTGTTCGGGAACTGGGTTGCAAGCTGTAAGCACTGTTTTGTGCCATGGCAAAACCGGTGTGCGTCCATTGTTTGCCCTGGCCTTTGATAAGCCACTGCACATCCTCAGCATGGGACAAGTAGTCACCTTCCGTGTCCAGCCCCTGCTGAAAACGCCGATTGCTCTTCACGCGAATCCCAAGCAGTGACAGCCACTGTAAGCCATGGCTGTCCCAATAGCTGGCATGGGCTAATCGGCTGGCGTAAAGCCCTGTTTTAACTTTCCATTGTGCTTGACCTTCAGGTAGGTTAAATGCCGTTGGTTGATAGCGTACCGAAAGCACCGAGCTCAGCTTGTCCCCATAAAGGACTGAAAATCCACCTGCAGAAAATTCTAGGTTGCCAACGAGATCAGGGTTGATGGCACTCAAGCCTTCTTGCTGACCACTGCGAGCCAGCTGTGGCCGGTACACTTCAAAGCCCTCAATCAGCAGCAAGTTCTCATCGAAAGATCCACCGCGAACAGCATATTGGCTAGACAATTCATCGGTTGCTACCACGCCAGAGAGGGTGCGAATGAGTCCCTCAACAGATTCGCCAGCTAAAGCAGCGCCAGTGAGGGATTTTGCTTGGATGCGGGTTATGCCAGAATTGACTTTATCAGCTCTGACTTCCGCTGCTTTCAGGGTGGTTGTTTGAGGGATGCTGTCCGTGGGGCTGCTGATTCCCATCATGAGCAGGAAAGTCAGCATACCAATTAATTGAAATCACCCTGCTTGATTGCCTTGAAAAACTGTGCCCAGGCAAATGGGTTACTCAATCGACCAAGAATGGCAGAGCCTGCATTGTTGAAGGCGCCGTACCTGCCGTAATCGTAGAGGTTTTGCTCTTGAGCTTTGATTGCATAACGCTGTATCTGTGCGGGGTCCATACCCATAGCCACCGCTTGCTCCTTCAAGGCTGACAAGGCAAGGTTCCGCATGGCAATGTCGCGTTCAGTGGTCTCTACCTTCATCGAAAGCAACTCTCGGTTGAGCGCCTCTGGCCGTGGCCAGGGGTAAAGGATGACTTCTTCCAGCTCCACACTTAACCATTGCATGGTAACAATAGCTAGGTAGGCATCGCCAATCAGGCTGTCGGGGATGTAGAGCTTGCTTGGCTCAAAGCCAAACCGCTTGATCAGGATGCTGTCGCCGGGAACGGCAACCATGGAAAAGAACCCATCATCGCCAGATTGGCTGTTCAAATCTCGCCCTATAACAGATATGTTGGCGTTGGGGACATGTTGTGCACTGGAGTCAGTCGTTAAAATGACACCGCTCACTTGAACAATGCGCTCTTGCGCAAGGAGCTGGAATCCAAACAGGAACAATAAAAGGGCAAGGAATGGCTTCATGGGGTCGACTGCTTTCAAAAAGAATGCCTAAAGGTAGTTGCATTGCCTGCTTCATCTTCTGCCACAACGACCAATTCACCAGATTCAGGTAAATCTGAGACCAGGAGTCGTTGGTTTTTTGCATCATGGTAGGCCCACACCCACTGCCCATTTACGGTAACTGTCATGCTTTGGATGTCCAGCCGATTGTCAGCAAGGTGGAGGGTGGCAAGAGATCCCTGGCGTTGAATCCATCGAATGGTCGGTGCAGTGGTGTCGACGCTTAGTTGCATGTGACCCCATTGCATGCTTTTAAATTGAAGGCGACCATCCGTCAACACACGACCAACAAGTCGAGACTGGTTGCCGCGAAAATCAGTGACAATTAACAGGGTTTTATCCAAAGGCTCTGTCCATTCCTTGGAAACGGTCCAAGTATAGGTGAAGGGCTTGAGCACGGGTGCAGTGCTGGACACGGTCCATTGCCAGTGTTTGTCACCTTTGCGCAAAGAGAGACTCGGGCTGTGAGTGAAAGAATGCGCTGAGAAGCTAACCTTCATGTTGCCTTGTTGTAGGCTTCCAGGCAGACGGTAGTCATGGATTAAGCGGGCAGAGGTCAATGGTTTGAATTGCACATCGCCATGCAATGTTGACCGATTGCCATGTGCATCCTCAACCGTGAGGGTGAAATGGTGTTTTCCCTCTGTTGGCAGGGACCCACGGCCTTCCCAAATATCTGCTGGCTGCTGCCCATCCTTTGAGGCAAAAGGTACAATCCGGTAACAACGTCGACCCTGTTTCATCTGAACGTCCATGTGCATCAAGGCGTCAACCCCTCTGCTTTGGTGAAAGGCGAAGCGTTGAATGTGCAAGGTTTGCATGTTTTCGCCGACCTGCAACGTGATCCGTTGAATGCCAAGGGGTCGACCGCCAGATTCCATGTGATCGGTCACATCCAATGCCAAATCTTGCCAGCTTGTGATGATGAGTTCGCTTGCAAGTTGATTGTCCTTTCCTGGTCGATGAAGTTGCCATGCACCTTCGGTAGACTTTGCGTACAATCCACGTATTGCAGGTTGGACCTTGTCATTGACAACAAGCCCGTAAGTCAATGGATTCAATGGTTCTTCTGTCTGACTGTCTCGCCATTCCACGTGCAAATGCGGGCCGCCCGAGCCGCCTGAATTCCCGCTCAGACCAATGATGTCGCCAGCCTTGATGGGGAATTTCCCCTTAGCGATAGGTATGTCTATCACGTAGCGGTGATTCCTTTTTGCGTAAGCCATTGCATGATCCATCCATGCTTGTTTGAACTCACTCAGGTGAGCATAAACCGATGTGTGTCCACTGGGATGTTCCAGGTAAAGCGCCCATCCAAAACCACCAGGCTTGATAACGATTCGGCGCAAATCACCATCCGCCATGGCCCGGACAACCTGCCCGATTTTCCCCTGAGATCGAAGGTCAATGCCGGAATGAAAATGGTGGTGGCGCATCTCGCCAAATGACCCAGCCATGGAAGCAGGTATATCCATAGGCTGATGGGTAATCGGGGGAGATTGGGCATGAAGCATCAAGCAGGAGATCCATCCAAGGGTTATCAACCATCGTCGCATGGCTCAAAGGTAGGTTCAAGACTTAAGTTGTCCTACCTTTGAAATGGAAATTCACCCTGACATGTCAAGCACAGAAAAACACATCGTAAGCCTTCAAAATCAGGTGCATGAGCTGATTGATCGCTACCGCCATCAGATGGGTGAATTGGAAGCTCAGGCTGAAGACTTAGACAATGCACATCAAGCATTGGGTAAGCAAGCGGAAGCTTTGAAGGAGGCGACTCAAGCTATGGAAAATATGCAATTATTGATGGCTTTTAACGGTGATGTAGCCGCAAGGCAATCACTCAACAAGCAGCTCACTGTTTGGATGAGGGAAATCAACACTTGCATTGCAAAACTCAATGCCTGATGAGCAAGGATAAGTTGAAAATCAAGGTTAGTATTGCGGATCGTCTGTACCCTCTGACCATTGAGAGAAGTGAAGAGGAGCGGGTTAGAAAAGCGGTTGCAATGATTGCATCTGCCATGTCTCGATTTGAGGACAAGTACGCAGTCAATGACAAGCAGGATGCCCTTGCCATGTGCGCTTTGCAAGTCGCCAATCAGATGCTCGGCTTAGTTGCTGCGTCCAAAGCTCCCAAGGAGGGCTTGAATGAGGACACGTTAGATCGTTTGCGAAGCATGGAGACCCAGCTTCAGGCTGTTTTGGGTGATGACACTGCTGTCACCGATTAATGCAAGTCTTTGCTGCTGAGGTCTTGCAAAAGGGTTGGTAACGCTTGCCTATCCTTCCAATAGGATTGATAGCTTGTGGAAACGGCAATGCGCTCTGCCAGAGCTGCATCGAATTGACCCCTATCAACCAGGTTTCTTTCTGCAAATTCACGCACAGCGTGATCGCCTTGTAGAACCATGTCAACCAAGCCTTTTCGCTGAGCAAATTGGACGGTTTCCTGGGTGGCTGTTCGTTCAACCATAGCCCTGAAAGCCACCTCTTTAGCTAACCCTAGGTCAAGGATATCATCAAAGACAAAAGCCCAGTTGTTAGCCGGTATGCCCCAGAGGGTTTCCAAGAAGGGAATGGCCAATCGTTTGTCTTTTGCGTTAAAGCAAAAAGCATCCAAATGTTCCCGCTGCGCAAAGGCTTCCGCGCTGGGATTGCGCTCACCCGTGACAATAGCTACAGGCAAAGGCATGCCCTGTTGCTGGTGATGGGCAAACCTCAACAGGTTCAAGCCCATGCTGTCGATCTCTGAAAAGGTGCTGCTTCCATCAACCGCTTTGCGGCCATCGTGAAACACGCCATCCCAGTCGAGCACAAGGGCCTTGAATTTTTTCATAGCAAATCTTGAATGTCAATCAAGCCAATGGCTACAGCGTCATCTGTCACGACCAGTTGGTCCACGTGCAATTTGTGCATGGCCGCAATGGCATCCTCTACATTGCAGCTTGAAGGAATGCTTGCCGGCGGGGCAATCTCATGCATGCTGTTCAAGCTTTGACTGAGGTCAGGTTGGCTGCCCTGGCTGAGTAATCGTCGCAGGTCACCGTCGGTGAACACGCCAATTGGCTTCAGTTGTTTGTCAACAACCACCACGGCACCATAGCCGCTTGCAGTCATTTTCAATAAGACGTCTTGCATGGGGCTTGTTGCCTGAACCATGCAGTCCTGTGTTTTCATTACGTCAGCAACGAGGGTGTTCATCCGGTGATGATCCTGGTAGAACTGTTCGGTCCCCATGCTGGTCATGTGATTGTCGCTCATGGTTTGAAGAATTTTCCACGGAACGGTGATGGCATCCACGCCAAGGTCAATGGCATTTCTCACATGCTCATTGTGTCTGACTGAGCTAAACATGACCTTGGTTTCAAAGCCATACTCGTGTTTCATGTCAACGATGCGTGACACCAAGTCCAAAGCATCAATGCCTTGGTCTTGCAAGCGCCCAACCAAGGGGCAGACGTAGGTTGCACCGGCATTCATGGCCAAATAGGCTTGTTGAACGGTGTAAACCAAATGAAGGTTGACCATGAAGCCTTCATCGGTCAATTGCTTGCATGCCTTAGCGCCTTCCAGTGAAATGGGAATTTTGTACACCGTGCTGCTTCGGTCTAGGCCAAGTTCCTCCTGGCGCTTAGCTTCTGCAACAATGCTGTCACAATCACGGCCAAGGGCCTCAATCTGAAGGATGGGGACTTTCTCAGCAAACTGCAACAGGGTGGCGTTCAAATCTTTCACGCCATTTCGCTGCATGAAGGTGGGGGTAGTGGTTAGGCCAGCCAAAAAATTCAAGGCAAACGCCTCGGTAACCTCCTGCATGTCAGCAGAATCTAAATACAATTCCATGGCGCCAAAAATACGCCATCATCCCTTACTTTGCATGAAGATGAATCCAATGTCTTTAGCCCTAAGCCAACAAATGCCTTTGCATCGCTTTGCATGCCTTGTGCTGCTTCTCTCAGCATGGCCACTTCAGGGTCAGGTTCAGTCTGGGATGTCAGTGATATCAGGGGACTCTGTCGCATGGCAGCTGTTGGATCAGGTACTGGTCTCTCCCCATCCAACTTTTGATGATGCAGAAGCCAGAAGGCGCTATTTGATGCTGCGGTCCCGGGTGATTAAAACTTACCCCTATGCGAAGTTGGCTGCTGAGAAGTTAGATACCATGAATTCAGTCCTTGCCACAACGAGTAACCCTTGGAAACGGTATCGATTTGTGAAGCGTTTTCAGCGCTTCCTTCGCCATGAGTTTGAACCAGAACTTCGCCGATTGACCACCTCGGAAGGGCAGATATTGTATGTTTTGATTCATCGGGAAACCCACATGACCGTGTTCAAGTTGATTCGAAAGCACAGGGGCTGGTTGCAAGCTGTGAGTTGGTCAACCGTAGCAACATGGTACGATGCCAGCTTGATGAAAACCTACGATCCGATCAACCACCCTGAAGATGCCCTGATAGAGCATATCTTGGTCCAAGCCTTTGCAGATCGCATTTTGGCACCACGCACTTTCTATTTTCAAGAATGAAAGCTGAAAAACAGGCCATGTCGGCCATGGATTTAAATACTTGGGCCCGATCGGTGATGAAGCGATTAAGCAAGCAAACGGATTTGCTTTCCCCTGTTACAGCAAAGCACATTCTAGCACGGGCAAAAGCTTTTAATCCGACGGCAAGGCAGGTTCTCGTGGACGTGCTTCGCTCACAACACGGCGACCTGCCTCAGGATCACCCTGCTCACGCAGCAATCACCATGCTTGAGCAGCCTGATGCTGTTACCGTTACGGTTGGGCATCAGTTATGCCTGGGTCTAGGCCCCATGTATGTCCATGAGAAAATATTGGAGACCCTTGCTTTAGCCAAACACTGGCAAGCAAAAGGCAAGCAAGTTGTGCCCTTGTTTTGGATGGCTACAGAGGACCATGATTTTGAAGAAATACGATCCATGCATGCCAACGGCCAGGTTTACCGCTACGCCTCAGCCATGTCTGGTGGTCCTGTGGGAAAGATTCCTGCATCAGATGCTTTACCAGCCATTGCTTCAATGGCTGATGACATGGCACATCAACCCTCCCTCAAGCCATGGATAGATGCCATGCAATCAGCATACAGTTGCGGCGGAGGGTTGGCAGTCGCTCATCGTCAATTGATACAGAGCCTTTACCCAGACATCCTTTGCTTGGATGCTAGCGATGCCCGTTTGAAAGCATTGGCCAGCGGCTTATTCAAGGCAATGATCAAGCAAAAGCCATTGATGAAGTCTGCAACCAAAGCTTCCGCCTTGTGGGGCGACGAGGTGGATGCTATGCCGGTACCTTTCAAAGACAGCCCCTTGTTTGATACATCTCACCCAGGTAAGCGGCTTAGAATTGTTGCCCATGAAGGCGGTTACCAAAACAAACTGGAGAAATGGTCAACCAAAGATCTTTGTCGCTTGATTGATGAGGAACCTGCTCGATTCAGTCCAGATGCCTTGTTGCGACCTGTTTACCAAGAACATATCTTACCTAACGTGGCCTACACAGGAGGGGCTGGGGAAATGGCCTACTGGCTGCAATTGATTCCCTACTTCAAGCAAAGTGGTTCAATGCATGCATCCATTCGATTGAGGCAATCGGTCACTTTTTGGCCCCATGCAGCATGGCGGAAATACCAACAGCTGGATTGGGCCATTGCGGACCTGCATGGAGATTTGGCATCCCATCGTCAGCAATACCTGCAAAACAACAAAGCACCTGACTTGGACGACTCCCGATTGACCCAGCAGCTTGCTGGCATGCTTGAGGAGGCTTACAAGCATCATTACCCATCACTCAAGCCGCGCGTTGACGGATGGCTTGCCGCCATGGAAAAACATGAGCGACGAATGAATGAGGCAGTTCGCCGCAATTTGAGCCAGACCAGTGATAGCGATTTCCAACGCATGGTTCATGTGACGGGCAACCTGTGGCCTTCAGGCAATTTTCAAGAAAGGCATTGGACCTTGCTTGATGTGATTCAACAAATGGGGCCAGAAGCCATGGATACCCTGCGAGAAACAATCGACGTAAAAGGTCCTGTTTGGTGGTGGATTCACCCTTGATCTGTTGGTATCTTTGACCTCATGGCAAACGCAATACTTATCCTTGATTTTGGTTCACAATACACCCAGTTGATTGCTCGGCGGGTGCGTGAATTGAATGTTTACTGTGAGATTCACCCCTTCCATCATCTACCCGATGATTTATCGACATTCAAGGCCGTGATTCTCAGTGGTTCGCCATTTTCCACTTTGGAAGTGGATTCCCCAGACCCTGATTTGTCTCAATTGTTAGGGAAAATCCCTTTGTTGGCCATCTGTTATGGCGCACAGTACTTGGCGAAAAATCGAGGTGGCAATGTGTCACGAAGTGAACATCGCGAATATGGCCGCGCCAACATGTCTCATGTTCAGAAAACCAGTCGTTTGCTCCAAGGCGTCAGCTTAGACAGCTGCGTGTGGATGAGCCATGGAGACACCATCACATCCTTGCCGGAAGGCGCAGTGATTGAGGGTTCAACCAAGGATGTCCGCATTGCAGCCTACCGATTTGAAGGAGAGGACACCTATGCCTTACAATTCCATCCAGAGGTTCATCACACTGAGCATGGCAAGGAGATTCTGAGCAATTTTGTGATGGATATTGCGGGTTGCAAGCCGACTTGGACCCCTGACTCCTTCGTTGATACAACCGTAGATGCATTGCGTGCACAAGTTGGCGACGCAAAGGTGGTCTTAGGGCTGAGTGGAGGTGTTGATAGCACCGTTGCAGCCGTGCTGCTGTCTAAAGCTATTGGTGACCGCCTTTACTGCATTTTCGTCAACAATGGACTGCTACGCAAGGATGAATTTGATTCGGTATTGAATCAATATGACGGCATGGGATTGCAGGTTAAAGGGGTTGACGCCTCTGAAGCCTTCCTTTCTGAACTCTCTGGAATCAGTGACCCAGAGACCAAGCGAAAGGTCATTGGTCGCGTTTTCATTGAGACATTTGATGAAGAAGCGAAGGCGATTGAAGGTATAGCCTTTTTAGGCCAAGGAACCATCTACCCTGACGTCATAGAGTCGGTGAGTGTCAATGGCCCATCTGCGACGATCAAATCCCACCACAATGTAGGTGGCTTGCCTGATTTCATGAAATTGTCTATCGTTGAGCCTTTGCGCTCGCTTTTCAAGGATGAAGTTCGTCGAGTGGGTAAAGCCATGGGTCTTTCCCCTGATTTGCTTGGCCGTCACCCCTTTCCTGGACCTGGATTGGCCATTCGTATTTTGGGTGACGTAACCCCTGAAAAAGTTCGTGTACTTCAAGAGGTGGATCATTTGTTCATCCAAGGACTCAAGGATGAAGGGCTTTACGATGAGGTGTGGCAGGCTGGCGCCATGTTGCTAGATACAAAAAGTGTCGGTGTGATGGGTGATGAGAGAAGCTATGAAAACGTGGTTGCATTGCGTGCTGTCAGTAGCACAGACGGCATGACGGCTGACTGGGTGCATCTGCCTTATGATTTCTTGGGCCGCCTATCCAATGCCATCATCAACAAAGTGAAAGGTGTGAATCGCGTGGTTTATGACATCAGCAGCAAGCCACCAGCAACCATTGAATGGGAATGAAACGCGCTTGGCTTATCGCATGGATCTGTCTGCCTGCAATGCTTCAAGGTCAAGCGTTGTCACAACGCCCGTGGGTCATTGCATTGCCCTTCGAGACAGGTTTAGCATCTGGTCACATCTATGAGGCTAGCCATTCGATATCCATGGGTTTTTACCAAGGATTCAGAGCCGCCGTGGAATCACTGAATGCCAGCAATGACAGTGAGCAAATTCAACTACACATCGTGGAATACCGCCGCAACGAGAACCGGTATTGGATTCATCCATCAGGCATGGATCATGACAGCATCATAGCAACAGACAATTGGCACTTGACGCCAGCGCAATTTGCGCAATGGGTGAATGAACAGGGTGCCCAATGGGTCATAGGACCTCTTCATAGCCAATCGGTTAGTGAACTTGCCAACCAGGCGAAAGGCTTTCGCGTTCTCAGCCCCTTGTCTAAGCATGTGGTAGAAGCATCAGATAGCAGTGAGGTTGTTCTTACGGCGTCTGCGTCTGACTTGGATGCCATGGAGCACCTTGGTGCCATTGTGGCCATTGATCAGGTTGAAATGGCTTATGGTGATTTCTTACAGAAGGATAGCTTGGCCTCGGGTGATTCCATCACACAAGTTGTTCAAAGCAACAAGAAAATAGTGGTTTTTCAGTCTGCAGATAATCCC
Source organism: uncultured Flavobacteriales bacterium (assembly GCA_963925545.1). Lineage (GTDB taxonomy): Bacteria > Bacteroidota > Bacteroidia > Flavobacteriales > Schleiferiaceae > TMED14. Next base: position 82,876 of record CAWUSA010000006.1, on the reverse strand, counting down.
CATTTCAGGCAGAAAGCAGATGCCCGATTCCAAGCCTTCATGCAGGGCTACGATACCTGGGCAGGTGACAGTTCATTCATCACGCTTGTCAGTCTAGCTGACACCCTATGGAAGCATCACACCCTATGGGAAGACAGCAGCCAAGTGAGCCTGCTTTTAGATGTCAGCGCCACAGAGCTGTTTTCCATCCTCAAGGTCATCAAGAATCGCAACCCCCTTGCTACCCAGCTTTTGCTGCATCAAGATGCTGTGAACCGGACGGTAAGCATGCCTTCCGTCTTGCTGCGTTTCCCCTTCACCTGGGTACAGACAACAGCCTTGCCAGACGCTAGCCATTCTCAAGCCATTGATGCCATGTGGTCATTGACGGGTCATGAGCCAGGTCGATGGGAATGGCTGGGCTATGACAGCGCATTCTTGCTCAATGCCCTCCATGACGAATCCCCTCCCCACGCCGTTCAAGGGCCACGCCGACTGTTTATCCCTGAGAGAGTTGTGCAGGGCTACCGCAATCACGGCACGTACCGGTATTCGTTCCACCCCGATCATGGTTTCACCAATGACCATGGCCAACCCATTCAATCAATCCAATGAATCAAGATATCCTCAACCTAGAACCTCGCGCCGTATGGGAGGCCTTCCATCAATTGAATCAAGTTCCGCGGCCTTCCAAGCGTGAAGATCAAATTCAAGCCTGGGCCATGTCCTTTGGACAATCTCTGAACCTGCCAACAGACATGGATCATGTCGGCAATGTGCGCATCATCAAGGGTGGCACTGCTGGATTGGAGTCTGCAGCAACCCTGGTTTTGCAAGCTCACTTAGACATGGTCTGTCAGCAAAATGAGGGCAACAATCATGACTTTGACAAGGACCCCATTGACATGTACATCGACGATGGTTGGGTAAAGGCCCGCGGGACCACCCTGGGTTCAGACAATGGCATTGGTGTGGCAATGTCCATGGCCTTGCTGCGTAGCACAGATATTGCTCATCCACCACTTGAGGTCCTTTTCACGTCTGACGAAGAGACAGGCATGACAGGTGCCCTGGGGTTGAAAGAAGGTTGGATCACCGGCAAGTACCTGCTAAACATTGATACAGAAGATGACAGAGAATTGACGATTGGCTGTGCAGGTGGCGTAGATGTCACATGCACCCGAAGCGTCAAGAAAGAGGCAATAGCAGGTGATTACACATGGCAGACATTGACATTGAAGGGGCTCACTGGCGGTCATTCTGGCATGGATATCCACTTAGGCTTAGGGAATGCCAATACCTTGCTGACAAGGGCCTTGTTGGCTCTTCAGCAGACAGACATGCGACTGGTGTCAATGCATGGCGGCAACCTTCGCAATGTCATCCCACGTTCTTGTGAAGCCACTTTTGCGGTACCAACAGCCAATTTGGATGCCATGAAAGAGGCCTTGTCAATGGCGCAAAAAGAGATCAACCAGGAGTACCGACGCACAGACCCTGACATGCAATGGTTGATGCGTGATGCTGAAGCTGAGGATGTCATGCAGCCGTCAGAACAAGCTGACATCTTGAAAGCCATCCACGGAATTCCTGTAGGTATACTTCGCATGAGCCCGGAAATTAAGGGATTGGTTCAGACCTCAAACAACCTGTCTGCGCTTAAGATTGCTGGCGACCGGGCACAGATTCTTTGCTTGACAAGGAGCGCTTCAGAGACGGAAAAGGTCCATGCTGCTGATCGCATTGCTTCGGTAGCACAGCTAGGTGGATTTTCTACGGAGCTAGCCGGTGACTACCCTGGCTGGGAGCCTGCAGGAGATTCCAACCTCACGGAAATGATGAAGTCTATTTATGTAAAATCCTTCAATCGAGAGCCTGAGGTTAGCGCTTGTCATGCTGGATTGGAATGTGGCATCATTGGTGAGTCTTGCCCAGGCATGAAAATGATCAGCTTTGGTCCAAATATCCGTGGTGCACACAGCCCAGACGAGCGTGTAGAGATTGCTTCAGTTCAAAGAGTTTGGGATTTTTTCCTTGACGTGATAGCTGCAGCACCGGAAGCATTGGATTGATTGTACTTTCGCGTTTCAATTACGTTCTATGCTTACCAGACGACATCTTCGAATCAAGGCGCTCCATGCGCTTTTTGCTTACGCTCAATCGCGTTCAAATGACTTGAATCTGGCACTGTATGGCTTGGAAAAGAACATTGACCGCATCCATGACCTTTACCTTCATGAACTGAAGTTGTTCTGGCACTTTACCCAATTCTTGGACAAGCGATTGGAAGCAGAGAAAGTCAAGCAACAGCCTTCACCGCAGAGGATAACTAGAGTGTCAGCTTTGTTGAATTCGCCTTTTCTTCAGTCCATTGCTGCCGATGACGAACTCATTGCTCAATGGGAGCAAAAACATGTCCATTGGGGCGATCACTTTGATGTGTTGTTGAAAATCTTTCACGATTTCTGGGTTGATCCAGCAATGGAAGTCTGGTTTTCTGATGAAACAGAGCTTGTCGACAAGGACTCAGTGACATTCATCAAACGCTTTTACCGTGATTGCATTGCCAACAATGAGGTGTTGCATGATGTCTATGAAGACATGCACATGGATTGGGCTGATGATTTGGATGCTGCTCAAATGATGACAGTCAAATCTTTGGAGAATGCTAAAAAGGGCAATACCATCCTTGTCAATTTATACAAGAACCAGGCAGACAAGACCTTTGTGAGCGATTTGTTGATGAAAACCATTCAGCTTGAGCCGGAGTGGAAAACCTTGATTGAGAAAAAGGCCACCAGCTGGAAATACAACCGCTTGACCCCCGTTGATCGCTGTTTGATTGAACTAGCCTTAACCGAATTAGTCATGGCAGAAGATGTCCCCGTAAAAGTGACCATCAATGAGGCCATTGAATTGGCTAAACAATATGGATCAGAGAATAGCCCCGGGTTCATCAATGGTCTTTTAGATGCCCTTGCCAAGGATTTGCAAAGTCAGGGAAAGATTTTAAAGACTGGCCGTGGCTTGATTACCTAATATTGAATACTTTCGTCCCCTTAAACAACCATCCCCTATGAAACATAGCATCATCACCTGTATAACCTTAGCCTTTGCATTGACGTCGTGCCAAGACGCCTCTTCAAAAATCAAGAATCAGGTTACTGAAGACCTCACCGTTCAAGCAGCCATCCCAACCTCATTGCCAGCGTTCTCTTTTGCTATGGAATCCCATGATTTTGGTCAAATCAACGAAGGTGAAGTGGTTTCAGTGGATTTCCCCTTCACCAATGACGGAGAGGCTCCCTTGATCATTTCCAACGCATCAGGTAGCTGTGGTTGCACCGTGCCCCAATGGCCTCGCACACCGATCGCTCCAGGAGAGTCTGGCGTAATTTCTGTGAGCTTTAATTCAGAGAGCAAGCCTGGTAATCAAAACAAAACTGTCACGTTGACTTCCAATACCATGCCCAATGTCAAGGTCTTGAAAATCTCTGCACAAGTCACACCCAAAACCAAATAATGATGTTCCTACAAACAGCAACTGGCGGCGGACTCGCTGGATTCCTTCCTCTATTGGCCGTATTGGCCGTGATGTATTTCTTTTTCCTCCGCCCTCAGATGAAGCGTCAGAAGCAAGAAGCCAAATACAGGGAGACACTTAGCAAGGGGATGAAGGTGGTTACAACCAGCGGCATCCATGGGAAAATTATTAACCTAATTGACCAGACAGTGGTTGTCGAGAGTGAAAACTCACGCCTGCGCTTTGAGCGGAGTGCTATTTCAAAGGAGATGAGCCAGAAGGCTTACCCTGAAAATAAGTCCTAACAAAGAGTGGTGAATGGAGGCTTTTAGAAGCGCTTCATTTGCTGCTTAAGCATCTTCAATTGATCGGCGAGTACGCCTTTGCTGTCAAGCTTTTTAGCTTCGGTAAGCAGGTTTTGTGCTTCGCGTTTTCGGCGCTTGGTCATAGCCATGGCAGCAAGCTGCATTTTAGCCAGGGCTTGATCCTGCTTCATTCGAAGGCCAGTGGAGAGAGCTTTGCGCATGAACCGTTCACTTTGTTTCAATTCAGTCTGAGACAACATCAAGCCTCTCAGGAAATAGTAGTAGGCCAATTGCCCCTTGATCAAGGTTTGCTCAGGGTACTTAATAGCGTCCAATTGGATGCCCAATTTCACCATATTCTGCTTGCGCATATACCAAAGGCCTATGAGGATTCGTTCATTGCGGAAATGAAAGAGGATAGGGAAGAGGCTAATGAACAATAAGAATAGGCCATTGCCTAATTCGCCTGCGGTGAATTGCCATACGGCAGTTGCAATAACAAGGATGCCAATGCTTAATCTGAGGTATTTTCTTAACATGCTGCGAAATTAAGGCGGATCAGTTCAGTATTTCCATCAAATTTCCTCAAAGTTTTACGCGGCCTACATTCACTTTCTGCTTGAGAAGTAGGGGCGGCCCCTCAACTGAGGAGTTCAATGCTCATGAGATGTGTGCTTAGGTGTCAGCTAATTTATTGCTACTGAGTCACCCTTTGCCTTTAAGTCGTTCATTCCCAAGCTTAATTCCCCACCAAGGATTGTGGATAAGTGTCACCGTTGCTTTGTTGAATAGCTGTTGGAGTTTATAACTTCATGACATCAATAGTTACCTATGTCAAAGAAGCAGGCAAACGCACCCAAACGAAAAATATTTGTTTTAGATACCTCTGTGATCCTCTATGATCATGCAGCTATCATGCATTTTGATGAACACGATGTGGCCATTCCCATCACGGTGCTTGAAGAATTGGATGAATTCAAGAAGGGCAGTGACACCAAGAACTTTGAAGCCAGAGAATTCATTCGCATGCTGGACAAGAAGGCGCACGAGAAACCCTTAACCGAATGGATTTCATTGAATGGTCCCACCAAGGGCAAATTCAAGGTCATCATGGATACGCCAGGCTTGAATGTTGATGCCACAGCGATTTACGGCAAAGGAAAGAATGACCATAAAATCATCAATGCTGCCCTCTTTCTCCAAGAAGAATTGCCAGATGCTGAGGTTGTCCTTGTCACCAAGGACATCAACCTTCGGTTGAAGGCGAAAGCTTTGAATGTCAGTGCAGATGATTACCTCACGGGCAAGGTTAAGGACCTGGATTCAGCCTTCTCTGGAAAGGCTGTGTTGGAGCAATTCCCCGCAAAAATGCTGGAAACCCTGTATGTGAAAAAACGCCTACACATGGATCCTGAAAACAAGGCTGTGGCTAAGCTTCAGCTGGTAAACAATTTGTTTTATATCCTTAAAACTGCGAGAAGTTCCTGTCTGGCATTTTACCATGGCGAAAGCCAAACCATGGAGCTGGTTGAGAAGATGCCCTACTATGGTATCAAGCCTCGAAATGCAGAACAAACCTTTGCTTTTCACGCCATCATGCATCCTGACATCAAGTTGATCACCTTAACTGGTGTTGCGGGCACAGGGAAGACGTTGTTGGCCTTAGCGGGCTCTTTGGAACAGCGTAGAGATTTCAAGCAGATATACCTTGCCAGACCCATTGTGCCATTGTCTAATCGAGACATTGGCTTTTTGCCGGGTGACGCAGAGCAAAAGGTAAACCCTTACATGCAGCCCTTGTGGGATAACTTGAAGTTCATCAAAAGTCAATTCAACGAACGAGATCGCTCACTCAAGCAGATTGATGACATGGTTGCCAATGAGAAAATCCTGGTAACCCCTTTGGCATTCATTCGTGGGAGATCCTTGTCCAATGTGATTTTCATTGTAGATGAGGCGCAAAACCTCACTCCCCACGAGGTGAAGACCATCATCACTCGGGCAGGGGAGAATACAAAATTCATCTTCACCGGTGATGTGAATCAAATCGACACACCCTACCTGGATGAACAGTCCAATGGGCTGTCATACCTTGTAGATAAGCTCAAGGGGCAACATTTGTATGCTCACATGAATTTGATTCGTGGTGAACGTTCTGAGCTTGCCAACTTAGCCAATGATCGCCTTTGATGGGCGCCTTGTTTTTTATAGTAAAAAGCTGACTGAATCTAATCAGGACTTCAAAGGGCGGCCTGAAAGGATGTCATCGGAGCAACCTTCTTTAAATGCCTTGAAGTTCTCATTGAATTTACCGGCAAGCATGTCAGCTTGTGCATCGTAAGCTGCCACGTTTGACCAAGCGTCCCTTGGGTTGAGAATGTGGTCTGGTACATCAGGGCAACTCGCAATGCGATGGAAGCCAAAGACCTTGTCTTGGATGGTTTCAGCGTCATCGAGTTTGCCATTGAGTGCTGCTTGAATCATGGCCCGGGTGTATTTAAGCTTAATTCTGGAACCGGTTCCGTAAGCACCGCCTACCCAACCAGTATTGATCAGCCAGACATTGACGCCTCGAGACTTCTCCATCAACATTTCTGCGTAGACACCCGGGTGCAATGGCATGAATGGTGCGCCAAAGCAGGCGGAGAAGACTGCAACAGGTTCTGTGATGCCCTCTTCTGTGCCAGCAATTTTTGCAGTGTAGCCAGATATGAAGTGGTAAGCTGCTTGAGCTTCCGTAAGCTTGCTGATTGGAGGGAGTACACCATAAGCATCTGCCGTCAAGAAGAAGATATTTTTGGGTGAAGGTCCAGTTCCTCCCGGTGCAATGCGATCAATGTGATGAATAGGGTAACTGACGCGAGTGTTTTGTGTGATGCTGGCATCAGCGTAGTCGGGTTTGCCATCAGCATCCATTGTAATATTTTCCAATATAGCGCATGGCTTGATTGCATTCCAGATATCTGGTTCCCCGGATTCGCTAAGGTTAATCACCTTGGCATAACAGCCGCCTTCAAAATTGAATACCTCACCATCAGCGGCCCATCCATGCTCATCGTCGCCAATGAGATTCCGGTTTGGGTCAGCGCTCAATGTGGTCTTGCCTGTACCGGAAAGACCAAAAAACAAAGCACAATCACCCTCGTCGCCAACGTTAGCAGAGCAGTGCATAGGTAAGGTGCCATAGGCTGTTGGTAAAATGAAGTTCAAGGCAGAAAAGATGCCTTTTTTTATTTCACCTGTGTAGCCAGTTCCGCCAATGATGATGGTTTGTTCAGAAAAACACAAGATGGCAAAATTGCCTTGCCTGGTTCCGTCAGTCTTAGGTTCAGAAAGGAATCCAGGGGCTTGAATGATTTGCCAGTCTGTCTTGAAGTTGGCCAACTGATCCTCGCTTGGCCGAATAAACATGTTGTGCGAAAACAAGTTGTGCTCTGGGAATTCATTGATAACGGTTAGACCCAAGCGATGCCTTTTTGATGCCCCGGCAAATGCATGCCTTGTGAAAACATCTTTGTCACCAAGGTAGTTGAGCAGCTTGGCCTTGAGAGATGTGAAATCAGCATGAGTGAAGCCCTCATTGATGCTGCCCCAATCCACCAAGTCAGCTGTTGCGGGCTCATTCACGATGAAACGGTCCTTGGGGGCTCGTCCCGTGAATTTACCTGTAACAATGGCTAGGGTGCCATTGTCAGTGAGACGGCCTCTTCCACTTGCGACAGTGAGGTCAATCAGTTTATCCGGATGGAGTTGGTGGTTGATAGATTTAGCGGCAAGTCCTGCAAGGACTATGTGTGTCGTTGAATCAACAGAGGTGTTCATAAGCTGAAAAATATTCATTCAAGGGTATAGCAAATGTAGAATACCTTCGTCAATCGGAACCCCCCAATGAATTCACTTTTCAACAAGTATTGATGACAATAATATCCCTATTAGGTGCAGGTAGAAGCTGTGGGCCATTGATCGATTACCTAGCAGGCCATGAGGATTCCAATCTTTGGTCACTGCGGGTTTATGATATGAACGCAGGCATGTTAAGTAGCAAAGTCGATAAGCATGACAATGTGAAGTCTTACGTCATGGATCTCAGTGACATAGCTGTTTGTGATGGCATCGTGGCAGGGTCAGACATCGTGGTCTCCATGCTGCCTGCCTTCATGCATGTACCCATAGCTAAACTATGCATCACGCACGCTAAGCACATGGTCACGGCATCTTATGCAAGCCCGGAAATGAAGGCCCTGGATGCGCAAGTGAAGGGAAAAAACCTATGTTTCATCAATGAAGTGGGTGTCGACCCTGGCATTGATCACATGTCCAGCATGGCTATTTTGGAGGACCTGAAGCAGAAAGGTGCAACCATTTTATCCTATGAGAGCTTCACGGGCGGCATTTTAGCGCCTGAAAGTCCAGACAACCCTTGGCATTACAAATTCACATGGAACCCACGCAATGTGGTACTTGCAGGCGCGGGTGGTTCGGTGAAATTTATTCAAGAAGGCAAGTACAAGCACATTCCATACAACAAGTTGTTCAGGCGGACTGAATTCGTTGATGTGCCAGGATACGGTCGCTTTGAAGGCTACGCCAACAGGGACTCTTTGAAGTACATTGACATTTACGGCCTACAAGGCATTCCCACCATGTACCGAGGAACATTCAGGCGACCTGGTTTTTGCCGGGCATGGGATACGTTTGTGAAAATTGGAGCCACGGATGACAGTTACCAGATGGAAGAGGTTTCAATCATGACCCACAGGTCTTTTTTGAACAGTTTCTTGGCCTACCATAGCACTGACAGTGTTGAGCTCAAATTGATGCATTACTTGCTTGTGCCTCAAGACTCACCAATCATTGAACAGCTGACATGGATAGGTATGTTCTCAGATGAATTGGTTGGCCTGGAAGGGGGTACGCCTGCACAAATTCTGGAACATATCCTGAAAAAGGTTTGGACCATGACAGACGAAGATGTTGACTTGCTAATCATGCTACATCGCATCGGCTACTCAATCGATGGTGTCCGATCACGTGTGGAGTCATCCATGGTTGTTAAGGGCAAAAGCTCCAATGACACAGCCATGGCTTTCACTGTTGGCTACCCTGTCGCCATTGCTACTGAGCTATTGGCAAAAGGCAAAGTGTCCCAACGAGGCGTCATTCTCCCATTGAAAAAAGAGCTCTATGAGCCCATCCTAGCTGGACTAGCTTCACAAGGCTTGCGTTTCGATGAACGAGTGATTCGTGTTGAAGATTAATCTGAGGGTTTCAGTCTAGCTGGTACAGCTCTGAAGGCGCCTTCAGGTGAATCGTCTTTGTTACCAATTCAACACGATCGATGAAGGCATCGACATAAGGGATGAAAATGTGTGGTTCCTTGTTTGTGTAACCTAAGCAAAGTAAAGGCTGCATCCGTCGCTCAAGCACATCAATCACAACAAGCGAGTCTTTCAATGAAGGGTCCTGGACTTGAAATCCAATCAAATCATGGTCTTGCACGGCTAGACTCTCGTCTTTGGGCAACAATGCTTCAGGCAGATAAACCATTTGGCCAACAAAAGCTAGAGCTGCATGGCTATCAATGATCCCTTCGATGTGCACCAATAGATCGGTGTCATTGAGGGTTTTTATTTGCTCAATGAAGTAGGGTAGGGCTTGACCAGCTACCTCTAAAAACAAAACATCCAACGCATGAAATTGCGTTGGATGTTTGAAATTGATCGGTAAAACAAGACCGCCGGCATAGCCATGGGTCTTGCGAAATGTGCCAAGCTGGAAATGCCCAGTCATGGATTTATTCAGCGTCTTTTGTGGTCTCCTCGGTTGCAGCTTCTGCAGCAGGAGCTTCTTCAACTACAACTTCAGCAGGAGCCTCTTCAGCTACAACTTCAGCAGCAGCTTCTTCAGCTACAACTTCAACAGCAGGAGCTTCTTCAGCTACAACTTCAACAGCAGCTTCTTCAGCTACAACTTCAACAGCAGGAGCCTCTTCAGCTATAGCTTCAGTAGCTTCTTCAGTTGCTTCTTCAACCTCAGGTACCAATAATGCAGCAGCTATGGCTGCAGCACGTGTAGCATTCTTTTCTGCTTCAGCCTTCATGCGTTCAGCTTTGAGTTTGTCTGCGTTAGCAGCAATGCCTGTGATGCTTTTGTCAATTTTACCTTGCTTGCTATCAAGCCATGCAGCGAACTTTGCTTCAACATCAGCCTCAGTGTGAGCACCTTTCTTAACTCCTTCAAGCAAGTGCTTCTTCATCATCACGCCTTCGTAAGACAAGATGGCACGCGCGGTGTCAGATGGAACGGCACCTTTTTGCAACCATGAAAGCGCAGACTCAAAATCTAGCTCAATGGAGGCAGGGTTCGTGTTAGGGTTGTATTGACCAATCTTTTGGATGTAGCGGCCGTCTCGTTTGGATCGGGAGTCAGCAATTACGATGGTGAAGATTGGACGACCTTTTCGGCCGTGGCGTTGTAAGCGGATACGTGTTGCCATGATTAATTGTTTTATAAGGGTCCGAAACCCGGTTAATTATTCGAATAAATAAGGGCGCAAAGATACGTAGAATCTCTTGATTCAAACAAGGAATTGATTCTTTGGTTCAATCGATGAATCCTTGCTCTTTCATCCATGTATCATTGTAGACCTTACCGAGGTATCTGCTGCCATGATCGTGAAACAGGACAACAGATACTGCGTCTTCTGGTAGCAGATGCTTGAGCTGTCTAAGACCTTGAAAAGCTGATCCAGAAGAATAGCCCAAGAACAAGGCCTCCTTCAATGCCAACTCTCTGGCAGTCAATGCCCCATCCTTGTCTGTCACCTTCTCAAATCGATCGATAAGTGAAAAATCAACATTCTCAGGCAAGATGTCTTCGCCAATGCCTTCAGTGATATAGCTGTAGATTTCATTGTTGTCAAATTCACCTGTTTCATGGTATTTCTTGAAGATTGAACCATAAGAGTCAATACCCCAAATCTGAATGTCTGGATTTTTGGACTTCAAGAATTTCGCCACGCCAGAAATAGTGCCACCGGTTCCAACGCCCACAATGAAATGGGTGATTCGACCCTTGGTTTGCTCCCATATTTCAGGGCCTGTGCTGTTGAAATGCGCAAGCGCATTGCCTGGGTTGTCGTATTGGTTAGGGAAGAAGCTATTTGGAATTTCTGAATTGAACTTTTTCGCCACGGAGTAGTAGGAGTCCTTGTGCTCTGGTGCAACATTGGTGGGGCAGACATAAACCTTTGCGCCCATAGCAGTTAGCGTGTCTATCTTCTCTTGGCTTTGCTTGTCACTCATGGTGCAAATCAGTTGGTAGCCCTTGACAATGGCAGCGATTGCCAATCCCATGCCTGTATTACCTGAGGTGCATTCGATGATGGTTCCGCCGGGCTTAATCAAACCCTGCTTCTCTGCATTATCTAACATTTGTAATGCCATGCGGTCCTTGGTGCTGTTGCCTGGGTTGAAATATTCCACTTTCGCGAGCACCTCGCCAGGAATGTCTTCAGCGATGCGGTTGAGGCGGACCATGGGCGTGTTGCCAATGGTGTCAAGGATGGTGTTGCTTATAGCTGGTGCTCCCATGGGATTTTTCATGGCGCGAAGGTAGGCATGATGGCTTAAGGGGATGGGCTTATTGCCCAGCGTATGGTGTGGGTCTAAGCATGTCTCGCTGACCCGATTGCAGATCAGCTTCTCGCTGCAAGAATGCCGTCAGGGACAATTGCTTCATGTCTGAAACTGCTTGATTTCTCAACAATACCAGAGCATCTTGAATGCCGCAGGTCGCAGGGTCTGGGCATGAATCGCAGGGCTCATAAAATCGATGAGAAGCGCAGGGGAGTAGCGCAATGGGTCCTTCAAGGAGTCTGGCAATGTCAGCCAATGTAATCTGATCAGGGCTTTCTGCCAATTGGTAGCCGCCATCGCGACCCGTTTTAGAAAGGAGCATGCCTTCATTGACCAATAGCTGTAAAATGCTTTCCAGAAATTTATAGGGGGCACTTGTGGCCTCAGCAATTTTTGAGGCGCCGATGTGCTGATGGGGATTTCTTGCTAAATGCAATAGCGCGTGAAGGCCATAGATGGTCTTCTTGTTCAGCATCCGTACATGCGATTAAGGACAGCCGCCAACCGTATGCCAGCCTGAAGCAGGCGTTGGTTCAAGGTGCTGATGTGCTTGTAGCTGTATGCATACCCAAGGGATTTCGTGTCAACATCAGGGTAGATACCGCCTAGGCGGATGGTTTTGGACTCTTGAGCCCACACCAGCACATCGTCTGCTTGCCATGACTGAACATCTGCTTCGCTTGCGCGATCAATCCAATCTACGTATTCAGTATAGGAAAGCGCTTGATGCTTGATCATGTCAGAATCCCAAACGCGATGCAGGTTGGTTGAAGCACTGAACCATTGAATTTTCCAATCGTTGCCGCCACGGTCTGTGCCGTTGCCAACATGCAATGGTTGATGAATATCACCAATCAAGTGGGCCAGCATTTTGATGCCGCTTGCTTCATCCCATGGCATGAGCTTTCTTGCGTTGGGGTCAACCATGAGTCGATGCAGGGTGGCAATGACATCACCTTGTTTAGGTGTGCCCGCCTCATCGTAGGATTGGTGGTCAGGAATAGTGCAGTAATGCCAGGGGTTCCATGAACGGTAATTGGGGTCAGATTTGATATTATCCATCCATGTGGATGCCATAGCAAGTGATTCCCCTTGGAGTAGATCATGAATTTTTTCCTTGGCACAAGGGCTGAGATGTCTCTCGGCGATGGCGCCAACTATCCTGTGACCTGTTGGTCCCCAGGCAAATGCGTTGATAGAAAATAGAAAAACCCCCATGATTGACATGGGCTTGAGATAACGGTTGAATAGTCCTTGCATGCCCAAAGATAGCGAGACATCAGTCCCTATCTTGCATGCCTCATTCAACCAACATGGCTTACCAAGCTCACCCCACTGCTGTTATTGATGAACCTTGCCAAATTGGCGAGGGTACAACCATTTGGCATTTCTCTCATATCATGCAAGGTGCTGTGCTTGGTGAAGATTGCAACGTGGGTCAAAATGTGGTGATTTCAACGGATGTGATTTTAGGTAATCGGGTCAAAGTTCAGAACAATGTCAGTTTGTACACGGGCGTAACCTGCGATGATGAGGTGTTCTTGGGGCCTTCTTGTGTTTTCACCAACATTGTGAATCCCCGTTCAGCTGTCGTGAGGAAAGGACAATATATCAAGACACATGTCGGTCGAGGGGCTTCTATTGGAGCCAATGCGACCATCGTTTGTGGCCATGACATTGGACAATACGCCTTCGTTGGCGCAGGTGCTGTTGTCATCAAAAGCATTGCAGATTTTGCCTTGGTTGTTGGTAATCCCGCCAAGCAAGTCGGCTGGATGTCTACCCATGGACATCGATTACAATTTGACGCAGAAGGCATGGCCACATGCCCGGAAAGCGGAGAGACCTACCACCTGTCACAAGGCGCCGTTAAACGCGTCAGCTAAAAGCGTTACAACTTCTTTAATACCCTATAAATCATAACTATGTACCCAATTGCCCTAGATCATTCCGAAGAACTTGACATGATCCGTGACACAGCTCGCGATTTTGCAGCTAAGCACATTTTACCACATGTGATGACGTGGGACGAGCCGCAAACCTTCCCTGTGGAAACTTTCAAGGCCATGGGGAAATTGGGGTTCATGGGGGTGTTGGTGCCTGAGGAATACGGGGGGTCTGGCATGGGCTATGATACCTACATCACCATCATTGATGAAATCTCACAGGTCTGCGGATCTATAGGTCTCAGTGTGGCTGCTCACAACAGCCTGTGTACCCAACACATTGCTCAATTTGGCAATGACGAGCAAAAACGAAAGTGGCTTCCTAGGTTGGCCACGGCTGAGCACTTAGGTGCATGGGGTTTGACCGAGACGGGCACAGGATCAGATGCGGGCGGCATGGCGACCACTGCGACCAAGGAAGGTGAAGGATGGCGCATGAACGGCTCAAAAAACTTCATTACACACGCAATTTCAGCTGATGTTTTTGTGGTCATTGCACGGACTGGTGAAAAACAAGATAGTCATGGTATGACTGCCTTTGTCCTGGAGAAGGGCATGGAAGGATTTTCTGGAGGTCAGAAGGAGAATAAGCTTGGCATGCGCGCCAGCGAAACAGCTTGTTTATTCTTTGATAACGTCTTTGTGCCAGGTAGCCATGTTTTGGGTAAAGTCGGTGAAGGTTTTGTGCAATCCATGAAGATTTTAGACGGTGGACGCATTTCCATTGCAGCACTCTCTTTAGGCATTGCGAAAGGGGCGCGAAAAGCTGCTGCAGCCTATGCGCAAGAGCGTGAACAGTTTGGAAAGCCTATTTCACAATTTCAAGGCATATCATTCAAGTTGGCGGACATGCACACAGAGATTTATGCGTCAGAGTTGATGATTCGTCATGCCGGAGCTCTCAAGGATGCGGGGAAGAAAGTGACATTGGAATCGGCCATGGCTAAGCTGAAAGCGAGTGAGGTGGCAGTCTCCGTTTCTAATGAGGGGGTACAAGTTTATGGAGGGTATGGTTTCACCAAAGATTATCCTGCAGAGAAGTTTTTCCGTGATGCCAAACTTTGCACCATTGGTGAAGGAACATCTGAGATTCAAAAGGTGGTTATTGCCCGTGAATGGTACAAGTCCTGACTTATTCACATCGTTCACTCATTACCTGTTATCAATTACTTGTTTTGCCCTCAGCGCTGGGGCATTGACGAATTATCTTTAACCCATCACCAATTCCATTAGCTTGTGAAACGTTTACTGATTGCACTCTTTGTTCTTTCCCTTGGCTTTACCGCTCAGGCTTCACACTACCTCGGTGGTGAAATCACATGGCGTTGTGCGGATAGCGGACCTAATGCGGGCAAATTCAAATTCTATGTGGTCTTGTACCGTGAGTGTGGTACAGGGGCGTCTACCTACATGCCTAATCCGGTCACCCTGAGCACCAATGCGCCTGTTGGTAGTATTTCTTGCGCACAAGTTGGCGCCAGTTCGGATGTGTCACCTGATTGCTGGTCGGCAACAGGTCAAATCAATTGCGGTGGTGTCGTATCTGGCAAGGGCGCAGTGGAAGAGCGACGCTTTGAGTCTGCATGGATCACCATTTCAGGCGTCCCGCCTGCCTCCGGTTGGTACTACACCTTTACGGATTGCTGCCGACCCAGCATCACCAATTTAACAGGTAATAGCTCATACACATTGAGGGCCTTTATGTTCCCATACTCCATCGCTGGTGTGCCGCAGAACGCTAGCACCTGTTATGATAATTCTCCCCGTTTTTTGGAGCCACCCAAAACAGTGATTTGCTCAGGTTATGAGTACACTTATGCGCACAATGCTTTTGACAATGACTTAGATTCTATTGTTTATGACTGGGCTTACCCTGTAACCTCCAACTATACGACTAATGCAACCTTTAGTTCGCCTTACAGCTACAACAACCCTTTGCCTAATGGTGGAAACACGGTAGGGTTCAACAACGAAACAGGTTCCATCACCTTCACGCCATCGGCAGCAGGTTCTTTTGCAACCTGTGTTAAGGTCACTTCTTACCGCTGCAACCAGCGCATTGCAGAAGTTTATCGAGACATACCAGTGGTCATTCGAACCGATTGCGGATTCAATTCACCGCCAACTGTTCAGATTAACAACATTCCTAACTTTCCGCAGTTGGTTCCTGTCGTCTTAGCTGGCGACACGTTGTATTGGGAAACCACCGTATTTGCTGGCGAGATCATCAAATTTGATATTGTGGCTCAGGACCCACAACTCTTGCCCAATTTCTTGCCGCAAACCATTGAATTCGCCCCTTCAGGTGGCCAATTAGGCGTGCCATTGAACAATCCATTAGCAGGCTGCTTGAACCCCCCTTGCGCTACGGTGTCACCAAAGTCACCCCAAACAACCTACACCAATACCTTGAACAATGAGGTTTCCTTTTACTGGGAGACCAATTGTGATCACATTTCCTACCAGACCAATTCTTGCGGATCACCAACCAATAAGTACGTTTTTGCTCTTCGAATGCAGGACAATTTCTGTCCAGCTCCAGCCATTTCAGTGGCCTCTGTGGTCATCAATGTGGTGTCAACCATTCCGATTCCTCCAGACATGAGCAACTCTTGTGTGTCTGTTCAAGCGGATGGATCCATTGATATCAGCTGGGTACCGCCCATCGACACGGGTATGAATTACGATTCCTATGTGGTGTTCCATGGCATCAATGCAACCGCACCATTCACAGCCATTGACACCATTGCCAACTACAGTGCAACAACCTACAATCACGCAACCCCGAATCCTGGTGGAAGCAATTATTATTACATCCGAACCATTGGTGGATGTAGCTATACGTCGATCACATCGGATACCATTCGTAGCATTGGTTTAACGGTAACGCCAATCCCTCCAACGGCGAGTTCTGTGGCCTTATTGAACTGGAACCATGGAAACAGTTCTGGTAGCACCTACGAGGTATGGCGTAGGCCATTGACAGGAGCGTGGTCAAACCTTGGTAACACGACTGACAGTACCTACCGTGACACCGTAAATATCTGCGGTTTGGATCTAGAGTACCAGATTCGCATCGCTGGCGCCTGTGAGTCGACCATCGATGGCGGCTTCTTCTCAGACATGAATAACAGCGATGTCATTGTGATTGACTCGTTGACAGTTGTTGGTGGTACAGCGACCATCTCATGGCAAGCTGCCACGAACACTGACATCATTGAGTATGAGTTGCTGAAGTACGATGTAGCTACAACAGCATGGCAGTCCATTGCGACTGTCCCTGTAGGCACCTTGATGCCTTACCCCATTCCCGGTGTTACTCCTAACACCATGGTGGATCGCTACAAGGTGATTTCAACGGACAGCTGTGGCAATCAATCTTCGGACCTGTTGGTGTCAGCACACAACAACATCCTGTTGACAGAGAATTCAGACCCATGTGATGGTGAACTTCGCATGCGATGGAATGGTTACCGTGGCTGGACTGGCGGCGTGAAAGAGTATCGCATCATGGCTGATGTGACGCCACCCGGTGGCACGACACAGTTTGGCGTTCTCTTCAACACCAATAATGGCAGCGACACCACTTACCGCACCAAAAATATCATTGCTGGATGGGATTACTGCTTCTACATTCGAGCCATTGACACATCAAGCAGCTTGTCAAGCCGTTCCAATGACAAGTGCTTCAATGGGCTTTCTTTGAACCGTTCAAGGTTGATGTACCTCGCTAAGGCTCATGTGCGCAGCGATAACAGCATTGAGACAGTGGTGTTCATTGACAAGGATGCTGACGTCATTCACTATGATATTCAGCGATCTGACAATTTCACATCAAGCTTTACGTCCTTAGGGTTGATACCTAAGCCAGTGATGGCACCATGGGAGATTCGCTTCATTGACGTTACAGCTGACCCTAACAACTACCGTTACAGGTACCGCATTGTGGCAACGGACAGTTGTGGAGGTATTGATACAGCAAGCAACATTGGCACCAATGTCTTGCTAGAGGTTGAAGGCAATGACAATTTAACCAATGTGTTGAAATGGAATCACTACCTTGACTACATGGGTGTGGTTGGATCCTATGAGATCTACCGTTCGGAAGGGCCTTTTGGCGGATTCACTTACCTGACTTCTACCAGTGACACTATTTTCACTGATAATGTTAGACCCATGGGGGATAACAGTGGATTCTTCTGCTACAAAGTTGTTGCAGTTGAAGCAAATAACCCTCTGGCATTCCGTGATGCAGATGGCACAGAATTCCGCAGCGCATCCAATAAGGCCTGTGCTGAGCATGAACCACGCGTATTCATTCCGACGTCCTTCAACCCCATTTCAAATGTGGTGGAGAACCGGACATGGAAACCGTCACACTCCTATGTGGCAGTGAAGAAATACCAGCTTGATATTTTTGATCGCTGGGGGAACATGGTCTTCTCAACCAAAGATGAAAATCAAGGGTGGGACGGAACAGTGAACGGCGACTTTGTGCCAACGGGCGCTTATGTTTACCATTTAACCTTCAATTCCGTGCAAGGTGTATTGATTGAAAAGAAAGGCAGCATCACGCTTTATTTTAGGAAAAAGTGATGCCTTGAATAACTTAACACAAGCCGCTCATGCAAATGGGCGGCTTTTTTCGTAATTTTGGGCGCAATTCAGAAGCAATTGCACATGGCACCCATTTCATCCAAAGTCATTGGTGAATACCTCACTTACGATGACGTCCTCCTTATCCCGGCTTACAGTGATATCCTCCCAAAGGATGTTCAGATAACCACCCAATTCACCCGCAACATTGCGCTCAAGACCCCTGTGGTCTCGTCGGCCATGGATACTGTCACAGAATCTGCTATGGCTATCGCTATGGCACAGGAAGGCGGCATAGGGGTTCTGCACAAGAATATGAGTACGGAACGACAAGCTATGGAGGTCCGTAAAGTGAAACGCGCAGAGTCAGGCATGATTCAAGATCCCGTAACCCTAAGCAAGGACGCCACGGTGGAAGACGCTAATCGCTTGATGACTGAGTACCGTATTGGTGGCATTCCCATCATTAACGCATCAAAGCAATTGATTGGTATCGTTACCAACAGAGATCTTCGCTTTGAATCCAACATACAAAAGCGGATTGCAGATGTGATGACGAATAGAGGCTTAATCACCGCATCGGTTGATACGAGCATGGAAGAGGCAGAGGGATTGCTTCAGGCTAACAAAATTGAAAAGCTCCCTGTTGTCAATGATGAGAATGAATTGTTGGGCTTGATTACCTACCGAGATATTTCTAATAAGCGCAACAAACCTAACAGCAACAAGGACACGTTTGGCCGATTGCGCGTGGCAGCTGCAGTAGGCGTGACAGCTGACGTCTTGGAGAGGGTTTCAGCACTTGTGGCTGCTCATGTAGACGCTATTGTTATAGACACAGCACATGGACATACAGCAGGCGTGGTCAAAGTATTGAAAAAAGTCAAAGCAGCATTTCCGTCCTTGGATGTGGTTGTTGGCAACATTGCCACAGCAGAAGCAGCTAAGTATTTGGTTGATGCAGGTGCCGACGCCGTAAAAGTTGGCATTGGCCCGGGTAGCATTTGTACCACAAGGGTTGTGGCAGGCGTAGGCGTGCCTCAATTGAGTGCTGTCATGGAAGTTGCAGAGGCCATTAAAGGCTCGGGTGTTCCTGTCATTGCTGATGGTGGCATTCGCTATACTGGTGATATTGTGAAGGCCATTGCTGCAGGTGCAGACTCTGTGATGCTAGGGTCCATGTTGGCCGGGACCAAAGAGTCGCCAGGAGTGGCCATCATCCTTGATGGGCGACGTTATAAATCATACCGTGGCATGGGTTCTGTTGAGGCTATGCAGGATGGGTCAAAGGATCGTTACTTCCAAGATGTGGAAGATGACATCAAAAAACTCGTGCCTGAGGGCATTGTTGGTCGGGTTCCGTATAAAGGTGAGATGCATGAAGTCATGTACCAGTTCATTGGTGGCCTTAGGGCTGGCATGGGGTACTGTGGCGCAAAGGATATTTCAACCTTGAAGAATGATGCGCGTTTTGTGCGTATCACAGCGGCGGGAGTCAATGAAAGCCATCCGCATGATGTCACCATTACCAGGGAGTCACCCAACTACAGCCGCTAATTCAGCTGACGATTAAACGTAACTGTAATCAGTTATTACCTGATTGAATCGCTTCATAGTCTTGGTAGCACAGCAATAAGCTGACAAGGAGGTCATAGTCACTGGCATCTCTGATGTCACTTTGGTTGTAGCGGCAAAACAACAGGAAGGCTTCAACTTCAGATGCAGGCATGCCCGTTAGCTCAAATAGTGCACGGCGGTTGTGACTCTTGCTGAGTCGGTCTCTGAATCGTTCGCTATCTAGGATGGCCTGAAGCTCCCGAATTTGCCTAGGTCGATTGCCAAACTGATCATACAAAAAATCAATGGGGTTGGCCATTGTTGGCCTGACACTCTGTGGGGCATTAATGTCAATGCCAGAGGGTCTTTGGGCGTTGTCTATCTTCATAGCCTTAGGCATGTTTGATGTAAGCTTGTAGGCTGTGACGCTGACCTCATTTAGTAAGAAATTTTGAGTTTGTAGGATGATGCGAACAGAGTCATTTTCTACAACGGAGCGGTAACTGAATGAAAACCCAGGCCGTGAAAAAACCAATGTGTCGCCTTCGATGGCTTCCATGGCAAATCGACCCTTTGAGTCAGTGATTTGTGCTGCTTCCGTCCGAGCATTAACAATGGCCACATAAGGGAGGGGATCCATTGTCCGGTCTTCCACAATGACGCCTTGGTATTTAACAAGGTTTTGCCCCCAGGAAAATTGGCTTGCTAAAAGGAAAAGGGAAAATATCAGCAACTTTTGCATTGGGCTCGGAAATTACAATAACTATGCCGTGGAAACCCTCATCTTTGTAGGATAATAACGCACATTCATGTCAGACGATAAGCAAATCATTTTTTCCATGTCGGGGGTCTCTAAGATTCTCCCACATAACAACAAAGCCATCCTGAAGGATATCTATTTGAGCTTCTTCTATGGTGCGAAAATTGGCATCCTGGGCCTCAATGGATCAGGTAAGTCAACCTTGTTGAAAATCATTGCTGGCATTGACCAAAGTCATCGCGGAGATGTGGCTTTTTCCCCCGGTTACTCTGTGGGTTACCTTGAGCAAGAGCCACAATTGGATGAAAGCAAGACGGTGTTAGATATTGTCAAGGAGGGCATGGCTGAGACTACGGCCTTGCTTGAGGAATACAACCAAATCAATGAAGACTTTGCCTTGCCTGAGAATTACGAGGATGCAGAAAAAATGGAGAAGATGATGGCCCGCCAAGCTGAGCTTCAGGATCGCATAGACGCAAGCAATGCTTGGGAATTAGATACCGTATTGAACCGTGCCATGGACGCCCTTCAGTGCCCGCCTCCGGACAGCTCCATTGCTGTGTTGTCAGGTGGTGAAAGGCGCCGCGTGGCCCTTTGTCGCTTACTTCTGCAAAATCCAGATATTTTATTATTGGATGAGCCGACCAACCACTTGGATGCGGAGTCTATTCTATGGCTAGAGCACCATTTGCAGCAATACAGCGGTACGGTGATTGCTGTGACACACGATCGTTACTTTTTAGACAATGTGGCCGGATGGATTTTGGAGCTTGATCGCGGTGAAGGCATACCCTACAAAGGGAATTACACCTCATGGTTGGACCAGAAGACCAAGCGAATGGCGCAGGAGGAGAAGCAAGTTTCCAAGCGACGAAGGACCCTAGAAAAGGAGTTGGAATGGGTGCGCATGAACCCCAAGGGGAGGCAGGCAAAAAGCAAAGCAAGACTCAACAACTACGAAAAGTTATTGGGTGAGGAGCAGCATGAAAAGGCCAAGGGTCTTGATATGTTCATTCCAAATGGCCCTCGGTTGGGCAATGAAGTAATTGAAGCACAGGCAGTTGCTAAACAGTTTGGTGAAAAGCTGTTGTACGACAACTTAAACTTCAAGCTGCCGCCAGCTGGAATTGTTGGTATCATCGGACCAAACGGTGCGGGTAAAACCACCATTTTCCGTATGATCATGGATCAGTTGGCGCCAGATTCAGGGAAATTCATCACAGGTGAAACGGTAAAAACATCTTATGTAGACCAGAGTCATGAGTCCATGGCACCTGAAAAAACCTTGTTTGAGCTTGTTGGTGATGGCGCTGAGCACTTTGAATTGGGTAATCAAACCATGAATGTTCGGGCCTATCTGTCTCGATTCAATTTCACAGGTCCAGATCAAGGCAAAAAAGTTGGCATTCTATCCGGCGGAGAGCGCAACCGCTTGCACCTGGCTATGGCTTTGAAAGAAGGCGGCAACGTGCTGCTCTTAGATGAGCCTACCAATGACCTTGACATCAACACCCTTCGTTCCTTGGAGGAGGGCTTAGAAGCATTTGCTGGTTGTGCAGTTATCATCTCGCATGATCGTTGGTTCATGGACAGGGTTTGCACGCATATCTTAGCTTTTGAAGGCGATTCAGAAGTTTATTATTTTGAAGGATCTTTCTCTGACTATGAAGCCAATCGCAAAAAACGCCTTGGCGGTGGTCTGGAGCCAAGGAAATTCAAGTACAAGAAATTGATGAAATGAAAGCACGCACGCCAAAAGGGACCAGGGACTTCAATGCCAGAGAGTTAGCGAAGCGTCACCATGTGACATCCGTGATACAAAGTGCATTCAAGCGCTATGGTTATGCCCCGTTAGAGACGCCAAGTTTTGAGCTGTCAGACACCCTGATGGGCAAGTATGGAGAAGAAGGAGATCGCTTGATTTTCAAGCTGCTTAAGTCGGGCAACTTCATGCGTTCTGTAGCAGAAGGGGCAACGCCCAAAACATCAGACATCATTGATAAGGCATTGCGCTATGACTTGACCGTTCCTTTTGCGCGCTATGTCGTAGAGAATTTTGGCCAGCTCCCCATGCCTTTCAAGCGATACCAGATTCAGCCAGTTTGGCGCGCTGACAAGCCGCAGAAAGGTCGATTCAGAGAGTTTTACCAGTGCGATGCAGATGTGGTGGGCAGTCAGTCACTATGGCAAGAGGTTGAATTGATCAATCTCTACGCTGAGGTGTTTGAAGCCTTGAATTTGCCTGTGGTTATTCGATTGAACCACCGAGGTATCCTTTCGGGGATTGCTGAAATGGCTGGAGTGGGTGACCGCTTGACAGAATTCACCGTTGCCTTGGATAAATTGGACAAGATTGGCCAAGAGGGTGTTGTGGCTGAATTGAAAGACCGTGGATTCAGTGATGATGCCATCAAGAAACTCTCACCAGCCCTTATTCCAGCTCGAAGCATGGATGAAAGTTTGACGGCCTTGGATGGGTGGTTTGAAGGGTCAGAAATTGGAATGAAAGGTATTGAGGACCTGAGGTTTATCATTCAACACATCAATTCAAACATTAAGGTTTCATTGGACATCTCATTGGCCCGTGGACTGAATTATTATACCGGTTGTATCCTGGAAGTCAACCCCGTTGGAGTTGACATGGGATCAGTTGGTGGCGGTGGGCGTTATGATAACCTCACGGGCATCTTTGGCAAAGAAGGCCTGTCGGGTGTTGGCATCAGCTTTGGTCTGGATCGCATCATCATGAGCTTGGAGGAGTTGGGTCAAATGCCTGACGGCATTGTTTCACATCCGCAAGTGCTGGTGCTAAATCAATCAGATGCTGAATATGCTTTCAAGACTTGCATGGCCCTGCGTGAAGCGGGCATCAATGCAGACTTTTATCCAGATTCAGCGAAGATGAAAAAGCAATTTGCCTATGCGGAGCAGCGACAAATCCCTTGGGTCATCTACGCAGGGGAGCGTGAAGCTGCTAAATCGTGTGTCGTTCTCAAGCATTTAGCAGACGGAACGCAAACGAACCTTTCCATTGCAGCGGCCATTGAACAATTGAAACCTTGATATTCCTTTGAATGAAACAGTTAACTCTTAGCCAGGCTTGGCAACTTGAAGACTGGGCAGCCATTGCTTCAGGCCTTGCTACCATTGACTTTGACAAGGAGTCCCAGCGCCGTGTTCAACACAGTCATAGCAACATGCTCAAGGTCTTGAATCAAGGGCAGGCGGTTTATGGCATCAATACGGGCTTCGGGTCTCTGTGTACCACCGCCATTCCTCATGAGGAATTGCAAGACCTTCAGGTCAACTTACTTCGCAGCCATGCTGCAGGTACAGGACCCAATTCCAATGATGCCGTCGTGCGTTTGATGTTGGTTGCAAAGGCAAAATCACTGGCTCAAGGGTTTTCAGGCATCCGTCGGGTATTGATTGATCAACTGCTGGCCTTGTACCATGCTGATGTTTTGCCTGTTGTGCCACAAATTGGGTCCCTTGGCGCATCGGGTGACTTGGCGCCATTGTCTCATCTATGCCTTCCATTGATTGGGGAGTCCAAGGTCAACGTGGGCGGAGAAATCATGGATGCATCCAAGGCTTTGTCACAGGTTGGCATTTCACCCATTGTGCTTGAAGCAAAGGAGGGCTTAGCCTTGATCAATGGCACGCAATTCATGCTTGCTAATGGTTTACATGTAGCCATGGAAGCCCAGCGTGTTTCTTATTGGGCTGATTTGATTGGCTCAGCATCGGCTCTAGCCTATGAAGGCAGTTCAGCACCCTTTCAGCCAGGCATTCACAAGGTAAGGAAGCAAGCTGGCCAATCGTTTGTGGCCAGTCGCGTGCTGGAATTCACCCTTGGAGCTGCTGACTTTCAAATTGCGACCAAGCATGTGCAGGACCCGTATTCATTTCGCTGCATGCCGCAGGTTCATGGAGCATCCAATGATGCCTGGCTGCACATTGAGAAGATCCTGCTTGACGAAGGAGAATCTGTGACCGATAATCCCACCGTTTTTGAGGATGCTATCCTTAGCGCAGGCAATTTCCATGGACAACCACTTGCCATGGCTATGGATTACGGGAAATTGGCCCTGGCAGAGTGGGGGAGTATTTCTGAACGCCGGATCAACCAATTGATGCTTGGCAAACGGGGACTTCCTCCGTTTCTAGCTGCCAATGCTGGAACGGAAAGTGGCTACATGATTCTTCAGTATTCTGCAGCAGCTCTGGTTTCTCGAAGCAAACAGCGTTCAGTTCCAGCTTCAACAGACAGCATTGACTCCAGCGCAGGTCAAGAAGACCATGTCAGCATGGGGGCAAATGCTTCCACAGATGCTATTGAAATTTTGAACAACACGTGGACCATTTTATCTATGGAATTCTTGGCTGCCATGCGTGCTCATGGTTTGAACAGTGGATTGATGAGTCCAATCATCAAGGATTTGAGGGATGTATTCATGGATGCCGTTCAACCGGCTTCCGGTGATGGCATCTTAGCTGTTGACATGGAAGCAACCAAGCAGTTCATCCAATCCATTGACATTGAAGACCGCTTGGCCTTCAGTGCCTAGCTATCAGAGAACTTGCCTGCATACTGAGCGACCGCTAACAGCCCAGCAGTCTCTGTTCGCAATCGATGGTCACCCAATGAAACT
The DNA here is from genome assembly GCA_963925545.1 of uncultured Flavobacteriales bacterium. Classification (GTDB taxonomy): domain Bacteria; phylum Bacteroidota; class Bacteroidia; order Flavobacteriales; family Schleiferiaceae; genus TMED14. Next base: position 57,918 of record CAWUSA010000006.1, on the reverse strand, counting down.
GCCTCTGCGCCTTGTTTGTTGGCCAACTGCCACTCATCATCACTGAAGTCACCCTCAGGGCCAATCAATAGGGTTGTCGCCTTGTCTGATTGTAGCCAAGTGCCCCAATCCTGACGATATCCAAGGCAAATAGCCATGGCAAGCCTTCGACTCTCGTCATGCTGCTGTATAAATTTGGAGAAGGGTATGGCCTCATGAATGGTTGGCATATGCCCTTTATGGCTTTGCTTGCAAGCAGCCCTTGCCACACGAAGGATTCGATTGATTGGCACATGCCTTCGCTCGGAATGGTAACAAATCAAGGGTGTGATGGCATGTACACCCATTTCAATGGCCTTTTCAATGAACACGTGCATGCGGTCCATTTGCTTGGTTGGTGCCATGGCAATGTGAAGGTCACCTGCAACCTTGCCGTAATCTGGTAGTGAATGACAGCGTTTACCTGTCACGTTCTTTCGTGACAAGCTGGTCAGTTCGCAATAGGTAGCAGTTCCAGACCCGTCGATTACCACAACATGATCACCCGGCTTCAATCGAAGGGACTTGATGGCATGTTGCGCATCATCAGGATCAATGACAACCTTGCCGTCGTCAGACGTTGAACCCCATAGGTGGTGACATTGGCTCGCTTCAAGCATCGATAGGCATTCTTGCTTTTGCAGAACTAGAAACGTGATCTATTTGATCATGTTGCAATGCAAAATGGGCTGCGGCGCCTACCATGGCTGCATTGTCGGAGGTGTAGGAAAGAGGCGGTAAGTGCAGGGTCCATCCACTGTGTTTAGCAACATCTGTCAATGAAGACCTGAGATGACTGTTCGCAGCAACACCGCCAGCAATGGCGATATCATGCAATCCCTCTTGCTTCATGGCCATTGTTGTGCGTTGAATCAATGGGCTAATCAGGGCTTTTTGGATTGATGCACACCAGTCGGGCAAGTCATCAATTAAGGTATTTGGATGCAATTGTTGGTGGCGTTGCATGACTTGAATGAAAGAGGTTTTCAACCCACTGAAACTCATGTCAAGCCCTGGCATCTTCACGGTAGCAAATTCAAACCTTGCCTTGCCTTGCTGTGCCAAAGCATCGATTTCCGGACCGCCAGGGTAGGGCAGGGAAAGCAGCTTGGCAGCCTTGTCAAAGGCTTCCCCTACTGCATCATCCAAGGTCTCACCAAGGATGGTGAAGTCATTCCAGTCATCCACGCGAACAATTTGGCTATGACCACCTGATACGGTGAGGCAGAGGAACGGGAAGGAGATGCTTGAGCGTGGCTGCACACCGTCTTCCACCAGGAAATGGGCAAGGATATGGGCCTTCATGTGATGGACATTGATCAATGGCAGATTCAATGCCAGCGCCATGGATTTAGCAAAGCTGTGGCCAACCAGAAGCGACCCCAGTAAGCCAGGCCCCTGTGTCACGGCAATGGCTGTTAAGTCAGTTTTGTCGACCTGAGCATCAATCAATGCTTGGTTCACGACGGCGCTGATTAACTGACCATGTTTTCTTGAAGCAATTTCTGGAACAACGCCACCGAAGGCACTGTGTTCAAGCTGGCTGTGGCGGACATTGGATTTCACCTCCAGGCCATGCAAAACGGCTGCTGCTGTGTCATCACAGCTGCTTTCAATGGCTAATGTCAATTGGCCCTTTTTCATCACCTATGCCTTAGTGGAAAACGCGTGGTTGCCAACGATGTTGAGATCATAGCCCTCAATGCCAATGCGTTTCATTGGGTGGTTGGTCATTAAAATGATGCGGTGAACCGCCAAGTGGTGAAGGATTTGTGCACCCACACCATAATCCAAGGGATCCTTACTCATGCCAGTCAGTGGCTGCTTGTTGTCATTGTAGTGGACAATGGCATCGAGTAAGCTGGGGTCTTCAGGTCGCTGGTTCAGGCAAGCCAATACCCCGCGACCTGCCTCTGCAATGGTTTTCATTGCTTTGTGGTAAGTTGATCGCTGCTGGTAATCAGGCGCCATTTCATCCATGATAGATCTGCGTGGGTCCCCACTTTGTACGCGCACCAATACATCGTCATCTTCTGACCAGGACCCCATCGTGAAGGCCACATGCACTTGATTGGATGTGGTTTGCTTGAAAACGTGGGCGGTAAAGTCCCCATCTGCAGATTGGTAAGGGAAGCTGTCAAGCAGAACAATCAATGATTCCCTCTTCATCCGATAAGCGATCAATTGCTCGATAGAGATGATTTTCAAGTCATGTTTTTGCCCCATGGCAATGAGTTCTGGAAGCCGAGCCATGCTGCCATCAGGGTTCAGTATTTCTACAATAACGCCCGCAGGTGACTTGCCTGCTAATCGGGCCAAATCAATGGCTGCTTCTGTGTGCCCCGCACGGCGAAGCACGCCACCGGGTCTTGCCCTTAGTGGGAAAACGTGACCAGGTCGACTGAAATCTGCAGGCTGCTTGCTTTCATCAACCAAGGCGCGAAGGGTTGCTGCACGGTCAGCAGCAGAAATTCCTGTTGTCACACCACCACCACGAAGGTCGACACTGATGGTGAATGCCGTTTGATGAGGGTCCGTGTTTTTGGGTACCATTTGATGCAATCCCAAGGCGTCACAGCGATCGTCAGGTAGGGGAGCGCAGATCAAACCCCTGGCATGGGTGACCATGAAATTGATACTTTCAGCCGTGATGGTTTCTGCAACAGCCACCAAGTCACCTTCGTTTTCTCGATTTTCATCATCGACAACAATGACCATTTTTCCTTTCGCAAGATCTTCCAGGGCCGATTCAATGCTGCTCAACATGTTTTCACTCATGGGTACGTCGTGTAGTGGGTTGCCAAACTCCCGTTTCTCGTCTGCGAAGGTACCTGAAAAAGCCTGCAAGCAAAGCGATATGCATTTGCACAAAGTGGGAAAATGAACGATGCAATTTGGCTATTGGGCCCATACCTTGAATAAGCCATGAGGGCAGTGTTTCATGGGGGATAACGACAAGGATTGCCGTCAACCACCATGCGTTGATGGTGATCAAGTGTCCCCACGCTACCAGCGCAACAAAAGGACTTAGCCAACGGAGCACCTTATGACAAAGGAAAACCATGCCTAAAGGGAATGTCTTGGTGAATAGCACGGGCCAGAAACGCACAAGATTTTGCCAATTACCCTGCGAGATGCGAATCTTTCGTTTGAATTCTAATGTGGCATCATGGGAGACATCCTCTGAGCAAATAGCATCCATTGCCATCACCACCTTTCTGCCACGTTTAAGGCATGTCATGGTTTCGAAAAAATCTTCCATCAATGTACCATGGGGTATGTGAACAAAAGCGCTGCGACGGATGGCATAGCAACCACCTTCCACACCCATAGCAGTCCCAAAGAGTCTGCCTTCGCGTGATTTCAGTTGATTCTCCCAATCGACATAAGACTTTTCCTCCCTTGCAATGCCGCCGGTCTCAGTAGCCTGACGCATGCCATGGTATACCAAGCGGCCTCCAACCATGTCAATGGCTGAATCGCTCATCATGGTCCGAACCATAGCCTTCACGGCTTGTCGGTCAAAGAAGATGTTGGCATCCGTGCCAATGATCACATCACCCTTAGATAGGTCAACCAGATGGTTGATAATGGCAGATTTACCGGAACGCTTGCTCATGGGAACCCAATGAAGGTTGTCGTGTTTTTTTGCGAAGGATTCAAGGATTTCCTCGCTGCCATCGTCGCTGCAGTCGGATCCAACAAAAATTCGCAACTTCTCCATGGGGTAATCCACAACGAGCATGGATTGCAATTTCCTATCAAGCACTGCAACCTCATTGTAGGCAGCAAATAGAATGTCAACGGTGGGCCACTCGTTTGGGTCATTTAAATCGGTTGGTTCTGGACTGCCCGGAGCCAGCCAACGCATGAATTGAGGGAAAAGAACGTAAGGCACCAACAGGGTCAAGGTGCAGGCAATCAGTAGGCTATCCATGGCTTGCTGCCGTTAAAGCTTGTTCGAGACCCTTCAAATGCACATTGTCCAGGAAATGGTTCATGGCATGCAGACGAGCGGCTTGCCCCAAGGCCAATCGCATGCCTTCATCTTGTTGCAAATCTTCCATGGCAACGGCAAAGGCTTCAGCTGAATGAGCAACCATCAAATGCTTGCCTGTTGTGGCCTTGATGCCAGCGGCGCCAATGGGGGTGGTTACCACAGCTTTGCCTCTGGCCATAGCCTCAAGGATTTTGATGCGCATGCCTGAACCGCTAAGAATGGGCGCAATGAAGATGCCGTGGTCATCAAACCAATTGTCAGCCACATGCTCTGTAGTCCAAGTGATGCCTTTGGGGAGTTGATTGAATGCAGGTGGCTGAATCTTGCTAACTACATGCAAATCAACCGTTGACAGGTTGGGTAATACCTCATCCATCAGCCATTGCATACCCTTGATGTTTGGCTCCCAGTCCATGGCGCCTAAATGGTAAACGGAGGGGGAAGAGGCACCTGAAAGAGACCACTGCAAGTCAGACCAAGTACTTGGAATCACCGTGCATTTCCCTCCATTTGAACGGATGTAGTAGGCGTCTTCTTCGCTGATAGCGAGTGTAGGCATACTAAAGAGCAATTCATTCTCCCATGTTTTCAATCGTTTCACCTCCCAGGCGTAGGCCATTCCCTTGAGGGACATGTGCTTCAAGGCTTCCTCCCAAATCTGATGTTCAATGTTGTGGCATCGCAGCAAAACAGGTCCATGGATGTGCTTCCGGTAGACCGCCATGAAGAGGCTGTCAATGACGGTGAGATCAGCAGACCGACTGGCTTTCTCAATGGATGCGGCAATAGAGGGTTGGTAGAACCGGCTGGCGAAATAGCTGTATTGCCAATGTTTGGCCTTGAAAAAATTGTTCAGGCTAGGCACAATTGACAGACTTGGCGCATCAAGCTCTGCAACATGCGTTGGATGCTCAGGGCTGTCTACATAGTGCTTGTCCGTGTTCAATGCCAAAACATGGATATGGTGACCCAGCAATCCCTCAAGGCGAATCAAGCTTTCCATGGCAATGCTGCTGCCATCGCGACCAGGAAAAGGGAATTTATTGCAGAGGTGAAGGATGTTCATGAGTCAGGATTCAACTTGCTGTAAAGCCATCGCGGCAGTCTGCTGAGTTTAACAAAGCTATGGGTTGAAGCATCATTGGCTGCCCAATGCGTCATCCACATGGCTATTGGCAGCAAGAGCAAATTGGGCATCCAAATGGCCCAAAAAGGATCAATCACCCAATCTCGCCCCATTTTTTCAAACACCATGGTTAGGACATAATGGGTTAGAAATAGCAAAACAGAGATCACAAATGGCAAACCAAATCCCCCTTTTTGTATGATGGCACCCAGAGGCGCTCCGATGAAGAACAAGAGGATGCAGGCCATTGCAATAGCGAACTTCTTGTGCCATTCCAAGTAATGCCTTGCGGCAAGGTTGTCCCGCCACCTGTACTCCGATGAGACTTGCTGCATGTACTCCTTGTTGGATTGCATCAAGTGAATGCCATTATTCACTGCACGGTACTGATGATGGCCCTTCAGTCGATTGGCAACCATGAGGTCAATAGCTAGCAGTGGGATAGTGTCAGTTTTCGCGGACTCCCACCCGTAAAATTTGTGATGCATGATGGTTGCAACCTCTGACTTCCTGTAAGCGTAAGACTTTTTTAGCTCTTTGATTGCTGCCGCTAGCTGATTGATATTTAGCATGTTGAACTCATCACTTCGGTTGACGGCATAGAGGTTGTCTACTTGAAAATCACGCATGTTGAATCGCAAAACCATGTGCTTAAATTTACTTTCGACATAGGGGTCGTAAGCTTTGTTTTTTTGGTTTTTTTGTTCCTCATAACTGTGGCCATCGAAGAGGTTGAGCTCCATCCAAGGGGAACCTGATACATAGTTCAATTCGCCCAAAGGCGCTGTGATCATGCTTAGATTCCCATCACCCCTTTCTTGGTGTCGGTAGATCATGACATCGTGGATCGTGGACCCTGTTTTTTGACCAATCTTGATGCTGTATCCAGAAATTCCTCCATAAAAAACCCCTGGACTGAGGTTGAATGTTGGCTTTTGCTTGGCAATATTCAGCAACAAATTTTCCCCCTTGAAGTTGGCTACGGGTATTAAGTTGTTGCTGACATAAAACATGCCGACTGCAATAATTGAACATGCTAACACGGCAGGCCTAAGCATGCGGTAAAAGGATGAGCCACCCGATTTAGCAGCAGCCAACTCATTGGATTCTGCGAGATCACCATAGGTCATGATGCCTGCAAACAAAACCGCCACTGGCACGGCCATTGGCAACACCGAAACCGACCAGTACATCACCAATTCCATGATGGACAGCCAGTCAATGCCCTTGCCCGCAAGGTCATCGACGTACTTCCATACCATTTGCATCAACAAAAAGAACACGGAAATACCGAGGGTCTTCAGGAAGACCGTCACAAAAGCTTTGAGAATGTATCGATCAATGCGGCTCATAGCTGGTAACTCCTTGGCGCAGTGAACAGGTAATGTTCGGGATGATTGGCACGCAGAAACTTGACATCGACAGGGGGTATAGCTAGGTCAGAAGATTGCTTGACACGAAGCAGTTGATGCCCATCTTTTTCGCTCCACGACTCATAGCTAAATAGTTTGCCGCTGCTGGGATGGATGCCAATGATGGCTTTTGTCACATGACCTGTCTGGGGTTCAACCAGAATGAATTGAACAGTTTTCCCATTGTGGTTGATTTGCTGACCGATGTTGCTCAATGTAGCCTGGTTGAATTCCGTTTGCCAGCCGTTGATGAGATCTGCTAGGCGATTGGATGGATCTGTATTAACCGTGATCTCTTCCATTTCATGGTCAACCACGATGCGGTAGGCACCATCAAAGTAGACCGTAGCGTTGGGGAGGTTCAACCGAAGCAAAGAGTCGCTGCGCAACCAATCCCCCTGAAGGGCTTCAGGGATTTCGTCAGAAGAGAAGTCAAATTCCATGCTTGTCAATTGAGCCATGTTGGCGCGTTCAATCATGACACGCAAGGGGTCCTGAGCCTTCAGATTGATGGCCTGTAAGACAATGAGTGTTCCCATCACCCAGGCCATCATGCTTGACTTTAGCCTAGCCATCGATCAGTTCCTTGAGGCGCATTTCATCAGGAACCAACACCTGGCGTGCTTTGGAGCCTTCAAATGGTCCAAGGATGCCGGCATCTTCCAATTGGTCAACAATGCGGCCAGCTCGGTTGTAGCCAAGTTTAAGCTTGCGTTGCAGCAATGAAGCTGAACCTTGCTGAGCATTCACAACAATCAATGCAGCATCTCGGAAAAGGGCATCGCGTTCATCCGCCGAGTAGTTGCCTCCCTCAGAAGCAGATCCATCAGGGGTGTACTCAGGCAGCGCGTAGGCATCGGGGTAGGCTTGCTGAGACCCAATGAATTCGCAAACATCTTCAACCTCCGGTGTGTCCAAGAAGGCACACTGCAAGCGAATCATCTCATTGCCTGCATGGAACAGCATGTCCCCTTTACCAATCAGCTGATCTGCACCGCTAGCATCCAGGATGGTTCGTGAATCAATTTTTGAAGACACCTTGAAGGCAATCCGTGCTGGGAAATTGGCTTTGATTATGCCAGTGATCACATTAACAGATGGTCGTTGTGTGGCAACGATCAAATGGATGCCAATGGCACGTGCGAGCTGAGCCAATCGCGCTATGGGCATTTCAACCTCTTTGCCGGCAGTCATGATTAAATCTGCAAATTCATCAATCACCAAGATGATGTAGGGTAGGTAGCGGTGATTGTCATCTGGGCTGAGCTTTCTAGCCTTGAATTTCACATTGTACTCCTTGATGTTGCGAACCATGGCTGCTTTCAGTAAGTCATAGCGTTGGTCCATTTCAATGCAAAGTGAATTCAAGGTATTGATCACCTTGGTGGTGTCCGTGATGATGGCTTCTTCCGAATCAGGGAGTTTGGCAAGGAAATGTCGTTCAATCTTGTTATACAGGGTCAATTCAACTTTTTTGGGATCAACCAAAACAAATTTCACTTCAGAAGGGTGCTTCTTGTAAAGGATAGAGGCTAGAATAGCATTCAGTCCAACGGACTTGCCTTGCCCTGTGGCTCCCGCCATCAAAAGGTGTGGCATTTTTGCTAAATCAGCTACAAAGACTTCATTGGCAATGGTTTTACCCAAAGCGATGGGAAGATCCATGTTGCTTTTCTGGAAACGGTCAGAACTTAAGACAGACTGCATGGATACCATCTGTGGGTGCCTGTTAGGTACCTCAATACCAATGGTACCCCTGCCGGGAATCGGCGCAATGATTCGAATACCTAGAGCTGATAGACTCAGTGCGATGTCATCTTCCAGGCTTTTGATTTTGCTGATTCGCACGCCTTTTTCAGGGACGATCTCATACAAAGTTACTGTCGGTCCAACAGCGGCCTTGATGCTGGCAATTTTGATGTTATAGTTTTCCAAGGTTTCAATGATGCGAACCTTGTTGGCTTCCAGTTCATCCTTGTCCATTCTTACCTGTCCCTCATCGTAGGGTTTCAGCAAATCCAAGCGAGGTAGTTGGTAGTTTGACAAATCCAGCGTTGGGTCATAAGCCGTGTTGATGTCGCCACGTTTTTTGACATCTTCTGGCGCGACCTCGTCGACCAAAGGCATGGTCTCAATCTCCAGGGCTATGTTGCCATCTGCTTCAGTCGATTCATTAGCTTCTGAAGAGCTGCCTTCTGTGTGGTAGGGCTCATCGATGGCTTGATCGACCATCAGGTCAGGCGTACTCACTTCAGCGGGCTCAGCTGCATCCAGGGGTGCTTCAGGCATTGCTGAAAGGCTGCCGGCATCTTCCATGTCAACAGCTATGTCGTCAATGAGGCTGTCGCTCATGGCGTCAGCCTGATCATCCGTGCTTTTTCCTGCTGCCTTGGTTGTGAACTGCAGGGGGTCCAATTTGAACAACCAGGTGACATGCATGAGCAGAAGGCCAGCAAAAGCCAACCATGTACCTAAACTGCCAAGCCAATGATTGGCCCAGAAAGCCATGCTTCTCCCCAAATCGCCAACCCACGCATCACTGAGGTCCATCGGTAGGATGCCCATCAACCACGTAAGCATCAAGGCCCATAGGATGGTTCTTCTCAACCAAGTCTTACCCTTGAACTTCATGTTCAGGGCCATGGACAAAACCTTTGCGATGCCCCAAGCAAGCAGCAGGAGCACAGCTACGCCAAAAGATCTGACGGTGAGCAAGTAGGCTAGCAGTGCGCCTACATTACCGAGGGCGTTATGCAAAACCACGTTTTTGTCTGTGAGGATATCTGACCAGTCACCTTCAAAGGCACTGAAATCAGAAGACCAGGTTGCTAAACCCGACAGCGTTGCGAAGGCAACAAACAGAAGTAAGGTCAACAGGAAGAAGCCTGTGGCTGCGATCAATGAAGGGTTAGTTTTCCAAGCCTTCTGCTGAGAAGCAAAGGCTTTAAACGGGTTGCGAGAAGGGGTCTTGCTTTTCTTTGCCATAGGTCGGGTACCAAAGGTAGGTCAATCTGTACCTTTGTACCACCAGCAAATCAACGATATGTCATGATTCAACTCATTGGAAGCCTTTCTGAAATTGGCGCAGGCACAAGGGGCTCAAGCCTTGGCTTACAAGCTATGCAGCTTGCCAGCTTATCGACAAATCCTCAGTTTTTCAAGGATCAACACGTTGAAATGGTGAGAGCTGACAATGCCATCATGCATCGCGAAAACCCTGAATTGCACGGTAAACATATTGTGGCCATCGCAGATATGTATGATCGCATCAGCAGCCACGTTAAACAGGTCATGTCAGCTGGTGACACACCCTTTCTGATCAGTGGCGACCACAGCAATGCCGGTGGGAGCATTGCAGGAATCCACCAGGCTTTCCCAAACAAGACCCTGGGTGTGGTCTGGATCGATGCACACACTGACCTTCATTCGCCCTACACATCTCCATCAGGCAATGTGCATGGTATGCCATTGGCCACAGCTATAGCTGATGACAACTTGGCATCAGCCACTAACCAACCCAGTGAGGCCGTTGTAGCTGCATGGGAACGCATGAAAGGTCCTTCACAGCGCCTGCAGACCAAACATTTAGCCTTTGTGGGTGTTCGGTCAACGGAAGTGCCAGAAGATAACTTGCTGAAAAAACATAGCATACCTAACCATACAGTGGCATCACTTCGTAAAGAAGGGGTGGCAGCTATCGTCAATCACATCAAAATACAAATGCAACATTGTGATCATGTGTATGTCTCTTTTGACGTAGACAGCATGGACCCCAGTGTGTCGTACGGCACGGGCACGCCAGTAGAAGGTGGGCTCAGACTTGAGGAAGCATCAGATCTCTTGCAAATGCTGGCTTCATGGGATAAGGTATCTTGCATGGAATTCACGGAAATCAACCCATTGCTGGACATGAAAGGCAACGCCATGGGAGAGGCGGCTTTTGCTTTGCTTGACCAAACTGTAGAAACTTTAGCTGATCGATCACATGTTTAATTCACTTATATCAGTCATTCAGGGCCAACTTGAGTCCCTTTACGGCATTGAAAAAGCCGCAGTTGAGCTCAGCTCAACAACCAAGGATTTCGAAGGTGATGTCACCTTGGTGGTCTTCCCTTACTTGCGCGCAAGCAAACAAGCGCCACATGTCACAGCAGAGGCGGTTGGTCAAGCTGTTTTAGCGAACAGTGGTGACGTATCGTCCTACAATGTGGTCAAGGGATTTCTGAATTTCTCTTTGTCATCAGCCTTTTTGCAAAGAACCTTCGACCTCATTCAGCACAGTGAGCAATGGGGACACCAACCAACAGACAATTCAAGGCAGTACATGGTGGAGTTTTCAAGTCCAAACACCAACAAGCCATTGCATTTAGGCCATATCAGGAACAACCTCTTAGGGCACAGTGTCAGTCAAATTCTCAAAGCGTCTGGTCAATCCACCACGCAGGTGCAAATCATCAATGATCGTGGCGTGCATATATGCAAATCCATGTGGGCCTGGCAGCAGTTTGGCCAAGGGGAGACCCCTGAAAGCACGGGCGTCAAGGGTGATCACTTTGTTGGGAAGTATTATGTGCGTTTCAATCAGGAATTGAAAAAAGCTATTGCAGAAGGGGAGTCCAAGGGTTTGACGCAAGAAGAAGCGGCTGAACAAGCTCCTTGCATGAAAGCCGTTCAAGCCATGCTCTTAGCATGGGAGCAAGGCGACTCAGATGTCAGGCAATTGTGGTCCATGATGAATGCATGGGTGTACAAGGGTTTTGAAGCCACCTATCAGCGGATTGGGGTGTCTTTTGACAGGAATTACTATGAGTCCGACACGTATGTGCTGGGTAAAAGGGATGTGGAGAAAGGCTTAGAGAAAGGGGTCTTTTACCGCAGAGATGATGGGTCTGTTTGGATCGACCTCACAGCGGATGGCATGGATGAGAAGCTCGTGTTACGAAGCGATGGTACATCCGTTTATATGACACAAGACATTGGTACAGCCATTCAGCGTTTCATCGACCACCCCATTGATAACCTGACTTATGTTGTTGGTAACGAGCAAGATTATCACTTCAAGGTCCTGTTCTTGATTCTTGCCAAATTGGGCTATGCATGGGCATCCAGCCTACACCACCTGTCGTATGGCATGGTGAACCTACCTGACGGACGCATGAAATCTAGGGAGGGCACTGCTGTGGATGCTGATGACCTGCTTGCGAGCATGGAGATTGCTGCAAAAACTATTTCTGACACCTTAGGGAAGACTGAAGGGATTGCGGAGGAAGCTAAGCAGCATTTGTACCGTACCCTTGGTGATGGAGCCTTGAAGTATTTCATTCTTAAAGTTGACCCCAAGAAGACCATGGTGTTCAACCCAGAGCAAAGCATAGAGTTTACCGGCAACACAGGACCATTCATCCAATACAGCCATGCCAGGATACGCAGCATTATCCGTCTGGGTGGTGACGTATCTCCATGGACCTGGCCTGATATCGATATCCAACCCTCTGAGGCTAAATTGATTATGTATTTAATGACCTACCCAGCATTGATACAGGATGCGGCAAAGGACTTGAACCCAAGCAGTATTGCTAACTACCTCTACGACTTAGCCAAGGGCTTCAATGCTTTTTACCAAAACCACAGCATATTAAAAGCAGAAACGCCGCAAATTGCGGCGTTTCGAGTGGCGTTGTCAACAGAAGTTGCCGCCGTATTGAAGTCAGGTCTGTTGCTGCTTGGCATTGAGTCTCCAGAGCAGATGTAGACCCATGCGGGATGCTATTTGCTGGCCTTCTTGATGGCTTTAGGTAAGGCGTCCTTGTGCATCAGCACAGATATTGTCTTGTAACGGACAAAAGCTTCAGACGCGTAGATGTAGCCTGTCCGGTAGTCATTTTCACGGTCACCCCATGAATTTTTGACGATGTAATAGGCATCACCGGTTTGGTCTAAAACTTTGCCAACGATTTGCATGCCGTGATCATCTTGTGTTTGGTAGTTGTTGTAAGCGTCTTGACGCAGGGCTTGGGTGACGACCAATTCAGCATGCGGCCCTGTGTAGATGGCTGAACGCTCTTCTGAAGTCATGTCCTTCCAGTCGGCCTCGGGCATCACAGCTACCCCGTTTTTCAAGGAAAAGCCTTTTTCTGAGACGTCAGTAGCCCAATCTACAGTGAACCCTTTAGACAAGGCATGATCAATGGCGCCCATCATGTCATCCAATGGCACATTGAATGAAGGATCCCAATTCCAGTTGTCTGGAACCAAGATGGCGTAGTACGCATTGAAAGGCTTGTGGGTAAAGGATGTCAACTGAATGTAGTCATCTACATCAATCCCGATCACTTCATCAGCAAAGCTTTTAGGGCTGTAGCTATTGCCTTGGTAGTCAAATGTGGCAGGTTCTTCACCGAGGTAGGCATCCAGCACACCGTCAAGGGCACGCTTCCATGCCGTGGTGATGGTGCCAGAGTTCTTGTTGACAACGGCATCTACTATGCCTTTGAGCGCAGCTTCCATTTCATTGTGATCGTTGTTGTCTGTGCCATAGTTCAAGCCTTCATAAGCAGACTGGGGTACTGCGCCATAATGCTTGATAACATAAAGGACATCAAGCAATGCGCCGCCCTGTGAGAAGTTCAGTTTGCCATGAAGGCGAACATAGCGATCAGCTTTGTCTTGGTAGGTTTTGCGTACCGTGTACATCTCTGAAATGTCAATGGGATCCTTGCCCATGCGAATCATCTCTGACTCAATGAAGGACGTGGAAGAGTAACTCCAGCAGGTCCCTGAGCGGGCTTGGTTTTTCACCGAGGTGGCCTCAATGTCATAAACGGTTGTGAATTCAAATTGCGGTATCTCATCGCCGCCATTTTGAGCGACTTTGTTGATGAGGTCAACTTGAGCAAAAGCCATAGCTGGCAAAAGCAGCATAGCGATGGTTAGGTTTTTCATGGGGTATGTTGGAATGAAAAGTTAAACAAAGGAAGGCGCAACAACAGGCTGCTTGACGCCGTTGGCGTAATCGTAAAAACCACGACCTGACTTCACGCCAAGGTCACCAGCGGTTACCATGCTAACAAGCAGTGGGTTAGGGGCGTATTTAGGTTGACCAAGGCCACTGTGCAAGACCTGAAGGATGCTTAAGCAGACATCCAGGCCAATGAAATCGGCCAATTGCAATGGACCCATAGGGTGGGCCATGCCCATTTTCATGATGCTGTCAATCTCTGATACACCGGCAACGCCAGTTTGTAAAGCCTCAATAGCTTCATTGATCATTGGCATCAAAATCCGATTGGCCACAAAGCCAGGGTAATCATTGCATTCTACAGGGCTCTTACCTAAGGATTTTGCAAGTGCTACCACAGCATCAGTCGTTGCATCAGATGTTTTGTAGCCGCGAATGATCTCTACGAGCTTCATCACCGGCACGGGATTCATGAAGTGCATACCAATGACCTTCTCTGCCCGTTGAGTCGCCGCAGCAATCTTGCCAATGGCAATGGACGAGGTGTTGGTGGCAAGGATGGTTTCAGCATCACATAAGACATCCAATTCCTTGAAGATGGATAGCTTGAGTGCTTCATTTTCTGTGGCAGCCTCAATGACAATGTCTGAGCCTTTCACAGCTTCAGATAGGTTGAGGTGGCAATGAATCCGTTGACGCGCTGCTGCTGCTTCACTGGCGGTCAGTAGGTCTTTGCTGACTTGACGATTTAAGTTTTTCTCGATGGAGGCAAGGCCTTTGTCTAAAGACGACTGATGCAGGTCATACAGAGCAACATCATAGCCCTTGCTGGCAAACACATGCGCAATGCCATTTCCCATGGTCCCCGCGCCGATCACTGTGCATTGTTTCATGCCGTGAAGGTAATGCGGGCTGACTCCCTCAGCAAAACCTAAAGCCCTCGTCCCTTAAGGATGGTCCAAATGGTGTAAATAACCACCTTCAAATCATTGAAGAAGGTGATGTTTTCAATGTAAATCAAGTCATACTCCATGCGCTTGATCATCTCATCCACTTGACTTGCGTAACCAAACCTCACCATGCCCCAGCTGGTTAAACCCGGCCTGACCTTGTAGATGTGCTGGTATTGCGGAGCTCTTTGAAGGATTTGTTGTGCGAAATAGCGTCTTTCTGGCCGAGGACCGACCAGGCTCATGTCACCGACTAGGATATTCCAAAACTGCGGCAGCTCATCCAATCGGTATTTCCTCATGACCTTGCCAACGCTTGTGATGCGAGGGTCATCATCTTTACTGAGAAGGGGCTTAAGGCCTTCAGCATCCTGAAGCATGCTGCGAAATTTGATGATGAAAAAGGGTTTGCTTTGTAGACCTAGACGTTCTTGTCGGTAAAGAGCGCCTCCTTTGCTACTCCACTTGACACACAATGCAAGCAGGAGGTATAAGGGTGCGCAGACGATCAATGCCAAGGTGCTAATAGTCACATCGACAAGGCGTTTGGTGTGTGCCTGAAAGGCTGTCATCGGGTTGAGATGCCACTCGACCAGCGGGAGGCCATGGTCATCCATTTGCACTTGACCACTCAGAATGCCATAGGTGTCTGGGAACATGAAAATCCGACTTTCAAGCTGTTCCAATACCAGAATCAAGGATGACAAGGATCCGTGCATGTTTTCCGGCAAGGCAACTATGCAGTCTTCAACATCTAGGGACAAAAAACTTTCACTGACGCCATCAATAGAACTCACCATTGGGATACCATCAAGCGCAGCATAATCGCCATCATCCAAGACATTTACCCAGCCAACAAAGACTTCACCGGAGGCTTGCCCATGGCGCTTGATGTCCTGGATCTTGGGCTCAATAAAGTCGCGCGTGCCAATCAACAGTGTCGGGAAGGCAAATCGTTTGTTGCGAATTTGTCGTCGGATCAAACTTGCAATGAAAATGCGACCACCTAAAGAAAGCAGGAGTATGGCTGCAGCAAACCTTCCACCAATGTGAAAGTAGTCCAATGTAGAACCTACGTAATCATCCAGCAGAAAGGCTAAGAAATAACCTAACACAAAGACGATGCCTACCTGAACAATGCGACCCATTTCTTTCAGGCGAGACTTCCGAAGGGGGTTGTTGTACATGCCAACCAGCCAAAGTGAAGCTAGCCACAAGAGCGTGGTTGCAAAAATACCGATGTAGAACTTATTGCCCCATAACAGGTGATCAATGCCAAACAAGCTAGGTTCAATGGCTGTTTTCCGAAAGCTGTAAAGCATCAAATAAGCCAGTGATGCCGTGGTTGCGTCCCAGCCAATATAGACCCAGCGCCAACGCCTTTGAATAGCCAACAATGACTTACCCCTTGGACTCATGGGCAGTAGATCATCCGCATGTTGTCAATCAGAATGGTGTCAATCTTGCCAGTTGAGTCTTTAGCAGTTCCAATAAAGATTTGGTAATCGTAGGCATCCGGAAAGCCTGATACCTCGGTAACAAGGTTGATGTAAGCATGGCTCCATTCATCCTTAGGGTAGAGGGTAGCTGTTGGCTGTTGAATGATTCCGCTAGGTCGATTTGCGATCACACCAATGGTGACAGGCAGTGTGGATCGGTAGTCCAGTTCTACGTAGACATTATCGCCACCGGTTGGCAGGCTGTAAGCAGTGTTTGACACAGCTTCAAAACGCCCGATGCCGCCATTTAGTATGGCCATGCCGCTGGCTACATTGGACTCGCCATTGATGGGGGGAAACTTGAGTTGAGCAGAGGATACTGTGGTCCATGACGTATCGCTAGTGGCTGCAGGGACCATAGTCCTGCCTGCGCTATTGAAATCCTCTAGATTCACGCCCACCATACAATTGCTGCCATAGGCTATCACATAAGGGCTGTTGCCAATAGGAAGGTTGCTGACGGAGCCTTTACCTAGAAGAATGTTGCTCACCAGCGGTTCGTAAAACGGGTACACCCCGCGAAAACCAGCGATGCCATTGATGTCAATTCCTGGGTAGAGCTTGACTTCATGCATGCCGTCAGCTACAATAACAGGTATGTCCATCGGTAAATCGAATGCACCCAGGTTCACACCATCTACCTCAACCCACGTCGTGGTGATGTGTGAATTGGTATTTCCGGCCCATGGTTCATCTTGGATATCTGCCAGCGCAAGGGCGTCAACTCTCAAGTATGCAGGCTCTTGCGCGGGCGTCATGTCGCAAGCAGCTAAAGTGAAGACGAGAAGGCTTATTGTGAAGCTGTGTGAAAGTCCTTTCATGCGCACAAAAGTAGAGATGTTCACTGTTGTATGTTTACGCAGACATGGGAAATGACACACATAAGCACAAAGGTCAACGTCAGCAACTGATTGACGCCTTAAGAGCAAAGGAAATCCATGATGAATTGGTGTTGAAAGCCATGAATGCGGTACCTCGCCATCGCTTTCTAGACAGTTCTTTTGAAGCATTTGCTTACCGTGATGCTGCCTTCCCTATTCGTGCTGACCAAACCATCAGCCAGCCGTACACGGTAGCTTTTCAGAGTCAGTCGCTACGACTGAAGCCAGGCGCAAAGGTTTTGGAAATCGGTACAGGTTGCGGCTACCAAGCAGCAGTGCTTGTTGAGATGGGCTTCAAGGTGTTCAGTATTGAGCGACAAAAAAGCCTCTTTGATTTTGCGAAATTGCTCTTGCCTAAGTTGGGCTACCGTCTGCATCAAAAATTTGGTGATGGCTACCTAGGTATGCCAACATTTGCGCCATTTGATGGCATCATTGTGACAGCCGCTGCGCCATCAGTGCCTCAAGCCTTGTTGGAACAGCTGACAATCGGTGGCGCGCTCATCATCCCAATTGGTGAGGATACAGAAGATCAGGTCATGCATCGGATCACGCGAACCGATGAGTCCAAATGGGAGAGAGAGTCTTTGGGGCTTTTTCGCTTTGTCCCCATGCTCAAGGATGTAAACCGAGGCGGTTGATCAAATGCGTTTAGCCTCCCGCAAGTCACGGGCATCTTCACGGTTTCGAATGCTCTGTCGCTTGTCGTGCAAATGCTTACCCTTTGCAATGGCAATATCCATTTTACACCAGCCTTTGTCGCTGAAGTACATTTTCAATGGAATAAGGGTTAACCCCTTGTCATTCAATTTTTTAGCAATCTTTTCAATCTCTCGCTTCTTGAGCAACAACTTGCGTTCACGCAAGGGGGGATGGTTGGCGTATGAGCCATGACTGAATTCAGAAATATGCATGCCCTTCACCCATAGCTCTCCCGAACTCGATACAACAACGTAGCTCTCAGCAAGGGAGACTTTACCTTCCCGGATTGCCTTAACTTCCGTGCCGGTTAATTGCAAACCTGCATGGAACTTATCCTGTATTTCATAGGCATACCTCGCTTTGCGATTATCGATGACCGGGTTCATGTGGCAAAATTAGGCTAGTTACCTTTGCCATCCATGCTTTATCAACACATCATTCGCCCCCTGTTGTTCACGGCACAACCTGAACGCGTGCACGAATGGACCATGAATGCCTTGAAAATGGCTCAGAGTCAAGCATCTGGTCTGGCTTTGCTCCGCAGCATTGCGGGCAAGATCCCTCGCCAACCGCTGCAGGTGATGGGTTTAAATTTTGATCACCCAATTGGATTGGCAGCAGGCTTGGACAAGCAAGCAGAGGCCGTTGATGCGTTCTTTGCTTTAGGTTTTTCCCATATCGAGGTTGGAACCCTGACCCCTAAGCCTCAAGCCGGAAACCCTAAGCCTCGCCTGTTTCGCCTACCCGAAGATCAGTCGTTGATCAATCGCATGGGGTTCAACAACGATGGCGCAGCCTCAGCGGCCAAGCGATTGAGCGCAAGAAAAAGCCATAGCCCTGTTGGTGGGAACATTGGAAAAAACAAGTTGACGCCTAACAGTGAGGCTGCACAGGACTATGTGATGGCTCTTGAGTCATTGAGCGATGTGGTTGATTACTTCACTGTCAATTTATCTTCCCCAAACACACCTGGTTTGCGAGACCTGCAGCATGAAGGTGCCTTGAGGACTATTTTGCGTGAAGTCTCACAAGCGAATACAAGATTGCATCGACGCCCTTTGACGGTGAAAATTGCCCCTGACATGAGCAAGGAGCAAGTTCAATCACTTTGCCAAATTGCTTGTGAGGAAGGGTTTCAAGCCATTATTGCTACCAACACAACCATTGACCGTTCAGGGTTGCTCACCTCTGCAGATCGCATTGCAGCTATTGGAGCTGGCGGTTTGAGTGGGGCCATTCTTGCTCAGCGCTCAACCCAGGTGGTAGAGTGGGTGAGGGAAGTGGTTAAAGACAGCGCCAATGTGATTGGTGTTGGCGGGGTTTTCACAGCCTCAGATGTGACAGACAAACTCAATGCAGGCGCGGATCTGGTCCAGGTTTATACTGGATTTATCTACCGAGGGCCTGGCATGGTAAAATCCTTAAGTCCTGCATGGAAAACGAAAGGATAACATGGGTTGAATGCCCGAGAGATGCCATGCAAGGTGTGGTGCGATTTTACCCTACAGAGGCGAAAGTTCGCTACCTGAAGCAACTGATGCATTGTGGTTTTGACGTCATTGATATCGGCAGCTTTGTCTCACCCAAGGTTATCCCACAAATGGCAGACAGTGCGGAAGTGATTCGGCAATTATCCCCCCATAAAAAAGGCAATAAATTCCTGGTAATCTGTGCCAACAAGCGAGGTGTAGATGAAGCCATTGATCACCCAGGTGTTGACATCATTGGCTTTCCGTTCTCTTTGAGTGAGACCTTTCAGCAACGGAACACCAAGCGCAGTCGTGAAGAAGCCATTGATGAACTGAAGGGGCATGCTGAGCGGATCAAAGCAGCCGGTAAATCCCTGGTTGTCTATATATCGATGGCCTTTGGAAATCCCTACGGTGAAGTGTGGCTTGCTGATGAATTGGCTGAATGGGCGAAAGCTATCCAACAGCACTGTCAACCAGAGGCTATTGCACTGAGTGATACCGTTGCAAAGGCAACAGCAAGTCGTGTTCGTGCTGCGGTGAACAAAGTGAAGGCCTTGGCCCCTGAAGCGGTTCTTGGCTTACACATGCATGTTTCAGGTCGTGACCCCATGGGCTCAGGCGTAATTCAAGCTGGCTGGGAGTCTGGCATACGCCGTTTTGATACGGCTCTGCTGGGATTTGGTGGTTGCCCAATGGCTCAAGACAGCCTTTGCGGCAATTTGCCAACAGAAGCATTGCTAAGCTTTGCTGCTAAAATGAAGGCAAAGCACAAGCTTTCAACCACATCCCTTGAGTCGGCTCACAATGCTGCCTTGGCCTTTTTTTGAATACCTTTGAATCAGCCAAAGGCTGCACATTTTTACCGTGTGCTTCAAGGGAATCTGGTGTAAATCCAGAACTGTACCCGCAGCTGTAAGCTCCGCAAAGGTTGCCATTAATCCACTGACTAGGTTGGGAAGGGATGGTAACAAGGGGGTGAGTCAGAATACCTGCCAATGGATTCAAGAACTGCTGTCGGGAAGAACAGTGCAAACCTTTGACATGAGCCACATCATGACAACTTATTGGTCTACCATTGCCTGCATCCTGTTAGGGGGCTCATTGCTGCATGCGCAACAACCCACCCAATTGATGGAGGCAGAGGTCTTCGCTAACCAACAGGGTTCATTGGCTCAAGCGCCTGTCTGGCTAGCGGATAGCCTTTGGACAAGCAATCAGCACCAAAGTCAGTCAGCAGCCCTTTGGATGGGGCATGACGTTAGAGCGCTTAGCCCTGGCTCTAGCAGCACCTTGTCCATTCATGGCTTACCAAGTGCTTATTCACGGATTCAATGGATGGGCGCAGACATCAGTAGCCCAGACCTTGGCACAACGGACTTGAGTTTGATGCCACAAATGGGCCACCACATCCAGGCGCTGAGTTCACAGTCATCACGTTTAGGCAGCAATGACGGCTCATCTGTTGGCGTGCAATCGGTCATGGAAATGGGTAACAGCATTCAGTGGGACTGGGGCAGCATGGGCTACGGCCAAGGTTTGGTGACAGTTCACAGCAAGTTGCAACAAAGCACTTTTTCAGCCACCATTGGCATGCGTCAATGGGATCACGACTACCGATACAAGAACCACCTTGGTGAAACCCTGAGTCGATTGGGTGATGATGGCTTGAGAAAGTCTATCAGCACCCTGTCTAGTCGAAAGCTGGGCAATTGGCAATGGGATGTTGGAACCTTTGTGTTGGCTATGGATAGAGGTCTACCTGAAAGTGCCAATTCTGACTATCGGCGTGGTGCTAGGCAAGAGGATTTCAGGGCACAATTTCATCAACGACAACGCCTTGATCTGCCATCGGGGTCCTACCTGCAATTTTCACAGCAAGCGTGGACATCTGAACAATGGTACCAATACCCTCGCTACAATATCAGTGACAGCAACTGGAGTCGTGGCGCTTCACTTGCCTTGGATCTTGGAAGGCGGCTAGCTAGTCACCAATGGAAGGTCACATCAACGGTTGGGTTTGAAGGGGTCAGTGGTTTGAATAAGCTGGACAGCTCTATTGCGACCTTCCGCAACCACATGAGCCTATCCAAAACTTGGAGTGCCCGTTGGTCAAGTAGTTTGGATGTGAAATGGATTCATCAAGTGTCTGGCCTATCTCACGCATCCCCTAAGCTATCCTTGCGACATGATGGCCAGCAAGCGATACACCACTGGGTCCTTCAGGATCTATATCGCATGCCGACCATGAATGACCTTTTTTGGCAACCCGGCGGGAACATGGATTTGCATCCTGAAAAAGGTTGGGACCTCAACTACACCTTCCAGCGTCCAATGGTTGCTGAATCCTCTTTTAGGCTGGAAGCATTCATCAGCCATCTTCGCGATGGCATCGTATGGATACCTGTTGGTGGCTTTCAATGGGAGCCCCGCAATGTCAGTGAATTAACAAGGAGCGGTTTGTCAGCAGAGGGAATTAGGAAAACCAAATGGGGCTTGATGGCCTTGAGCTATCAATGGGTAAATGCCAGAAACTCGGAAGGAGAACAGGCACCCTATGTGACACCGCATAAACTGAGACTTTCATGGACAGCCCCTAAGCAGCCATGGGGTGTTCGGCTCATTGCAAAAAGTGCCATGCCAACTGCTTGGGATGGGCAAACCTTGACATCTTATGCTTTACTTCAGTTGCATCGAGAATTGGCATGGAAGCGAATGACTATGTCTTTTGTTTTGGACAATGCATTGAGCACCAACTACTCACTGCAGGGAGGTTACCCGATGCCAGGAAGGAATATACAAGTTCACATCAAGCAATCGCTTGAGCCACTCAAAACACTTAAACCATGAAACAATCCCTTTGCAGCCTGTCATGTATGACTATGGTCATCGTGCTCAGTTAGGGCTAATCCAATAGGGGGGTCTTGTTGTAGAGTTCTACAGCTCTTGATATGTTAAGCTCTGATCGTTTTTTATATCCTTCATAAGTTGTTATGGTAGCTCCATCATAAGTCACTAAAATGCCCAATGCAAGAAGTGGAAGGCCACTAGCTGGTCCTGGTGAACCCACTCCAAGACGAGAGACTGTTATGCCTACAAGTAATTCTATTCCTTTTCTGATATTAACAGGTATTGGATATATACTTCTATTGAGTTGACGTTTCGCTTTGTTAATAAGAGAAGTGCTCTTCTTTTTAGCCTCTAAAAGCGTCTTAAAGTCATCGAGACTTATAGGCTGTTCTCTATATAGCAACTGACCATTTATATATTGCACAATTGAAGGCTGTAGTTTTACTGATGTCAACTTTGATTTAGCAGCTTCATTTAGTTTCGGCAGATCTGTTTCCCCACCTGTCTGTAAAGTGTCATTCATTGGAATTTTATAATTGTAAAGCTCTACTGTTTTTGTTATGTTACGTTCCGCACGATTTTTATATCCTTTAGAAGTTGCTAGAGTAAGTCCATCTAAAGTCATTAAACTACCTGAGCCCAAAAGCACTATGCCTAAATTGTCTTCAAATATCATCCACCAAAAACCGCCCCATAGAAAATATGAGCCGACAGGAATTTCTATTAACTTTCTGAAATTGGTAGGTTTTGGATGTCTACTTCTATGGAGCTGACGGATGGCTCTCTTTAACCTGTGAGGACTGATTCCCGAAACGTTTAAAAGGGTTTTTAGCTCATCGAGCATAATAGGTTTCTCTCCCTGGAAGACTTTGCCATCGTGATAAGATAGAAGGGGTAACTGCGGCTCTTCCGTTTGAGCATTGAGTGATAGCGTTAAGATTATAACGGCTAAAATAGAGTACAGTTTCATTGTTCGTTAATTCTAAGTGAAGGCATCTGAGGTCAGGGTTTAATCCTACCTATCGCTACCAGAGTGGAATTCAGCCTGTATGATTGGCTACTGAAAAACCCGAATGTAATCGACGGCCATACGCTGAGGAAAGGTGGTTTGTGCATTGGGGCTGCCCGGCCAGTTGCCGCCCACGGCGACATTGAAGATGAAGAAGAATTTTTCGTGAAATTCGCTCAATTCAGCGCTGGTAATGTCCAGTGTGTAGAATATAACATCATCTCGGTACCATTTTATAGATGAGGCATTCCAGACAATACTGAAGACGTGAAACTCATCTTGATAGGAGCTGCCGTTTGTCACGGCGATGGAGCTGCCATCAGAAGCGTGGTTCCCACTGTGTGACCAGTGTCCCGAACCATGCACTCGTTCATCCCCTTGATTTTGGGTAGCGCCGCCAATCATTTCCATGATGTCAATTTCTCCACATGCAGGCCATCCCACCGTGGAAAAATTATCTCCGATCATCCACAAGGCAGGCCACAAACCTTGGCCTGAAGGAAGGGCGGCACGTATGTCAATTCGTCCATACTTGAATGACTGCGCTCCCTGAGTCACGAGCCGGGAAGAAGTGTAATTGAATCCACCAAAGTTTTCTTCTTTGGCTGTGATGATTAAGCAGCCTTGACGCACTTCAGTGTTTTCTTGGCGGTAATACTCCAATTCATTGTTGCCCCAACCCCAATTTCCATTTCCGATTTCGTAGGACCAGTCGCTGCTTAAAGTGCTTCCTTCAAATTCGTCCTGCCAAACAAGGCTGTACCCTGAGTAGACAAGTGGGGTGCTGTATCCCGTACTAGGTATGATTGCCGTATCTAGGCCTATATCCACATCAATGGTGTCCCATGCTTCTGTATAAACGTCAAAGCTGCCATGTGCTCTAATTCGCAATGGGTAGTGTCCCGTGGCACTAAATTGATGCTGGCCTATCCCGTTAGCCTCTGTTATGAGTGTTGCATTCGGATCTTCACCAAACTTGAAGGTGAAATAGTTGCAGTCATCGGCCGTAGCAATTACATCAACTAAGCCTTCTTCTTGGGTAGAGAGGTTTATTTGGTAGAGTAAGTTGCTCGGTGCCTTGGTGCTTGGTCCTTGTGTTTCACAACCAATGAGAACTAGAAGAGAAAGGAGCATGCCTTTACGTAAATAGGTCATAGGGCAAAAATAAGGTGGGCGGTGTAAACCGCCCACCTTGATTGAAGGAAAACAAAAATTATTCTTGCTTGATGTTGTCTACATAGAAGGTTCCAGCATTAGAGACATTCCAGCCAGGGAAGACAACTAGTCTATCATAGAGAGTACCTGTGCCTGTGAGGTCAAAAGTAAGTTCCGTCCATGCTTGTGCCACGGTCACGGACTGATCCATTTCTACAAATTGGCTAGGCGCTGTTTGGTCTTCTAGCTTTAGGCGGAACGTTCCCGTGTCGGGTGCCCACACCATAAGTTTGATGGTTTTTTCTGTTCCAAAGTCCAGTTTGGCGTTTAGATCGACCAAGAGACCAGCCCATGTTTCATTTCCGTGAACTGTTTCCAAAACGTTTGCACTGGTATTAGCACCCGTGGCATCCGGATTGCTTACAATACCGAAGGTGCTGTTGCCAAATGTGGCGAATGTGGGTTGAATGGCTTCAAAGTCGATAGGTAATGCGTACGTGGTAGCAGGAGGTCCGGGATCACTAACAAATCCTACAGGCACCAAGCGAATGTACCAAGCAAGGCTTGCATCCTGACTGTCTTCGTAACGAAGGAAAATCTCATTCGAGTCAATGGACACGATCTTGTAAGTCTGAACACCAGTCCAGAATCCGACCATCGCATTACCGCTGAGGGTGATCGATGTGTCTGCACCCTCGTTCAAGGTCCATGTTTCACCCATGGCATTGGGGGTGGATGCCGTGAAGTCACCTACTAAGCATGACGCAGTGTCGGTGAATGGAGCATTTCCGGCAGAAGCAGCATTGACGTAGATGTCCCCGTTGGTCACATGATCAAAACTGTAATCCTGTAGGTGAAATGTATAGCGGTCATTATAGATACCCGCACCTGATTTATCATTGACACCTGCAGCCCAATATTCAGGGTAATCTCCCGAGCTGGCTGAAGAAGGGTTTGGACCTACTCCCATGTGTCCAATGCTTGCTGAATCAACCGCCCAGGTTTTAGAGGAGCCACCTGTTAAAAGGTTGTAGATAGGGCTGCTTACCAGGCTGGGGTCATCTTGGACAATTACAACATCCTGAGAGCTGCTTGCGCTGCCGCCAGAGTTTTGAACCGTTAAGGTTACGGTATATGTGCCGGCGAACGGGTAGGGGCTCGAAGCGCTAGTTCCTCCACTT
Source organism: uncultured Flavobacteriales bacterium (assembly GCA_963925545.1). GTDB lineage: Bacteria > Bacteroidota > Bacteroidia > Flavobacteriales > Schleiferiaceae > TMED14. The sequence goes on along the minus strand of CAWUSA010000006.1, from coordinate 32,708 downwards.
GTTGCGCCATTTCCAAAATCCCAGGATGCTTGTAGCGTAGCGTTATTCGCAGTGAATTCAATGATATTCTGATTACTTGCCGAGGGCATGAAGGTGAATTCTGCATCTTCTGCTGTAGGAGGGTCGCCCAAAGAAGGCTTTTTTTCACAGCTGACGGAAATGAGAAGGGTTATGGCTAAGAGCGTCCAGTTTTGGCGCCAAATGCTAGTGGGTGCATTCATGGTTTTGAGGTTTTAGATTGATGTGGTTAATGAACGTATTAATATCCAGAGTTTTGGCTCCAGATTCCTCCGGCTAGATCAATTTCTACCTGAGGGATTGGAAAAATTTCATGCTTCCCAACTTGGAAGTTGGTAATAGATTGCGCTGCTTGACCACTGCGTAACAGGTCCCAAAAGTGAAGACCTTCTCCGGATAGTTCGAGGCGGCGTTCGGTAAAGATATCAGCTAGCAAGGCGCTGCCTCCTGAGACCCGGGCTGGCATGTTGACACGAGCCCGAACACTATTCACATAGGAAAGTGCTTGGCCATCATTCCCTTCCTGAACATTTGCTTCTGCTGCCATCAATAGGACATCGGCATAGCGAATGACTTTATAATTTAGCGGAGATGTAAGGTCGTTGTCGGGTAGGCCCAATTCAGCTTGACGCTTGATGTACTTATTGTTGTAGAAGCCCGTATGACCACCACCGCCGATGGCATAGGAGATGCTGCTTGCATTTGGCTGAGCTGCGATGAAGGCATCCAAGTCCAGGATAGTGGCGTCACGGCGTATATCACTGGAATCAAAGGCGTCATATAGGTCTTGGGTAGGTAAGTTATAGCTATTGCCATCACTGTAAAAAGGTCCATCGTATTGACGTATGCCGTTAAAGCCAGCAGCTGCATTCCCTTCCAAACAGACCATGCAGCCGTAGCCACCCCCTTCAAGTCCAGAATACTCAATATCAAAGACGGTTTCGCTATTATTTTCATTGGCAGCAAACCACAGGGTGTCGTAATCTGCCACTAAGGCATACCCACCAAAGTTGATGACTGAATCTAAACTGATTACAGCCTCAGCATGCTTGCCTTGATACAATTGAACCTTCCCTAAGAGCGCAAGGGCAGCTCCCTTGTCAACTCTGCCTTTCTCGGGGTTGCTCCAGGGCAGGGTAGAGGAAGCAAAGCGCAAATCAGATTCGATTTGTGCATAGACAACACTACTAGGGCTTCGATCCAACTTAGTCACTTGATCTGCACCTAGGCGCTCGTCTATGACAAGGGGCACATCGCCAAAATATTTTGTCAGTTCAAAATAGTAGTAGGCTCGAAGAAAGCGTGCTTGGCCCAAAATTCCGTTTTTCCCTGGAAAGTCAATCTTATCCTGGAATTCCATCATGTAGTTGACCCGAGCAATCCCTGAGTAGTTCCACCGGAAAATACTTCGGAGCTCATTGTTGACTGCATTGTGGGTCATGCCCTCAATCTGATGAAGGCCTTCCGTGTCAGTCACACTTTCTCCTCCAGCAATGGCATTGCCGGAAGCGATTTCACCAATCCATTGCGTGAGGTAGGAGGTTTGTAGTAAGTCATAGGCCGCAGTAAGCGCCATCTCATAATCGGAAGGCTGATTAAAGTAGTTTTCTGCATCCTGTACATAACGAGGCTGAACATCTAGGAAGTTCTCACAGCTGCCTACAGATATGGCTATGAAGCTAAACAGCACGAGGGGAGTATACCGTGTTTTCATGGCTTAGAATTGTAAAGTTAAACCGAACATAAAGGTGCGAGCCTGAGGGTAGAAGCCGTAGTCGACTCCGGCTGCTAAAACACCCCCAAAGTTTCCTATGTCAGGATCAAATCCTGAGTAACCCGTAAGGGTGTAGAGATTATTGGCTGAGAGGTAAGCACGAACCTTCTTAGCTCCTAAGCTTGTAGAGAGGATTTTTGGGAGTGTGTAGCCCACCTGGAGGTTTCGAACACGCAAGAAATCGCCTTTCTCTACAAAATAATCTGAAAATACCGTGTTCCGAGTGAGGGAAGTGGTCAACCGGGGCACAGTGGTAGAGCTCCCATTGCCGGTCCATCTACCAATTGTATAGTCTAGCATGTTGGCGTAGGGCTGTTGACGTTCATAGTTCCTAATAATCTCTTGACCCAGGGCAGCGTATAGGTTAGTACTCACATCCCATGCCATGTAGCGATAACTTAGATTCAAGCCAAAGGTTATGTCGGGGATAGGTGACCCAATCTGGGTTTTGTCTGAGTTGTCACTGAAGTTGATTGTGCCATCGCCGTCGATGTCTACAAAACGGAGGTCGCCAACATGAGCACCGGCTTGTGTGACGGTACTATTGTCAATTTCTTCTTGGCTCTGGAAAATACCATCCGTTACAAAGCCATGAAAATACCCAATAGGGAAGCCAGCCTCAAACCGTGTAGCCACATTGCCACCCACTCCAAATCCCGCGCCGGGGATGAAATCCACGCCATCAGGTACACGAAGAACCTTGTTCTGGAGCAATGTCATATTGAAATTGGCACTGAAGTTCCAAGGCAGAATAGGTTTGGTAGCATAGCCTAGTTCCATCTCTAGTCCTCGGTTTCGTACATCGCCTGCGTTAATGAACGGAGGATAGCCTCCTGCACTGTATGTACCTAATACGCCAGAAACTTCCGGCTGGAAGAGGAGATCACTTGTGCGCTTTACGAAGGCATTCAAGGTCACATTGACGCTATTTCGAATGCGTAAATCCAATCCAATATTGGATTGCTTTGTGCTCTCCCATTTAAGGTCAGGGTTGGACGCGCGTCCAATGGCCACGCCTGGAGTTAGGAGATCACTGAATGGGTAGACCCCTTCGCCATTGAGTAGGGCTCGGTATGCAAAATTTGGTATTTGGTCATTCCCTGCAACGCCATAACTGATACGTAGCTTGGCGAAGTCTACTTGGTTTGAGAATCCATAGTCTGGCTCATCTGAGATTATCCAGGCACCTGAAATGGCGGGAAATAATCCCCAGCGTGCATTGGGGCCAAATTTAGAAGAGCCATCACGGCGAAGCACTCCGGAAAAGAGGTAGCGTTTTTTGAAGGCGTATTCTGCGCGGCCAAAAGCAGAAAGCAATCGTTCTTCGAAGAAGAAGCTGCTTGCGCCGTTTAAATAGCCTCCAGCCGCTTGGCTGGCTGAAATGTCAGCATAATCCCAGCTGTTATTCGGTGTGTTGAAAGCCCATGCTCCTAAACCTTGACCTTGACGGGTAAATACGCTCGTGCCAGCTGTGGCTTTAAGGCTGTGGCTCTCGCCAAACTGTCGATCGTAGTTTAGGTAGGATTCAAATGCTAAATCTCCATATGTGTCCCGGTGCTGATAAACACTCGGCCCACGCTCCAAGGAAAAACCCTCTGCTAACACCATCAATGGGGCATCGAGGTTGGCATTTAAGGCAGTGTTTTGAGCTTTTCCAGGCCCGTACCAGACCAGAGGGGAGAATACACGCCCATCAACTATTGCGTAGTTGTAATTGAGCCGGTTCGTCCATGTAAGGTTGTCTGATAGCTCCCATACAAGCTCTTCTTTGCCTACAAATTTATTCACGCGGCCAACATTGAAGGTGTTTGCCATTTGAGCCAGTGGGTTAATGATGTCACCAACTAGGGCAAGATAGCTGTAGCGTCCATCTTCCTCGCGGACGGGCTCCGTGGGGTAGGCATTAATGCTATTAAACAAAACCGAACCTATGCCGTTTTCTGGAAGGGTTTTTCGCTCTTCGTGCGTAAACAAAAAGACTGAATTTAGACGCAGATTTGGGGTCATGTCCGTGCTTAGGTTCACTCGTCCATTGTAGCGAGTAAAGTTGCTTTTATCACCTCCAACAATGCCGTCTTGGCTGAAATATGAACCCCCAATAGAGTAGGTTGTTTGGTCACTGCTCCCTGTAGCGCTGAGGCTTTGGCTTGAGGTCATGGCTGTTTGGAAAACGGCTTCCTGCCAATCAGTGCCGACACCGATGTTGGTATTAGTAAAGGGTTGAGTCTGGCCGCCGTTCAAAAAGGCGTTGTTTTTTAGCACGGCATATTCTTGTGCATTCAGTAGGCCAAGTCGTTTCGCAGTTTGCTGCACACCCAGATAGCTGCTGTACTCAAAAACTGGGGCACGTCCTTTTTGGCCCTTTTTTGTTTCAATAAGGATCACGCCATTAGCTGCACGAACACCAAAAATGGAGGCTGTTCCATCTTTAATGACATTGATGGAGGCTATGTCGTTGGGGTTGAGCGCATTCAGTCCTTCCGAATCGTAGACGACATCATCCACCAAGATCAATGGGTCATTGTCTCCAAATGTGCTCAGCCCCCGAATTCGAATACTAGTGGACCCGCCGGGTGAGCCAGAATTGGTATTGATAACAACACCAGAAACTTGCCCTTGAAGGGCTTGGTCCATACGTGGGATGTTGAGTTTTGTGATCTCTTCACTTTTCACCACGGAGATGGCGCCTGTGATTTCTTTTTTGCTAGAACTGCCGTATCCTGTGATTACAATTTCTTGTAGTTCCGTGGATAGCTCCTTCAAAGACACGCTAAGTGGGAGGCCATCTTTAACGATCAGACCCTGGCGTTTAAAACCAAATATTTCAAAAATGATGGAATCGCCGATTTCCGCAGAAAGCGTGAATTGCCCTTCAGAATTAGTCATCGTACGCTCTCCTTGTGGAATGTGTACTAGAACGCCATTCATGGGGCCGCGATCCGAACGAAGCGTAACCTGTCCAGACAGGCTAATCGTTTGGGCCGAGGCAAACCAAGGACAGCATAGAAGTAATATTGGCAGCAGTAAGATTCTAATCGTTGAGTGCATGATAGTCTAGCTTTTGTGTCAGGTGTTAAGACTTTAATTGACTGAGAATAAAAAGGCCCGGTTTTTTGCCGGGCCTTAGTTCTCAATATAAAACCGATTTAGTGGCGAATAGCTAGTTTTTGCATGCTCTCACCTTGCTCGCTAGCAACGCGAACAATGTAGACTCCATTAGGGAGGGCTGCTGTAGTCACGTCATTTTGACCGTGCACTAATGCACCCGATGCAACAACTTGACCGTTCAAAGTCATGATTGCGTAGTTGCCTTGATTTCCAGCAAAGTCTACATTCAATCCTTCGTTAGCAGGGTTTGGAGTAAGCGTCATGATAGTTGCTTCTTCATCCAGGCTAACACCCGAACATGGGCCACATGAAGCCCAGCAAACAACGTCCAGAGTGTCAGACGCAGCAGGCACAACCAATACACGGTTTGTGTACGTTGCGTTGCCGTTCGTACACGCTGCGGTTGGGTCATTGGTTTCCTGGCCAGTCCAAGCGTCATGAGAGTATTTGTACTCAACCGTGTCACCTGCATTCAAGCTAATGGTCACATCCCATACGTTGTCACCGTCTGCGTCAGTCATGGCAGCACAATTGCCGCACCAGCTATTAAACGTACCATTCACCTCGGGAGCTGTGAAACTCGTGGTGTACAACTGCATGTCTACCTGGAAGGTTACATCTACAGGTGAAGTGCAGGGGCCACATGAACCCCAGCAAACGACAGGCAGTGTAGTCGCTGCAGCAGGCACAACCAATACGCGGTTTGTGTTCGTTGTGTTGCCGTTCGTACACGCTGCGGTTGAGTCATTGGTTTCTTGACCGGTCCAGGCGTCATGAGAGTATTTGTACTCAACCGTGTCACCGGCGGTAAGTGCAATTGTTACTTCCCACACATTGTTGCTGTCAGCATCTGTCATTGCAGCGCAGTTGCCACACCAGCTATTAAACGTGCCGTTTACTTCAGGAGCAGTGAAAGTGCCTGTGAAGTTGTTCATGTCCACCTGAAAGGTGACATTGGTTTGCGCAAAAGCACTTCCCAAAATGGCCATTGCCATAAGTGTAAGTGTTTTTTTCATGATTTTCATTTTTAGTTTATTGAATAATAGTACTTATGACAATAATACAACAATTATAAATAGAAATTGTTTTTTGTACCATAACTTGGTGAAAAATTCTCTAGGTATTTCATGCTTATGCTTTATCCCTCAATATTATGATGAAGAAGATACTCTTGTTTACAGTGCTATGTGTCAGCCACTCGTTGTGGGCGCAAGTCAAGCCTGTCTCTGAACGGGTAGACTCCGTTTTAGTTCTTATGACCTTGGAAGAAAAGGTTGGTCAGATGAACCAGTACAATGGATTCTGGAATGCCACAGGGCCAGCTCCTGAGGGCGGAAATGCCAAAACAAAATACCGGCACCTTAGAAATGGTTGGGTGGGTTCAGTTCTCAATGTCCAGGGAGTTGGCGAAGTCCGCGCAATGCAGCGTGTAGCGGTTGAAGAAACACGCCTAGGAATCCCCCTCATCTTTGCCTGTGATGTCATTCATGGTTACAAGACCTTGAGTCCTATTCCCTTAGCTGAGGCAGCTTCATGGGATCTGGCTGCTATGGAAAAGAGTGCACGGAACGCCGCAGAGGAAGCTACAGCCTATGGGTTGAACTGGACCTTCGCTCCTATGGTGGACGTGACGCGTGACCCTCGCTGGGGACGTGTCATGGAAGGAGCAGGAGAGGATCCTTATTTAGGCTCTCGCGTCGCGGAGGCACGCATCCGGGGATTTCAAGGTAACGACTTGAGTGACCCCACCACCATGGCCGCCTGCGCGAAACACTTTGCTGGCTATGGTTTTTCCGAAGCGGGCCGGGAGTACAATACGGTAGATGTTAGTGAGTATACCCTTCAAAACTTTGTGTACCCACCATTTGAAGCATCCGTGGCTGCTGGTGTGGCAACGGTCATGAATTCGTTCAATACCATGAATGGCATTCCTGCAACGGGGAATAAGGCATTGACCCAAGTATTGAAAGGGGAGTGGGGTTTTGAAGGTCTTTTGGTGAGTGATTGGGGATCCATTGGTGAGATGCGTGCCCATGGCTATTCTCGAGATTTGAAAGAAGCTGCAGAGCAAGCAGCGAATGCCGGATGTGATATAGATATGGAATCCTTGGCGTTTGTGAACTATTTAGCGGAACTGGTTCGCGAAGGGCAGGTGGAAGAGTCCATGATTAACGATGCGGTTCGTCGAATCCTGAGCTTAAAGTACGCACTGGGACTCATGGACAATCCGTATGCCTATTGTGCACGTCAAGGTGCGTGGGAGCCTCATAGCTCTCCCTGGGCAGCGGACGCTCAGAACTTGGCAGAGGAGTCTGCGGTATTGCTTAAAAATGACGGGGCCTTACCCTTAAAGAAAAGTCAGCGCATAGCGCTGATCGGCCCGATGGCCAAAGAAAAAAATAGTCCTTTAGGGAACTGGCGCGTGTCGAGCGATGATTTCACAGCCCTTTCTTTGGAGGAGGGGCTGCGGACGGTGAGGGGCTACAAATCCCTAGTTGTAAAGGAAGGCCCTCAGTTATTATCTCAACCGATCAACTTCCCGACGGAGGCATCGATCAATACATCAGACACCTCAGGTATGGCCGCCGCAGTTTTAGCAGCGGCTGCAGCAGACATAGCTGTAATTGCGGTGGGGGAGCATGGATTTCAATCAGGCGAGGGTCGCTCCCGGTTGAATTTGCATTTGCCCGGTCTGCAGGAAGAGCTGATTCGCCGAGTATTGGCGGTCCAGAAAAATATTGTTCTCGTCGTCTACGCAGGGCGTCCAATCATTTTCCCTAAAGACATAACGGCAGGCGCTAAGGCTATTCTGCTTGCCTGGCAACCAGGCACCATGGGAGGGCCCGCTATTGCCAACTTGCTCATGGGTAAGCGTTCTCCTAGTGGTCGACTCCCGATTACCTTCCCGCGTGATGAGGCGCAGATTCCTTTGTATTATAACCAATACAACACAGGTCGTCCAGGACCACTTTCCGAGGTGTTCTGGTCACACTATGGGGATGGATCTAACGCCCCAGCATACCCTTTTGGCTTTGGTCTGACGTATTCCAAGGTGGCCTACAGTGCCCCCTTATTGGCTGAAGACCATGGCGCATTTATCTATGTATCCGCAACTGTGCAAAATAAAGGCAAGTATCCTGTAGAGGAAGTGGTTCAGCTCTATGCACGTGATCATCACAGTGTGCACGGGGTGCGTCCAGTGAAACAGTTGATAGACTTTCAGCGCATTTCCCTGAAGCCAGGGGAGTCTAAGGAATTACGTTTTCATGTTGATGGCAGTCAATTAGCTGTGAAAGATTCGGATGGCCACATCTATATTGAGCCAGGAATAGTCAGTTTTTGGATTGCCCCAAACAGTGCAAGTGGAAAAGCCTTAGACTTAGATTGGGACATGGGTGTTACGCATTAATGAACGTCAAAACTAAAACATGAGGTTTCCAATTCCACTATAGATAGAGACTGTGTGGGGATTGAAAACAGTATGAGCAATGGAACATTGATGGTGCTTCCAAGTAGCCTCATAAATTCTTGTATTTTGAATGAACTGTTTAGGCGGACACTAACTTATATATGGCGCATTGTCAAAGGATTCGCAAGAAGACCAAGAATAAAAAATAAATTATAGTACATTTTACTATATCTTGGACAACCCTACGATTCACACTTATTGGGGGCTAAAAAGATATTGACTTATTAGTTTAGACCATTATAAAAAAACCCTGTAGAACCTCTCTATGCAGACCCTATTTACCAATCCCAAAGTTGACCCATCCCAACATCCAGATTTGAATCAGTATTTCGCTTTTGGTATTTCTGTAGACTGTGTTGTCTTTGGCTATGATGGTGTAGATGTAAAGGTTCTTTTAATCAAGCGTGGCACCGAGCCTTTCTTAGATTACCAAGCTATTCCAGGCGACTTGGTCCACCCCAAAGAAGATGCCGTAACCGCTACACAGCGAGTGCTAAAGGATCTAACTGGCTTGCAAAATATTTACCTTGAACAACTGCAAACCTTTGCCGGAGTTGACCGTCACCCTCTGGGACGCGTTGCAACGATCGCCTACTTTTCCTTACTCAGAATTGAAGACTACAACCCGAAGCCTTCCTCTTGGGCCACTGATGCTCAGTGGACACCTATCCAGCAACTTGGAGAAATGGCTTTTGACCATAAAGAGATATTTGATGTAGCCTTAGAACGCCTCCAGCGCCGTGTCCGACATAAGCCCGTCGGGTTTGAATTGCTTCCCACAGAATTTACTTTGACCGATCTTCAGCACTTGTATGAAAAGCTATTGAACACGCATTTTGACAAGGCGAACTTTCGCAAGAAAATCTTAGCTATGGGCTTGCTTCTCCCGCTTGAAAAGATGAGAAAGGCTGTAAGGTATCGCCCGGCTCGGCTTTATCAGTTTGACCCAAACCGCTATGAAGCCTTATCTAATCGAGGCTTTCACTTCGAATTATAAATCTGCTTCCTACTTTCAATTCCACACCTACTCATGACCAATACATTTGAATTTCTGGATTACGCCATTTTCATAGGTTACGCCTTATTGATTTTAGGTGTTGGCTTGTGGGTTTCCCGCGACAAAAAAGGCCATGAAAAAAATGCGGAAGATTATTTCTTAGCAAGCAAGTCTCTTCCCTGGTGGGCTGTCGGTGCCTCGTTGATTGCGGCAAATATTTCAGCGGAGCAGTTCATAGGCATGTCCGGTTCTGGGTTTAAAGTCGGATTAGCTATTGCCTCGTACGAATGGATGGGCGCGTTGACACTGATCATCGTTGGTAAGTATTTCTTGCCCATTTTCATTGAAAAAGGTTTGTATACAATCCCTGAATTTGTCGAAAAGCGATTTTCCACAAATTTGAAGACCATCCTTGCTGTTTTCTGGATTGCCTTGTACGTCTTTGTTAACTTGGCTTCGGTCCTTTACCTAGGGTCTCTAGCCCTGGAAACGATCATGGGTGTTCCCATGATGTATGGTGCGTTTGGTTTAGCTGCCTTTGCGGCTGCCTATTCCTTGTACGGGGGACTTTCTGCGGTTGCATGGACAGACGTCATTCAGGTTATCTTCCTTACTATTGGTGGATTGGTTACAACCTACCTGGCATTGAATACGGTTTCAGGAGGGGCTGGATTCATGGAGGGAATGACCAGAATTATGGATGAAGCTCCCGAGAGGTTTGCAATGATTTTAGACAAAACTAATCCCGAGTACGTGAGCCTACCCGGTATTGGGGTTCTTGTGGGCGGCATGTGGGTTGCTAACCTTTACTATTGGGGCTTCAATCAGTACATCATCCAACGCACCTTAGCTGCCAAATCCTTGAGAGAATCTCAGAAAGGAATCTTGCTAGCCGCGGGCATAAAGCTAATCCTGCCGATCATTGTGGTCATTCCCGGCATAGCCGCCTATGTCATGATTAATGATCCCGCTATTTTAGCTAGTCTGGGTGATGCAGCTCAAGAAAACATGCCAAGCATGGAGCAAGCAGACAAGGCCTACCCTTGGTTGCTTCAGTTTTTACCTACGGGTTTAAAGGGACTAGCTTTTGCAGCCTTGACGGCGGCCATCGTGTCTTCTTTAGCATCTATGCTTAACTCGACGGCGACCATTTTCACCATGGACATTTACAAGCCCTACATCAAGCCTAATGCTACGGATCGTGAAACCGTCTCTATGGGTCGAATTTCTGCGGTTGTGGCGCTCATCATTGCCTCCATCATGGTTCCCTTATTAGGTGGCATTGACCAGGCATTCCAGTTTATCCAAGAGTATACAGGGATTGTTAGTCCAGGTATTTTGGCTGTATTCATTTTGGGACTGTTTTGGCGTAAAACCACAAATAAAGGTGCCATTGTTGGAGCTTTGTCCTCAATCCCCATTGCCATGTATTTCAAGGTGGCCCCCAAGGGTTGGTCAACTTCTCCCTTATTTGTAGACTTGCCTTTCTTGCATCAAATGGGGTATACAGCCTTACTCACCATGGCCATCATAGCCTTCATTTCCTACCGCCAAAACAAGGGTGCAGATGATGAAAAAGGAATTGCCATTACCAAAGCAACCTTCAAGACTGATGCGATCTACAATATTTCCGCATTTGCTTTGCTCTTGATTCTAGCTGCACTGTACGCCTTCTTCTGGAGTTGAGCGCAAAGTGACTGATTCACAGGCGCCGCAGACTTCTTGAATACACAGACGCGTGGCACTGATCCAGATGGGTATTCGTTGTACGGCAATCTGTATGACTTGCACCATAGTGGGGGCAGAGGGAATAGCGGCTATCTCGTCTCCTTGTAAATTAAGCCTATAGCTTGTGAAGAGACGGTTTTTTGAGACCACTTGGGTCTGCGAAATTGAGGCTCCATTGCATTGCGACACCAAAGGCGAAGGTTGACAGCATCATGGGCGCTAAAAAGGGCAAACCTGCTACCAAGGCTGTTGTCATGCCAGCTAGGTCCTTGCTGTAGATCGGCATAAGCCACCAAGTGCTCAGGTTGGTAATCAAGAAAAAGATCATGCTACCACCAAGGGCTTGCTTGGCCCAGGGCATGCTATTCCATGCAGCTTTAGATTGTGTCTTTGCACCAATCCAAGCCATCAATAAATAGGCTAAGTAGGTCATTGCCATACCCTCATAGGCCCACACAAAGCCTTCGTAGCTGCTGGCGTAAAATGTATTATTTATAAGCAAGTCACTGACATACAGTAACAGGAGGGTCACCAAGAATCGGCTATTTTTCAGACCAAACCATGAGCCTCCAAGAATAGCTACTGCGCCAACAGCAGTGAAGTTAGGGTAGTGGGGGATGAAGCGGGTGGCGATGCCAAGGGCAAGTATGGCAAAAATGGGAAGGAACTTTTTCATGCTTAAACGCGTTTAAAAATGTAAATGACCATGAAGAGAACCAGAATGGACAAAAGGATTTTTATGCTTCCACCGTAATGCAGTCGGTGAACCTGGCTATCCTTGCGGTAGGACCAAATCATGTATGCAAGAAAGCAAACAGTGAAAACTCCTGCAAAAATCCAATGGCCTTGTGTGATATTCTCCAAAATCAAACTTATTATTGACAAAAATACATCCAGATGGAAAAACAAATAGCCGCTGTTGAAGAATTTCATCAAGCCTACCGCGTTCCGGCAGAAAATTCGCCAAAAGCCTCATTATCAATAGATATCATTGAGCTGAGACATCGGCTGATGGCAGAAGAAAACCAAGAATACTTGGAAGCTGCAAAAGAGGGTGACCTTGTAGAGGTCGCTGATGCCCTTGGGGACATGATGTACATATTAGCAGGCACCATGATTTCACATGGCATGCAAAACGTGATTGATGAGGTTTTTGATGAAATCCATCGCAGCAACATGTCTAAGCTTGGCCAGGATGGTCAACCACTGTACCGTGAAGACGGCAAGGTGATGAAGGGCCCTAACTACTTCAAGCCAGACATCCAATCCATTCTTTCAGGCCGTTCCGACTGACGGTCACTGAATCCAGGCAGATCATCAGCTTGATCCTTGCTGAGTGTCCCTTGTGGTGACTGATTAAAGGTGACAGAGTGTATGGTCTGGTTGCCTTCTTCGTTGGCCTTAAACGCAAGGGTGATGCTGCTGCATTCGGTGACGTTCACTTGCTCTGGCTCAGGGTGATAGATGGCTTTCGCATTGCCTGACATATGCATGTCATGGATGCCTTCATGGTTGAGATGACCGCTTAGGGTGTTGCCACCCATTTGTTGAAAAGCACCTGAGTCCGTTGGTTCAGAAAGGACAACTTGTCCCTCAATCCACAGAGAGTCCATGCCATTGCTGACATCCTGATACCAATGGATATCCCTTCCTTGAACTTGGTAATCTGTGCTCCACACAATGGGATCGCCTTTCAGGTGCAGGCTATGGGTTAGCTTATTCCAATGCAATGATTCTGACAAGGATGCCAACCCTTTGCTGTGGCTCACGACATGGCCTTGACCTTTCGCTGAGTCTCCGTGTATCACCAAGTGGTCAGCAGCTAATTCCATGCTGTCTTTGCCTTGTGTTGCCCATTGCGCATGGCCATGAAGACCAGTGGTCGCCATTGATGCTTGCCGATGTAGGCTATCGGCAATGAAATAGTCCTTGCCATCTCGCCCTGTGACGCCATGGTGAAATATTGATAACTCATTGCTGTCACTGATAATGCCCTGTCCAAAGCGAACCCATCCACTGTCACTCGCAGCATACCCCGCAACAGGCATGATGTACTGATGCATCGGCAGGTCATGAATCAAACTGTCCGTGTCAAGGGTGTACTGCTTGGTTTTTGCCTTCACATCCCCATGGTAAGTGAACGCCTCGCGACTTGCGTGGTAAGTGCCCTCTCTTGCCGTCAACGTGGCATCTGTCGTTGTCACTATGCCACCTTGCGTGAATCGACCGATTTCACGTTGATCATGGTAACGAAGGTTATCTGTAGTCAAGGTCTGATTACCATGCTTGAGTTCAATGTTTTGTTGAAGGTTGGTCCAGCCCTTTTGGTGATGCATCATGTCTGCATGCAAAATCAAACCATTGTTTCCTTGGTAGCTGACACGGCCAAAAGCCTGAAAATCGTTGCCCTGACGATTCCATACCGCACTGTCGCATTGAAATTCACCATTGGCGTTGCTCATGGCAACATGACCACTTAGCAACGTTGTTGACTGGCCATTGACTTGGATGACCGTCATGGCATCTGCATGGTGCAGTGTCAAGCGGCTGTCATCACTTTGCCCTTGAACACCAAGTGCAAAGCAAAGCAGGAGGGTTAGGAAGTAGCCTTTTTCCATAAGGTTTGCTCGCGATCAGGACCAACGGAAACCAGAACCACAGGGACGCCTGTTTCTGTTTCAATGAAAGCAATGTAATCCTTCAATGCTTGAGGTAGGTTGCTGTGCTTGGACTCAGATGTCAAGTCCTCAGACCACCCCGGCATGGTGAGGTAGTTAGGCTCAACCAAGTCAGCATCCAAGCCATAGGGTAGGTGAGTGACCTGCTTGCCTTGGTATTGGTAGCTGGTGCAAATGCGAATCTCATCCATGCCTGACATGACATCAGCCTTCATCATCATCAATTGGGTGACACCATTGATGTCAACAGCGTATTTCAATGCAGGCATATCAAGCCATCCACAACGACGTGGCCGCCCAGTGGTGCTGCCGTATTCATGGCCTTTGTCACGAAGAAACTGTCCTGTTTCATCGTTGAGCTCTGTGGGGAATGGTCCTGAACCAACACGGGTACAGTAAGCCTTGAATATGCCATAAACTTCCCCAATGCGATTAGGCGCCAACCCTAAGCCTGTGCATGCACCTGCGGCAGTTGTCGTGCTAGACGTGACAAAAGGGTAGGTGCCAAAGTCAATATCCAACAAGGTGCCTTGAGCACCTTCAGCTAAGATGCGTTTCCCCGATTTAATGGCCTCCTGAATCATGACATCACTGTCAGCTATTTGCATACCAATCAGCCGCTCAACTGCAGCAAGCCACAAGGTTTCATTCTCATCCAAATCAAAGGGGGGCTCAAAGTGGTAGCCAGCCAGCAGTTTCAAGTGCTTATTTTTGAGTGCCTGGTAACGCTCCATGTAGTCAGGCAGTTCAGCATCACCCACGCGCAAGCCGTTGCGGCCGGTTTTGTCCATGTAGGTTGGCCCAATACCCTTGAGTGTGCTGCCAATTTTCATTTTACCCTTAGCGGCCTCTGAAGCGGCATCTAATAGGCGGTGCGTTGGCAGGATTAAATGCGCTTTGCGGGATATCCACAGGCGATCGCCACAGCTGTCATCAATGGCCAACAACTGATCCATTTCCTTGCAGAAAATGATGGGGTCAATAACCACGCCGTTGCCAACGACATTCATGGCGCCTTGATGGAAAATGCCAGAGGGTATGGTATGAAGAACATGCTTGATCCCATCGAACTCTAAGGTGTGCCCAGCGTTGGGTCCGCCTTGGAATCGAGCTATCACGTCATAGGATTTGGTGAGAACGTCTACAATTTTCCCTTTCCCCTCGTCACCCCATTGGAGTCCAAGTAAAATATCTGCTTTTGTCATGATTTGCTTTTGCCGTAGATGTACAATTGATGGCCTGTGACTTCAATGTCAAATGCCTCTTCAACTGCCTGTTTGATGTGTTGAATGCGCGGATCACAAAACTCCTTCACTTCGCCACTGTCAATCAGAATGACATGATCGTGTTGCTTGTTGAAGAAGGATTTTTCGTAGTGTGCCTGACCCTGGCCAAAGTGGTGCTTACGAACCAGCCCGCACAGAAGTAAAACATCCATGGTGTTGTACAAGGTGGCACGTGAAACCCGATAGTTTTCAGACTTCATGGACAGATAAAGTGACTCAATGTCAAAATGATCATCTTGCGCATAGACCTCCTTGAGGATAGCATATCGCTCTGGGGTTTTTCGCTGCTTGTTGTTCTCAAGGTAGGCGGAAAACACTGCCTTGACTTCATTGAAATTGGAGACCATTGTCCGCTGAATTGGTAGGTTTAAATGTACAACCATGCGTCAGTATCTTAGACACATGCAAAGGATTCTCATTGGGCTTTTATTCACAGGGCTTTTTCATGGCACTATTCAGGCCCAATCACGGTTTGCTATTCATGCTTACCAGAATGGCATGCAGCATATGAGGACCTCACAATGGCCAGAAGCCATGAAGGATTTGCAATTGGCCGTTAAGCGATCACCTGACTACAGTGCAGCATGGCTTCAGCTGGGTCATTTGCACGCAAGACTGGGGCAATGTAACCAAGGTATATTGGCCTTTGCCAAGGCAGCTGAATCTTCACCACGTGCCGCCCGATTTGCACAAGGGAAGTTGGCTATGACATGTGGGCTTTACCAAGAAGCGCTGAAGGCTTACGATGCCTATTTGGCATTACCTAACCTACCAGAGGGCTTCATGAAGGAAGCTGAACGGCAACGTCGCAATGCGCATTTTTCCGTGGACGCCATCAAGGTGGCCGGCAATCAGGTGATCGAGCCCTTGAGCGATAGCGTTAACCGACAGGATGCCAATTACTTTCCTTCAGTATCTGGCAATGGCATGGCCATGACGTACACCGCTAGAAATCATCAAGGCGAGGCGCAAAGCCATGAGGACATTTGGCTTGCAACCCACCAAGCAGATAATCAATGGCGATCACATCGCCTGAAAG
Source organism: uncultured Flavobacteriales bacterium (assembly GCA_963925545.1). Classification (GTDB taxonomy): domain Bacteria; phylum Bacteroidota; class Bacteroidia; order Flavobacteriales; family Schleiferiaceae; genus TMED14. The sequence goes on along the minus strand of CAWUSA010000006.1, from coordinate 16,611 downwards.
GCTTTGTGAATTCAGGCGGCAACGAGGGGGCTGCAACCTTATCTGGTGACCAGTCCATGATCATTTTCACTGCCTGCGACAGGGAGCCAGGCTATGGTTCATGCGACTTGTATCTAGCAAACGCCATAGGCAGGCATCGAGCTGATAGCTCACATGCCTGGTCTTATGTCTATGGCAAGCCCGTTAACCTTGGTCCAGGCATTAACACCGCTCAATGGGAATCCCAGCCATCACTTGCCGCAGATGGACACAGTTTGTTTTTTATCCGCGCGGCAAAGCAGGGCAGGGGTGATGCCAATATTTGGATCAGCTATTGGGACGGGAAGACATTCGCGAAGGCTCAACCGTTGGACAGTCAAATCAACACGCCCTATGCTGAATCCACGCCATTCATGCACGCGGATGGCAAAAGCCTGTTTTTTGCCTCAGAGGGGCATGTTGGCATGGGTAACCTGGACTTGTTCAAGTCTGTGCTTCAAGCCGATGGCAGTTGGGGTGAAGTTATCAACCTAGGAAGCCCCATTAATGGGCCAGAGGATGACTTTGGCATGGCAGTTAATCCCAATGGGGCTATTGCCTACATGTCGCGAGGTAAGCTGGGCCATGAACCCGCCACAAGCCAAGGGGCTATTGCTATTCACCGCTTTGAGTTGCCAGCCAGCTTGGTTGCTAGCCCCGTTCACTGGGTGGTGATACATGCTATGGATGCCCTCAGTGGCAAACCCTTGCCACAAGCCACCTGGACCCTTTACCAGCACGATGGCTTTAGCTACAATGCTTCATCAGCACACCTTGGGGCCTCTTTTGAGATTTCTTTGCCTTCTAGCGCTTTCATGGGGCTGAACGTGATGGCTCAGGGCTACAATCTTGCAAGCCTGCAGTTTGACATGCCTGACCATCTAGACTTTGATGTGATACATGACAGCGTCTTCCTAGACCCTCTGATTGAATCCAGTCATTTCATTTTGGAAAACATCCTTTTTGCATATGACGAGTCGACGTTGCTGCCCTCGTCCATCGAAGAAATTGACCATGTGGCTGATTGGCTGCGTGCCAATCCCCAAGTCATCATTCGACTTGAAGGCCATACGGACAATGTGGGAAGCCATGTCTACAACATGACACTGAGTCAATCCCGTGCTGATGTAGTCAAGGAGGCTTTGGTGCAACGAGGTATCACCGCAAACCGTTTGATGAGTCAAGGGTTTGCTGAAGATCAGCCCCTTGAAAGCAATGAAACTGCCGATGGCCGATCCAAGAATCGACGCACAGAAATTTTCATTCTTTCGACGGCCAACGGTCGCTAAGCCATTCTGCTATTTTTGCTTCTGACGGATTATCCGCTGGCTGGTAATAGGTTTCAGGTGGCAGGTTTTCTGGCCAGTACGATTGTTGAACAAAATGCGAAGGGTCATCGTGGGGGTAGAGGTAGCCTTTACCATGACCCAAATCCTTCATGACGCGATTGCTTGCATTGCGTAAATGCAGGGGAACAGGTAAGTCGCCATGGCGCTGTGCTGATTCCATGGCTTTGTCAATGGCTCGGTAGGACGCGTGACTTTTTGCGCTGCAGGCGAGGTAGATGACACATTGCGACAGTGGAATGCGAGCTTCAGGCATGCCTAGTCGTTCAACGGCTTGCCAGCAGGCATTAGCCTGAATCAATGCTTGGGTGTTGGCCAATCCAATATCCTCTGTTGCCGCTATCACCAGTCGACGAGCAATGAATTCAGGCTTTTCCCCACCCAACAGCATTCGTGAAGTCCAGTAAAGGCTGGCCTGGGGGTCGGAGCCCCTGATGGATTTAATCAGCGCTGAGGCCATGTCAAAATGTTGATCTCCAGCTCGATCATAATGTCTGCTGACATTGGGTGCGTGATGGTCAACAAAGGCTTGATCAATGCCTTTTAACTGCATAGATGATGCAGTTGTGACAAGGTTCTCTAGCAAGTTCAAGAAACGTCTCGCATCGCCAGCAGTGTAGGCTTGCATAGCCGCCCAGTCGACCTTCTCAATGCCGCTGGCTTTCAAGACTTGATCTTCACGCAATGCCAATTCCCCCAGTTGCTTGATGTCATCGCCCTCCAGGGGCTTCAACACAAAGAGTTGGCAGCGAGAGAGTAGGGCGTCATTCACTTCAAAGCTTGGGTTCTCCGTGGTGGCACCAATCAATGTGATCACGCCTTTCTCTACGGCAGCTAACAGAGCATCTTGCTGTGACTTGGAAAATCGATGGATCTCATCAATGAATAGCACTCGGCCTTTGGGGTGAAACATGGCATCACCATCAGCTAATTGAATCACCTGACGGATATCTTTGACGCCAGCGGAAACAGCGCTCAAAGAGGAAAATGGCATGTCAACTTCGTGAGCCAATGCTCTAGCTAAGGTGGTTTTGCCAACCCCTGGAGGCCCCCATAACAAAAGAGAAGGCAGCCGTCCCATGGATAGCATGGGCGTCAATGCGCCGTTGGGACCAAGGATGTGAGGCTGGCCAACAATGCCTTCCAGGCGCTTGGGTCGCATTCGCTCTGCCAGTGGGGCATTGCTCATGACGCCGTGGTCTCTTTGACCCATTGGCCATCTTCCATTCGCAGGCATCGATCAGCCATGTCTGACCAGGCCTTGCTGTGGGTGACAACAATGATGCTGGTTCCAAATCGCTGCCTGGCTTGATCCAGTAATTCAAACAAGGACATGGACAAGGCTTGGTCCAGATTGCCACTTGGCTCATCCGCTAACAATAGGTCTGGTGATTGCATCAAGGCTCTCACCACAGCCACACGTTGCTGTTCACCGCCGCTGAGTTCGGAGGGTAGATGTTGCAATCGATCCCCTAGACCAAAGTCTTTTGCTAGAGACAACGCCTTGGCGTCGGTATCCTTCTTCCCTGCAATCCAAGCGGGCATGCACATGTTTTCCAATGCGGTAAACTCTGGCATCAAATGGTGAAATTGAAACACAAACCCAAGGCTTTCATTGCGAAAACGATCCAAGTCAGAAGAGCTGCTTGGGTAGGGTTTTCCTCGGAAATGCAAGCTGCCACTGTCAGGCTTCTCCAAGCCACCTAACAGATGAAGCAAGGTGGATTTACCTGAACCGGATGGACCGGTGATGGCTATAAACTCTCCTTCGTTCATGGATAAATCGATGCCTTTGATGACGTTAAGGTCTCCAAAGGATTTTTTCAATCCCACTGCTGTCAGCAACTTGCTCATGTTGTCAAATGTAGAGATGAATTCCGCGGCATGAGCAGTACTTTTGCGTGCAAGTACAAAAACCACTTCCATGAATCTTCACGAATACCAAGGCAAAGAAATTCTCGCATCGTATGGCGTCACTATTCAGCGTGGCCGTGTTGCAACCACCCCTGACGAAGCCGTTGAGGCAGCAAAGCTAGTGACTGAAGAAACCGGTACCAGCTGGCATGTGATCAAAGCTCAGGTTCATGCAGGGGGTCGTGGCAAGGGCGGTGGCGTCAAATTGGCTAAAAGCCTTGATGAGGTTAAATCTATTGCCAATGACATCCTTGGCATGCAATTAATCACTCCACAGACGTCAGCAGAGGGTAAAAAGGTGCATCAGATTCTCATTGCGGAAGATGTCTACTACCCAGGAGAGTCAGAGGTCGAAGAGTATTATCTGAGTGTGCTTCTTGACAGGGTAAAAGGTGTCAACATGATAATGTACAGTACCGAAGGCGGCATGGACATTGAAGCTGTTGCAGAGAACACCCCAGAATTGATCTTCACTGAAACTATTGACCCTGCGGTTGGCCTTCAGGCTTTTCAGGCACGTCGTATTGCGTTCAACTTAGGCTTGAGCGGCAAGGCGATGAAGGAAATGATTGGATTTATTGGCAACATTGTAAATGCTTACGATGGCATCGATGCCTCCTTGTTTGAGATTAACCCCGTCATCAAGACATCCGACAATCGCATTCTTGCTGTTGACGCGAAGGTTGCATTGGATGACAATGGGTTATTCCGCCACAAAGCATTGGCTGAATTGAGAGATGTCAGAGAGGAAGATCCGACAGAGGTAGAAGCTGATCAAGCTGGCTTGAGCTTTGTGAAGCTAGACGGTAATGTTGGCTGCATGGTCAATGGCGCTGGGTTAGCCATGGCTACCATGGACATCATCAAGATGTCTGGCGGTAACCCTGCAAACTTTCTAGATGTTGGAGGCACAGCTGATGCGGAGCGCGTAGAAAAAGCTTTCAGAATCATTTTAGGAGATAGCAATGTGAAAGCCATATTGGTGAATATTTTTGGCGGCATTGTCCGTTGTGACCGAGTCGCGCAGGGCATTGTAGATGCCTACAAGAGCATTGGTGACATCCCCGTGCCAATCATTGTCCGTTTGCAAGGCACCAATGCCGCTGAGGCAAAGGTCTTGATTGATGAGAGCGGCCTCAAGGTGTACAGCGCAATCGCCTTGCAAGAGGCAGCTGACTTGGTCAAAAAAATCCTTCGCTGACACCGTGTTCCTTGCCTTGGAAATTGCATCAGCCCTATGCAATATTGGCTTTGTTGTCGGCATGATCAATCAACGCATATGGGCATGGCCGATGGGCTTGATCGGCTGCTTGGCAGCTGCTGTCATGTTTGAGTCCTCACAATTGCATGCTGAAGCCTTTTTGAATGTATTGTATGCCGCATTGGCCATCTATGGCTGGGTAACCTGGCAAGGCAATAACCAAGCGATGATGGTGGTTCACCGAGCACAAAGGAGGGTTTGGTGGGGCTTAGCTGCCATCATCATGACCCTTGCCCTGGGTTGGGCCATGAAAACCCAAACAAGCAATCCTTTGCCCTTTGTGGATGCTGGCATATTCAGTTTATCTGTGATTGCGACACTATGGCAAATCGGAAAACGTTTGGACAATTGGCATCTCTGGATTGTCGTCAATGCCATCAGTGTCTGGCTCTGCATCAATCGTGGTTTGTATGTGTATGCAGGCTACAGCGCCCTGCTGTTCGCCATGTCCTTCAGTGGTCTCAGATCTTGGCGTTCAGTCCATGAAGCGCAATCCAACTGAGGATATCTCTAAAACATGTGGGTTGTGCCGTGTGCCATGGAGAACCGCAAATTTATAATTTTTAGCCTAACCTAGGGTGGTTGGTGGCCCGTCATAATTAGGCTTTTGAGTCCTTTAATGTAGTACTCAAAGCGGAGGTCCAACTCCAAGCGCATCGTATCTTTACTTAGCAGCAATAAAAAAGGCCACCCTTTAAGGATGGCCTTTTTAGCTTTCAGAGATTCATTAATTTCTTACAAGCTTTGTGGTTTTAACTCCTCTATCAGTTTCAATTCGAACGATATACGTTCCTCGAGCCCATGATTCAGTTAGAATCTCTATTTGAGAACTCTGAATATTCTTCAAAACATAAACAGGACGCCCGAGTACATCACAAACGCTTACTGAGCGAATGGTAGTCCCTTGACTTGAGATTAAACAACTGTAGCTAGATGGGTTTGGACTAATCAAGATATTAAAGTCAGGAATTTCCTCTGCCCCAACTGAGTACCCTGCGGCATTCATAGCCTTCCCCAATCTTGGAATTGTGTAGGCCATGACAGTGTCAATGTAGGACATTGACTGAGCTTTGATATTGGGGTTAGCCTGACTTGCCGTTAGAGGGTCATTAGCATCCCACCAATCCCATGGGTTAGAATTAACAAGGAAAGGCATAGCTAGATTTGGAGGAAGCATATTGAAAGTATAAATATTCTCTTGGTTTCCAATATTGTAGGAATTTGAGCGAGCCTTAACTGAATGAGGATCCATCATAGTTGATGATGCTAAAACAGTATTATTTCCTGAAATGTTAGAGATTTTTGCAGCAGTGTGGCTTCCAGCTACTTCAACAACCGGAAAGAATGCTCCAGCTATTGGGACATTGACCATCCCACGGTAATATGGAGCAAAGAAGTCATAGCGGCTATGAAATGAAATCGTTGGCGCATCACCTGATGATGCCCAAGCAGAATCCCCTAAAGCACCGCCAAGATTGATGACTAGATTAACATCGCTTGGAACTCCAGCATGATTAGGAATATTTCTTCCAGTTTGGGTTAAGTCAATTAACGGTAACCCAGTGACAGTACTAGTCCCTGTAATTGTCGCTTCGCCACCATATCCATCCCAGTCTCCTACAATAGCGGTGTCGATATACGGGTCGCCAGCACTAACAGTGCCTCCGTAAATTCCTGGGCCTGCTGCGGTGTATTTAAATTTTGTTGGATTAGCTACTTCTGCGTAATTATCCAGGGAATTGTAGGCAAAAGTGACATAACCACCTGAACCAACACCCATAAGGGCAATGAAATTCGGATCCATACGCCATGCATTATTTGTCAATGCTCTTCCCCGCGTGGCACGAACACAAGCCTTCGCGTCTTGAACCGATGAATAAACGGCTGCTAAATTCGTACCACGTCGAAGGTCAAGATTTGTTGAGTTGGCTAACCATCCCAAACGGTATGATGCTGAAATCGCAACGAATCCTCTCTTAGCGAAACGTCTTGCTATTTCAACCACGGCAGAATCCTTTTCATTCCCCATTGGAGAGGCGAGTCCTCGAGGTAAAAATGATCCCGTATGAAAAAGTATGACAACGGGTCTGGCAGTTTCAGTATCTATGCTTGTATCGGGCATATAGATGTCATGATACTGTGGGATGACTTGAGGCCCTCCAAAAGCAGCGGGCACATACTGGCTAAAATTAATGCCATAGATGACTCCTGGTAGAACCGTTATATCGGCATCTGTAAATACTTCATCAACATACCGCTGTTGAGCTGAAACATTGAAATTGATTAATAACAACAGAATCACTAGGCTTTTTAAAGAGTAAAGGTTTTTCATATTACATTTTTACGTTACTGATTTCCGAAGATACTCTTTTAAGAATGAACTCGTTAAGCTTTATTCTAAACTGCATGTTAAAGCTAAGTATGTCAACCTCCCAATGGATGGGCCACCATATACTTGAACGACTTTTTGATTGAAAAGATTACTGCTTCCAATTTTTATAATCCACTTCTTTTCTTTTGAAGTCCACGATAATTGGGCATCGGTTAATCGGTAGCTAGGAATTATTCCGGTAAATTGAGGGGAACCTTCAAACAGGAATCCCTGAACAAACTTGTGCGTGATCATATACCCCATTTTTCCATTTTTTATTTTCCAATCTAAATCTCTTGCAGAAAAAGATAAATTGTACTTATGCTCTGGTGTATTGTACGCGGGTATTATCGGATCATCAATGGCTGAGTTCAACACGTTCCAGGTATAGTTTCCTGCGATGGTATAATTCGAAAAATAATAATTTGTTCCTACGCTAAAACCTTGCGTAGTGACTTGTTGCTCAGCATTTGAAGAAATTCTATATGCCTGAACATCTTTCAATCGGTTCGCAGCGCTCCCTCCTGGATCATCATCAATCTTTAAAGCAACGTGGTAGCCAATAAAGTCTTTGTACCAGCTATAATAATATGTGGCATCTACATAAAAACTTTTCCACCAAGTACTTCTATACCCTACTTCGATATTTTTTACTTTTTCGGGCCGAACCCCTTTCATGTTATAATAATTCCAATCCCACGCAGCTCTTTCTTGGACTCCTGCCTCTAAAAAATCGCCTACCTCTGAAATGGTGATCAGGGAGTCATAACCGGTTAAATTTCCTACAAGAATGGCTCTTCCTACATTATAATATAGATATTGATCCTGTAAAGTTGGGTTTCGGATAGCTGAGGAGGCTCCAATCCTCAAAACCGTCTTGTTATTTGGCCTATATACCATAGACATAGCAGGGGAGGCAAGCCATGAAAAATTCTGATTTTTGTCTAATCGCAAAGTGACATTCATGGAGACTTTTTCTGTTTCTTTCGAATAGCCAGAGAAGAATCCTAATTCTGAAACTTGGAGTTTTATACCATTGGTATCGCTGAATATGGTTCCCCTAGAATTGGGGTTATAGCTTCTGTAGTTGCCCCCAATGGAAATGTTCCCGTATTCAGAGAAATCAAATTCTCTTTGAAACTGAACATGTGATAAAGCGGATCGATCATAAAATCGTGAACCACCTGAGTGAAAAGGGGTAGAAATTATGTATTGTTTTAAATCGTTAAATGCTTGGGATCCAGGAATGAGCGAACTATCAGGATCATATGCACCACTCATCATCGCTCTATTTTCTTGGTGATACGCAGAAAACTCATCTGGATATAACGCTCTGAGCAAAGACATTTGCTGCTCAAAGTCTTCATTCGATAAATTGTCTGCTGGATAGCCTGGAAGGCTTTTGACTTTAGACTTCTGAAAAATGGTCCAAAATGATCGATATTGATTTGCCCAGAAACCCCCATCAAGAATAGAATCTTGCATCTTTAGAGCCGTAAAATAGGCGTCATAGGTTTTCCCAGCATCTTCGTTGGTACGGTAAGCTCTGATAAACCATGCATCTTTTTTCCGTAGCTCAAATCTATTTTGAAGGAACAAAATATCTTTTAGGCTCAACCTGTTGTCTCCCTGATAAACCGTCGTCCCAGAGCCAAAATTCATACTGTATATGGCCTCTAGGCCCGTTCTTGTTTTATAATGCAATGCGGCGGCTACTTTTAAATTTTCTGTTTGATAGTCTACCAGCTCTGACTCCTCAATGCCTTGGCGGTGATACGTTCCAATGCCTGCATAGGTTTTTACATCGCCTCCATGGTCGTACACTATTTCATCTCCGTATCTATTGACCGCATCATACCCTCCTGGGTTATCCCTACTCGATGTGGATTCGAATGTTGCATCCATATTGTTTGCCTCCCAATCATTGGCTCTAAGTCCAAAGACATTGAGTTTAAGGGCCCAGCTGTCTGTTCCGTCGCCCCGGGAAAGAGCCGTGGCATACCGCAGAGAAACTTCTGTTAATGCACGTTCACCCACTTTTAATTGAAATGATGTTCCTTGAGTGGTATACGGGTCTTTTGTAACCATGGAGATAACCCCATTGAATGCCGATGGCCCGTAGATTGCTCCAACAGCCCCTGATATAATATCAACTTTTTGAATATCTAGTTCACTTGCTCCCAAAAAATTCCCTAAAGAAAAATTGAGGCCTGGCGCTTGGTTGTCAACGCCATCAATTATTTGCAGACTCCTAACAGGGCTTGTACTATTGAACCCTCGGGTATTTATTATTTTAAAGCCAATACTTGCTGATGTTAGGTCGACACCCTTCATGTTTCCCAAAGCTTCATAAAAGTTCAGGGCTGGTGCTTCCTTGATACTTATGAGATCCAGGGCCTCTACAGTCAACGGAGCTTGTTTTTGTTTCTCTGTAATTCTGGATGCCACAATCTGAGCCTCAGCCAGAACTACTTGATCCGCTTTTAGTTTGACCGTGATGGGTTTAGTGCTTTGAATAATAGCTATGTCTCTAGCCGTATATCCGAAAGTTGAAAAGTTCAAAACCACGGGTAGACTCTCTACGTCAATATTAAATTCGCCATCCAGGTCAGCAATGACAGCTGCATTCGCACTCTTGACCACTACGTTCCCTATGGGTTCTTTTGTTTTTTTATCAATAATTTCCCCACTAATATGTATAGACTGAGCCTTCAGTAAATAACCTGAAAAGCAAAGAATAAGAAGGATTAGTTGTTTATTTCTGTTTCTCATTCTAGATAGTTTTCTTTCAAATCAAGTTTACCAAGTAGTAAACCTATTTTTTCGTGACGAATTTATGGACAAACTTTATTTCGGTTTTTTTTAAAGATGTGTAGGGTCTTTGTTTAAAGTCGTAATTCAAATCTAATGATTCTCGTCATATCAGGTGAACGGACACAGATCGCTCGGAATGGTTGAAATAGATAGAGCCTTAAGGTTGTCAAACTCACTAAGCCCCTAGTGAAATAAAAATCAAAGTAGAGTTCAGGAGTACAGACAGGCTAAAGCGCCTTACTGTTCGCCATGTCCTTCAGTGGTCTCAAATCTTGGCGTTCAGTCCATGAAGCGCAATCCAACTGAGGATATCTCTAAAACAGGTGGGGTGAATGCCGTGTGCCATGGGGTAGCTCTTGACCGTTAATTGCTCCTGGATGGCATCACCTAGCACTTGATAGGTTGGCATGGATCGACTGGCAGGAATCACGCCATCCTGGTTGCCAACAGCCATGAAAAGGGGCTTTGAAACAGGTGGGCTAGTGAGGTCAATCACTGGCCAGTTGTGGGGAAAGTAACTGCATACAGCGATAGATCCAGCAATCAAGTCTGGATGATTCCATGCAATGGCATTGGCCAATATTCCCCCTTGACTGAAGCCAAACAATAGGGGTGGAGGGCCATCAATGCCTTTCAATGCATCCACAATCAGTGCCATGGCGTCCTTAGCCTGTTCCATGTCCTCTGATTTAAGCCCATCAGCATCCCAATGGATCTCATACCAAGCCCGGCCTCCCATAGCTAAACCTATGGGTGCCTTTAGCGATCGTATGCCGTGTTGTGGTAGAGCGGACTCAAAGGAGAACAAGTCGCCTTCATGGCTTCCGTAGCCATGAAGCAACCAAATTTCTGGAAGTCCCTCATTCAAACGGCAGGACAGCGAATCAGCCAAAGCGTGCAACGTGCTCACTCGAGCCCTTGAGCTTGCAGGCTGTACACTAGCAATTCCATGCCCTTGGCATCCTTGAAAATCACTTCAGCAGCTAAGCCGTCCTCGGACAACTCAATAACGGTGTAATGTTGTGTGCTGATCACTGTGCCCTTCACAAGGTTCACATTGGCCTTCAATTCACCTGCAGAAGGTTCGTGGGAGCGAGACGTGAGTGGGGAAGAGGTGATTTCAACCAATGAGCCGCGCTGAGATTGGTTGATTTCACCGTGGTGGCGATCACCCGTAAGGAAGACTACCTGGGCGGTGTGATCTTCGCAAATTGAGAGAAAGGTTTCGCGTTCAGGGAATCGGCTGTAATTCTCAAATACTTCAGCTTCGTTGAGAACCTGAGAGCCAACAGCGATAAACACCCAGGCTGCATCGCGATGTGTGTCGAGCAGGTCACGCAGGTACTGCAATTGACCCTTGCCAAGTATTTGTGTGCCCTTGGGTCCTCTATGGGTTCGGTTATCCAGGCCTACGAATAAAACTGACCCCATGCGTAAATCCCAGCGAAGGTCACCGTTGGTTGCCAGGTCCGTTGGGTTGTCTGGCCATGTCTTATCAAACACCCCTGCGCTGGCTGCAGCTTGAGCAAAACTGCTATCCGAATCATTGGGACCAAAGTCATGGTCATCCCAAATGGCCAACTGTGGCGTGGATCGAAGGAAGGATGCCAATAACGGAGAGGCGTGTCGCTGTTGCATCGCGGCAACCATGCTTTCTTCGTTTTTCCAATCCTTTTTCGTGTAGTAGGCGTTGTCACCTAACCATAGAAAATGGTCTAGTTTCTCTTTCTCTAGGGTTTGGAATATGTCATCATTGTTGCCGTCTCCCCCCGCTGCACAACTACCTATGCCAAATCGCATGCTTTGAGAATGGAGTGCAAAGGAGAGGCCGAGGAGTAGGGGGATAAAGAAAAACTTTTGCATAATGGTCAATGGTTTGAAGCGGGTTAAATTTACCACATGAACTACTTGTCTTCAGCACGTCGTGTAAAACTTTGGCAATCTCTTCTGCCACATTGGCAGCAAAGTGTCATTGGGCACAGTGAGCTGGGTCAGGCTATCATTGCCTTCCATCAAACGCCGCTTGATCAATGTGAAGTCCTTGCTTGGTCACTGATGCATGGCAATGAAACCACTGGAGCTGAAGCATTGACAGCATTGATACAGCAGCCACAATTCGGCCATAAATCATGGTGCATCGTTCCCGTCCTCAATCCCGATGGCGCCGATGCCTTTACGCGCTTGAACCATAACGGCAAGGATGTGAATCGCGATGCCATCCGGTCTGAGACCAAGGAAGGTCAAGCTTTGCTCTCGTTGATGCCTCGCATTCAGCCAAAGCTGGTCCTTAATCTTCATGATCAGCGCAGTTGCTTTCGCGGCATAGGCAGTGACAGACCCGCTACTTTTTCATTGCTCGCACCATGCAGCAATCCTAAACATGAAGGAGGATTTGACCTCGAAGCATCAAAGGTTGCGTCGTGGATGGCCAATCAGATTTCTCAACAGCATCCCCGTTGGGGACTGGCTCGCTTCAATGACAGCCATTACCCTAATGCTTTTGGTGACTTATGGCAAAGCCATGCACCAACCATCACCTTAGAGACTGGTATCACCCTGAGTGATTGGACACGAGGGGAAACAGCTCAGGCGCTTGCCTTGTTGCTTGTCAATATTGACAGCACTTCGTGGGAGGAGATATTTCAAAATCCCCCTGACGACTATTTGGCATTGCCTATGAATATTGATGATGCAAGGGATGCCAGTGTTCAGGTGGGAAATGGCCAATCATGCACACTGGCACACCAAGAGATCCTGCGGCAGGGCAGGTTGCATACAGAGTGGCGGGTTTTGAAGGGTGATGCTCAGCAAGGCCCTGCTTGGCGCCATTGGTCATCACACCTCCCCAGGCTGATGCCAGGGGAGGTCTTTGATGAGCGGTCGGCTCAGCAGATCAGTTAACCGTAGATTCCTTGCTTGACTTAGGCGTGAGGAATTGCAGGTCGTGTACCACAACTTCAGTGAAGTACATCTTCTCATTGGTGTCGTTCTCAAAGCTTCGGTAGATGACTTTACCTTCTAAGGCGCAGAGGTCCCCTTTCCTAAGGTAGCGCTCACTCAGCTCGGCCAGTTTGCCCCAGGCGATGATTTGATGCCATTGGGTGTCTTCATGCTTGTTGCCATCCGAGCTTTTGTAGACTTCATTGGTAGCTAAGGCGTATTTAGCCATTTGATTGCCGTTCTCAAAGACCTTGAGCTCTGGATCTTGGCCCAGTCGACCAATGAGGGTGATGCGATTTTTCATGTTTGACATGCTTTCTTGATTTTAAGATTGATTAAACAGGGCAAATAACTTGACTGAAAAATCGAGATAGTCGTCTCAAAGTGATTAAGTCTGTCAGTGATTGATCGACCAAGTGTTTTTAAACATTTGTACCGAATGCAATCTTTCCTAGTATTTAGCTTCGCCACATGATTATTAAAACCAATGACATGATACATGAAGATTGCATGCAGTGTGGCGCCAGATTACTTGGACGCTCTGATAAGAAGTTTTGCGATGATGGCTGTAGAAACAGCTACCATAATAAGCGAAACAGTAATGCCAGCAGGGTGGCACGCCCCGTCCATAGAAACCTTCGATTGAACTATACGGTTCTCAGTGAAATGATTGACAGCGGTCACGATCAAGCAGTTCTTGAGGAATTGACCTTGTATGGGTTCACTGAGGAGTACCATACGTCATCTTATGTTAATGATAAAGGCAATTTGGTTAAAAACATCTATGATGTGCAATACCGAATCGTTAAAAAGGGCCGAATTCAGTTCAGGCGGATCTCTGGCAAGGGGAAGGATTGACTGAATCTGGTTTTGTACCTTTATGTTATGGGTCAAAACGTGAAAGTTGCCGTTATTGGCGGGGGTGCATCAGGCGTTTTTGCAGCCATCTGCGCTGCAGAGTCTTCTTCGCAAGCGCAGGTTGATATTTTTGAAAAATCTCAATCGCCCTTAGCAAAGGTCCGAATTAGCGGTGGTGGCAGGTGTAACGTGACCCATGCTTGTTTTGATCCCCGCGAGTTGATTGACCATTACCCTCGGGGAAGTCAAGAGCTGTTGGGTCCTTTTCATAAATTTTGCACAGGTGACACCATGGAGTGGTTTGAAGACAGAGGGGTGTCATTGACTGTTGAGGCTGATAATCGAGTTTTCCCTGTGTCTAATTCGTCTGAGACCATTGTAGACTGCTTGTTGGATTTCGCTCAACGAGCTGGCGCTACTTTGTCAACAAAATCAGGAATCAAGGACTTGGTGTCTGATCCTGATGGCGGCTTTAACCTAACGCTTGATAGTGATGAAGTGGTACATTATGACAATGTGCTCATGGCAGTGGGGAGTAGCAAACGCATGTGGGCTATCATAGCTAAGCTTGGTCATCACATTGTCAAACCTGTTCCATCGCTGTTCACCTTTCAGCTGCGTGACTCACGCATCAAAGATCTGGCAGGCATTTCCCTGTCGCAAGTTCGACTAACCGTTCCTGTTGCTGGACTGGAAGCCGAAGGGCCCTTGCTGATAACGCATGTGGGCTTGAGTGGTCCAGCAGTGCTGAAGCTCTCTGCCTTTGGGGCACGATGGATGGCAGAATCTGACCATCAATTCACCCTATTCATTGATTGGCTGCCGGAATTCACTCAAGAATCCTTGCTTGAGGAGCTAAATACCTACAGAAAGCTCCCGCAAACCAACCGCAAACGCGTCGCATCTAATGCCCTATTTGGCTTACCCTTAAGGCTATGGAAGGCCTTTTGTGATTATGCAAAGGTTCCACCAACAGCTAATTGGTCTGATTTAAGCAAGCCCATGATCCGTCGACTTGTTGGCACCTTATCTGAATCTGAATTCAAGGTCGTAGGGAAAAACACCTTCAAGGAGGAATTTGTCACTGCAGGCGGCGTAGACCTCTCTGAGGTAGATTTTCGCCGTATGGAAAGCCGATTGGTGCCGGGACTCTTTTTTGCAGGAGAGGTCTTAGATATCGATGCTGTGACAGGTGGCTTCAATTTTCAAGCTGCATGGACTACCGGCTGGTTAGCTGGTCACGCGATTGTTGACATGCCTATCGCAAGATCTTGAGTAACTTGATAAGCATTTGCATATTTCGTAAATACTAACTACATTAGCAATCTAATATAATTAGCATTGCCATGTATTTCTCACATAATTTAAAAACCCTTCGCAAAGATAAATCCTGGACTCAGGTTCAGTTTGCTGAGCGCGTGGGTATCAAGCGATCCCTGGTTGGAGCCTACGAAGAGGGTCGCGCAGAACCAAAAATCGACATGTTAATTCTCATTGCGCAGACCCTGAATATCAGCTTAGATCAGTTGCTTTCAGATCCAATATCTGAAGCTAAATCAAATCAAACGGATGAAACCCGAACCAAAGGGAGCAAACTTCGTGTACTCACAGTAGCGACAGATAAGGCCAGTGGAAAAGAGCGCATTTCAGTGGTCCCCGTCAAGGCTGCCGCGGGCTACCTTGGTGGCTATGGCGACTTGGACTTCATTGAGGCTTTGCCGCAGTTTTCCCTTCCTCTGCCTGAGTTTTCTCAAGAAAGTACACGCCGTGTTTTCCAAATCCAAGGAGACAGCATGCTTCCCGTCCTTCCGGGGTCCTATGTCATTGCTAGCTATGTGCAAAATTGGCAGCATGTCAAATCTGGAGAGCTTTACGTTTTCTTAACCCAAGACCAAGGCGTAGTATTTAAGCGCGGGTACAACCATATACTAGAATCTTCAGATTTCGAGCTGGTTTCAGACAACCTTATGTACGAGCCCTACCGCATACATAGCGATGAGGTTCTAGAGGTTTGGCGAGTTGAGGGCGTCATCCAGCTTGATCTAACGAAACAAGCAGTAGGAGACACTGATGTGATTAACCGTTTAGATGCGTTGCAGCATGAAGTTCGATCTCTCCGCTTAGAGCTGGGTAAGCATGTGGCGTAGGAGGGAGCTGTAGGTGATACATATGCGAGCCTTGACAGCTTCTTGATTTCGAGAGAACCGCACATTAAGAAATTGAAGAAATTTCTGTTAAAAGCATGAAATAATTGCTACATAGGAAATATCTATGACAATGTATAATCATCTAAAAATCAGGTCTTTAATAACTAAAACTTAAATTGATTATTCATTAAAAATCCCGTGTGGACGTTTTTGGAAAATCAGCAAAATACAGCAACTAAAAGGTTGACTCAAAGCCTAGATTCTAGGGGCGATCGTTTCATGGATCAGCAATAGAAAACCAACCGAGATTGTGACAGTGATCATGGATGTTTTAACGCTAGGCGTTCAATGTTTGCGTATTGAGGTGATCGTAAGCGAGTACAAATAGGAAGTTTTACTGATCTATGCGCTAAAAGAAGCTAATGATATAGCCTTGAATGGCCGCTATTTTCACTGCACCTATAGGATTAGTAACGCCTATGAACTGCAGAAGAACCAATGAAACCAAAGAAATCAACGATTAACCTATAATATATATTATGTTAACTAACAATTAAAGTCTACGCCTACCACGAAAAAAGGCTCTGCATAACGCAGAGCCTTTGATGAATTAGTGATGTAGTGAATTAAATCTGCTTCATCTCACTTGTAATGCGCTTCACGTCATCGTACCTGGTCAGCTTGTAGTAAACTTCACGCAAGGCCTTCAGTGTTGCTTCATCCTTGCTGTCAATGGCGTATGCTTTCTCAAAGTAAACCAAGGCACGGCCTAACGCGCTGACCTTTTCCTTGGCGTAAGATTTCGCCTTGGTGTTCTCTGAACGACCCAACTTGTTGATTTTTTGTACCCACACATTGGATGCGTCAATTTCCATCAAACCAAGCATGTAAACAGCATCCAAGTATTTGGGGTCAGCAGCAACGGCCAATTCATAGTAGGCT
>CAWUSA010000005.1:0-114407 GCA_963925545.1 uncultured Flavobacteriales bacterium | reverse complement strand
GGGGGAATTCCAGCGTCTCCGCAATTTCCCATTGAAAGTGCAAGAACATAAGAATGTTAACCAAGACTCCACGAACCAAGGTTATACTGAATGCGGCGCCAAAATGGTGCTTTTTAAATTTTAGTGGAGGGACTGAATAGGCAGTTCCCAAAGCCCCGACAATTAAAACTAGAGCCAACATAAGCCATCCGGCCAAGTAGGCCGAAATAACGGAAACAAGAGCACTCACCGTGATTATAAAGCGCGCAGTACTTCTGTTCATTTCACCAGACGCCAAGGGCAAATGGGGCTTATTTAGTTTGTCTAATTGAATATCAGCTATTTGGTTAAGGCCAACTATATATAGGTTACACCCAAGAGCCGAAATAAGCGTCAAGAGAAAAAGGCCAATTTGGTTTTTTACCTCGGCCTGCGGATACGCCGACATAAAGTATAAAGCCCCCGTGCTGAGCAGGGATCCAATTATAGTATGGGGCCGACTGAATCGCCAGGCTATTGAAAATATTTTCATTCACTTTTGTTTTTGCTGCCGACTAAAGCGCTTACTCGACCAAAAGAGAAAGGTACCATTTCAACGCTCCATTCAAAAGAAGCATTACTTGCCTTTTCAGCTAGTTGCCGAAGATGGTTCGAAGAAGGCGCGCGAAGAACCGATACGAGTCCGTCCCAACAAGTAACAATCGGAATAACGGGCACCAAATAAGTCCAAAAAAGACGTGCCCATGAAAAGGGTGAAACAAATGGAGCAAGCAGAAAATGCAACGGCCCGGTCAGAAAAAATATTCCTATAAATGTAAATAAAGAAGGAGTCAATGGTTCCGCCACTAGCGCCCAATTTCCCTTCGACACTTTAAACAAAATTTGTTCCTGTTCCTTAGTATTAAAATGATGAAATGCATTGAACATGGTATAGCCATCTGACGGAGGCAACTCATCTAATAAAACATCGATATCCAAAATGTTTTTGTCCGAAGGATAACGGTCAGAAAAGGTCAGGATCAATTCAGTACTTGAATTCTCCTCCCAAGTCTTTTTCAGCATTCGCGAAGGGCCACCGGTTCCGCTCGCTAAATCAAGCCAATCTTGTTTCGAACTTTCAAACCTAGGCCCTTTAAGGTCTTTGTATGGATTCATCAGACGAATGCAAAAACGGATATAATCCATTTGCCATCGGCGCCAATGAGATGGGAACCAGGGTTGATCTTCGAATTCAAATCCTTTCGCAGCCATGTTATGAAGATATGGCTTATAGAACCGATTCACTACCTTCGGAAACATGACGGAATTCCATTGGTTTGGGGTGCTTATAGCAGCCGCAACAATTCTAACTGCCTTTGGCGAAATATCGGCCCGAAAGGGCTGGATTTCTCTATTTAATGCACGAAAAGGAGTTCATGTAACCGTTGCCCTTTGTTGCGCCCTAGCCATTGAATTGATTCCCATAAATAATTGGTTCATTGGAGCTGTAGGAGCAATCGTTGTCTTACTTCTATACAGTGTGTCGAAGAAGTGGTTTTCCATTGATCATAATCATAACCGTACGAGTTGGGGGATCTTCTATTTTGGCCTCAGTTACTTTCTGCTACTCATTTTCTGGGGACAAAAATCTCCTGTAACCATAGTTTTAGCCATGGCGGTCATGGGCTTGGCCGATGCAATGGCCGCTCTCGTCGGTCGAAGCTTTCCTATCCCTGCATTGAAAATGGGGAATGAAGACAAGTCATGGGCGGGCAGCAGCACCTTTTTCATAATCAGTTTTATTCTATTGTTTGGTGCGCTTCATCAGTTGAATTGGTTGAATTACCCCATGGCAATGTTGGTTCTTTTTGGTTTTGTTCTCTGGTTAACCCTAATTGAAAATAGCTCTGCAAATGGAACTGACAACCTGAGTGTTCCTCTAGTTTTCGGAGTGCTTTTCCCATTTCTATTTGGACCGCTGAGCCGAATTGAAGTGGCGAGTCGTTTTCTTGAAATACTTCCATTTGTCACTCTATTCGGCCTCCTTAGTTTTCGTTCTAAAAGCCTCTCTCGTTCGGGAACTATTGCGGCCATTTCCTTGGGGGTTTTACTTTACAGCCTAGGCGGATGGGTCTTTGTTGTCCCTATTCTCGCCTTTTTTATTAGCGGCTCCGTTTTGAGTCGCTTACTGCAGACTAATGAGCAGGTCCTTGAGAAAACCTGGCCCCGTGATCCCCTTCAGGTTATTGCGAATGGCGGAGCTCCACTTCTTGCATTACTCTTTGGAATTTTTGGCCATAACATGGATTGGGCGATAATAGGGTTTTTGGGTTCTGTAGCGTCGGCTACATCGGATACTTGGTCGACTGAATGGGGTATGCGATTCGGAGGTACTCCGAGGCATATTTTGAATCTTTCGCCCCTTGAAAAGGGACTTTCTGGAGGCGTGACTTTGTCCGGTTTCATAGGAGCCATAGGCGGTTCTGTGTTCATCGCATCAATGGGTCTTTTCTTTATGGCTTTTGGGAATTGGTTTTGGGCAATAATCGTCATTGGGGTCTTTGGATCTGTAATAGACTCACTTCTAGGCTTACTCCAAGCGAAATATCAACTACCCAAATCGAATGATCAGGCACCGAGTTTGACAGAAAAGAAAGTATGGAACGGCATCCCATTAAAAAAAGTGAAGGGATTAAAATGGATTGGTAATGATGTCGTTAACTTTTGCTCGAGTCTTCTTGCTCTCTTCGCCAGTCTTCTATTTGCTGCAATAACTCCTTAAGCTGTGACATGGTAAAAGGCTTTCCGAGAAAGTCATTGAGTCAGGCTGCCTTGTCTTTTATTAGATCTTCTTTCATGACATTTGCCGTCATAGCCACAATAATGGCCAAGAATCTTTGAAAGCTGTTCAATACGATTACCCTCGTTGTGCCATATAGCTGCCAGTGTATTTACCATTGCATCTATGTCATTCGCTTCAACCAAAGCGCATAATTATTTTATAACTTTACGCATCTTATACCTAAAATAAAATATATACCCATGGATAATAAAGGAAATTACAGCATCAATAGTAGTGATGCTGCTAGTTGTCCGTTTTTAAGCGGAGCACAAAAGAAAACAGCTGGTGGTGGAACTAGTAACCGCGACTGGTGGCCAAATGAGTTGAAGTTAAATATTCTTCGTCAAAACGCTCCTAAAAACAACCCAATTGGTGATGATTTTGATTATGCAAAAGCTTTCAACAGCATTAATTATGACGAGCTTAAAAAAGATGTTACTGCTTTAATGACTGATTCTCAAGATTGGTGGCCAGCAGATTATGGACACTATGGTGGATTTATGATTCGTATGGCTTGGCACAGTGCGGGTACTTACAGAGTTGGTGATGGACGTGGAGGAGCTGGTACAGGAACTCATAGATTTGCACCCTTAAATAGCTGGCCAGATAATGGTAACCTAGATAAAGCACGTTTACTCTTATGGCCTGTAAAAAAGAAATATGGTAATAAAATTTCTTGGGCAGATTTAATGATTTTAGCAGGTAACTGTGCATTAGAGTCAATGGGCTTTCCAACATTCGGTTTTGCTGGTGGTCGTGAAGACGTATGGGAGCCAGAGCAAGATATTTACTGGGGCTCTGAAACAGGGTGGTTAGATAATGATGATAGATACGATACCAGCGATGGAGACTTAGAAGGTCACTTAGGTGCTGTGCATATGGGATTAATTTATGTAAACCCAGAAGGACCAAATGGTGAGCCTGACCCATTAAAATCTGCTCATGATATAAAAATCACATTTGGACGTATGGCGATGAATGATGAAGAAACTGTAGCTTTAGTAGCTGGTGGACACACATTTGGTAAAGCACACGGTGCTGCTGACCCAGAACAATATGTTGGTGCAGAGCCACACGGTGCTTCAATTGAAGAAATGAGTACAGGTTGGAAAAATACATTCCAATCAGGAGTTTTAGACGACACTATAACAAGTGGTATCGAAGGTGCATGGACACCAAATCCAACACAATGGGATGCCGATTATTTTGATGTGTTATTAAGTTATGATTGGGAACTAACAAAAAGTCCTGCAGGAGCACACCAATGGACACCAACTGAGGCCTCAAATGCTAAAAGAGCTCCAGCAGCTGGCGGAAATGGTACACAAGCACTAATGATGACTACAGCAGATATGGCTTTAAAAATGGACCCAGCGTACAGAAAAATTTCTGAGCGCTTCCACAAAGATCACAAAGCATTTGAAGATGCATTTGCCCGTGCTTGGTACAAATTGACACACAGAGATATGGGACCAATTCAGCGTTATTTAGGACCAGAAGTGCCTAATGAAGAGTTGTTATGGCAAGACCCAATACCAACTGTAGATTATACATTAAGCGATTCAGATATAGATTCCTTAAAGAAAATGATTTTAGCTTCGGGATTATCAGTTTCTGACTTGGTAAAGACGGCTTGGGCATCAGCTTCAACATTCAGAGGTTCTGATATGCGTGGTGGTGCTAATGGTGGACATTTACGATTAGAACCAATGAGAAGTTGGGAAGTAAATAATCCATCTGAATTAGATAGAGTACTTAAAATATATGAAGGTATTCAAAATGAATTTAGTGGCACTATATCTATGGCAGACTTAATCGTATTAGCAGGTGTTGCTGGTGTTGAAAAGGCTGCTAAAAATGCAGGTCATAATGTGTCTGTTCCTTTTATACAAGGTAGAGGCGATGCTTCACAAGAACAAACAGACATAGAAAGTTTTGGATACTTAGAGCCAATAGCAGATGGATTTAGAAACTACATGAATTCTAAATTAAATGTTCCTGCTGAAGATTTATTGGTTGACCGTGCAAACTTATTAATGCTTTCTATTCCAGAAATGACTGCTTTAGTTGGTGGATTAAGAGTATTGGGAGCTAATTTCGATGGTTCTAATTATGGCGTATTTACTGATAATGTAGGGAACTTATCTAATGATTTCTTTACTAACATCTTAGATTTTACGTATACATGGAGTGCAAAATCAGATGATGATACTATTTTTGAGGGTCGTGATAGAAGAACTAGTGCTGTAAAATTCACAGGTACAAGAGCAGACTTAATATTAGGTTCTAATACTGAACTTAGAGCAGTTGCTGAAGTTTATGGAGCAAATGATGGCGAAGCGCATTTGGTAAATGATTTTATTGCAGCATGGAACAAAGTCATGAACTTAGACCGTTTCGATTTAAAATAATAAACAATGTATTATCAAAAAGAGGAATGTGCTTTGTTGTACATTCCTTTTTTTATAAATTATGAATGCAACCGAATTGTTTTTCGATACTATAAGGAAAGGATTTAATGATAGGCTAGAAGCTCAGATTGAAAACAATCCTGAAATAGTAAATACTAAAGATACACGTGGTTTTACGCCATTGATATTTGCAACTTACTTTGATAATAAAGAGGCCTCAGAAATTCTTTTAAAACATAAAGCTGAGGTCGACGCAAAAGATGCCTCAGGAAACACAGCTTTGATAGGCGTAAGCTTCAAAGGTAATTTACACATTACAGAAATATTGTTGAGTCATAGCGCTGATATCAATGCTACAAATAATACAGGAGTGACAGCACTTATTTTCGCTACGATGTATAATCAACAAGCAGTTGTTCAATTATTATTGAAACACGCAGCAGATAAGAGTTCGAAAGACGATTTAGGCAAAACGGCATTAGATTATGCCAATGAAAAAGGATTTAAAGATTTAGAAAAATTACTTAAATAAAAAAGCCACTAATTAGTGGCTTTTTTATGATCAATTACCTTTGCTAAGATGTTAGATGATAAACTAATGTATGTAGTATGAGAGTTATTTATATCGACGGGAATTGCAACTTATGTAATGGAGTCATCAAACATATATACAAGCACCGTCCAGAAGGGTTTTTATTTGGAAGAATTAGTCCTTTGAATAACCCGGAATATGTCATCTATATTAAAAATGGTGATAGATACAATGCCGAATTAGCTCTAAGAATGATTGTTAAAGATATGGGTGGCTATTATAGCGTCTTATCATGGGCTTTGAATATTGTGCCCAAGAGACTTTTAAAATACATGTATTTCTTTGTCTCTAGAAATAGATATAAAGTATTTGGAAGAAAGTCTCTTTGTGAGTTAACCTCTAAAATACCCGAAAGTTTTAAAGTTGAGGACTTTAAAAGCTTTTAAAACTTTTATCAATATTTTACTATTTAATAGCGTTGTAGAATATGAAGAGACTTAGCGCCGCATAGAGAAGCGCTGGGAGCATCTTAACTGCTCTCTCTTTTAATTTAATCCTTACGAAAACTGCTGTCAGCATCATACACGTCAACAAAAAAGAAGCGACTGAAAGCATCATGGGAACAACCGTTCCAACTAGTAAGCCTAGCCCACCTAAAAGTTCGCAACAGGCCAGCAAAACTCGTTGGTTTTTATAACCCCACCTCTCGTATTCCGAAATCATCCTCTTAGAAAAGAAAGAATTTATTCCGTAGGCAATAAAAGAAGTTGCTGAAAAAAGAAGAATAGCAAGGTTGATATCCATTGCTTAAATCAGACCGTAGTTATAGGCTGCGATGAATAAGGACAGTAGCAAAAGGAAAGCCGACGGCACGTATTTTTTCAGAGGATTCTTAACTTTTATGTGAAATGCTTGAGCGCAGATCATTAAAAAGGCCATTAATAAGGAGGCGGCTACTACCGGCACATTGTAGCAAACTCCTAAAGCTAAGATGGTTGCTAACGTTATTTTGGAAGCCCCGACCATGTTTCTGACCAAGTCCGAGAGGCCATATTGCTTAAACTCTGAAACAATGTTGTCGTATCGAAATACCCAAACAATAATGATTGATACGGAAACGATAAGCTGTGCTATAATTGATGCGCTCTCCATTGTATGTGTTTTGTTGTTTAAGTGTTTCTGGGAATGAACCGTTAGCGCTTCAACTGGAGCCAACTCAACAAAGGTCCGACTTAAATTGGTTAGTGATACTTTCATTCTAAGATCTTACTATTGAATTATTATCTTCGGCTACAAACCAATATCCAATGAATAAGCTATTTCTGTTATCCACCTTTTGCTCATTTTTTACTTTTGGGCTGAATGCCCAATCGGTTTACTCTGTTAAGTACGAGTCACAAGCGGACACAAAAGTCTTTGTTGTAGAATATGAGTCTCAAGCTGACCTTCTTGTATTCAAGGAAAAGTATGCTTCGCGCGCTAAAGGCAATGAGGGGCATTGGTTCTTTGTTGACTATGAATCTCAAGCAGACAAGACCCTGTACTTTGTAAAGTACGCTTCTCAAGCAGACCTCAAGATTTACTTCGTTGAATACGAATCAAGGGCTGGTTGGCGAAACAAAGGAAAGATTCACCTCTTATATTAGAGCTAAAGCTCTGGCAGGCTTTTTCATGATTTCATAAATTTCTTACAAGATCAGTCAAGAGCTACGCCACATCTTCCAGTGACCCTTTTGTAACTTGCCCTTTCTAACTTATCCAAGTACATGGGCCCATTGTCGCATTCTTCATTTTCGATTGAACAGGAGATCGAAAGAACATTGCGTTATTTCGAATTCTTCAAGCACCCGCTAGACATTGAAGAGATCCGCAAATTCTTGAGAGTTGAAGCTTCTATCGCGGATTTAGAAAGTGCCTTGCAGCCCATGGCTGATTCTCAACAAGTGTTTTATTCAGAAGGGTTTTACGCGTTAAACCCTGATCATATTCAGGTTAGAAAAAATTGTCAAAACTTGAACCTGGGCAGACTAAAAATAGCGCGAAGAATGGGCTATTTCATTCAGTCGTTCCCTTATGTCCGTGGCGTATACCTTTCTGGCTCACTTTCAAATATGGGAATGCAGAACGCCTCGGATGATATAGACTTTTTCATAATCACAAAGGCGGGAAGAGTCTGGCTGGCAAAACTATTTTTAATTGGCTTTAAAAAGCTGTTTTTATTGAATTCCGAAAAGTACTTCTGTATCAATATGTTGATGGACGAGAGAAAACTAAAGCTGAAGAAAAAGAATCTTTATACGGCCGCGGAAGCCGCGTCTTTATTGCCACTAACTCATCCGGAGATTATGGATCATTTCCTTCAAGAGAACAACTGGTTGTCTGCATTCTTGCCCAACTTTGTCTTTCCAAATAAACCACAACCTCCGGCAGTTTACAGCAAATGGACGGAGCAAATTCTAGAGTTTCTAGGCGCTGAAAAACTAGAACAATGGGCCAGAGGTAAGTTTCAGACACACATGACTGAAAACGCAAGTGGTGATTCAAGTTATTATGAAGCAGAGGCGCATTCGTCTGCCTACTTTCCAGATAGTGTGGAACAAAAATTAATGGATCACTACAATGTTAAAAGCAAATAAAATGATTAGAAAACAAATTGTTGTCAGTGTCGTGGCTGCTGCGGTATTCTTCGCCATCGCCTTTGTGCGTCCAGCTCGCTATGAAGCAGAGACTATTTTCTTTGTCCCGCTCACGCTGCTTGAGAAGCAAATTGATCAAAATGGCATTGGTTTTGGTTCACCCATAGAGGTGGATGCGCATTTAGAATTAATGGGCAGTCAGAGTTTAAATTTGGCTTTGGTCAGCCGATACGGCTCAGACTTTTCCCTAGACATTAGCAAAACAAGAAACGGCGCGGTGCAGGTGCGTGCAGAAGCTGCTGATGCCAAGCTTGCTGCAGAGATTGCCAACGGAGCAGTGCGTGCTGCGGACTCTATCAAACAGCGCATGCTTCGACAGAATGTAGGTATGAGTTTTAACGTAATGCAAGGGAGATCCTCCTCGCTAAAAAAAGAGGAAAAGTTCTTACGCAAGGGGTTAGACTCTCTTCGTTTTGAAGCGCAGGCTGACTCTTTAGCCTTTGTCGCACTCATCTTTAGAAAGGAACGCCAATATGGAAGCGTGGTGGTTGAATTGACAAAAAGCGAACGCAAGCTGGAAAATTTGAAAGAGTACTTACACGCACCGGCTCCGGCATCTTATGTGATTTCTGTAGCAAGCGAAACTCCGAGACGAGCTGATATTCCTGCCTGGGCTATTGCCCTGTTGTCGGGACTAGTAGTCTTTGCCTTGCAGCGTGGGGTTTCCACAGAATTTCTGGCATCAGAAAAGGCCTAATCATTGCCCTTAAAAAACAAACATATCGCTCTGCTTCTGGCCATAACCACGGGGCTCGCTGTGGCACTGTACTTTGACTTTCATTGGGGGGCGATTTATGCCACAGTTGCCGCCCTGTCTCTTGCGTGGTGGGTATGGAAACGTCAACTGGAACATACAGGGTATTTACTTCTTGCACTGCTGCTTCCTCTTTCAGTAAAAGTTAAGCTCCCTTTTGGGGATTTACATCTACCCGCGGAGGGGCTGATCGTGGTGCTTTCCTTGGTGGTCCTTCTCAGGCTTCTAGCACCCCTAAACCTCTCCATCATAAAGAAAAATCCATGGCCACTGCTCTGGCTACTGAGTTTTACTCCAGGAATTTGGATGTCAGAAATCCCTCTGGTAAGTCTGAAATTTGCGATTATTAATGGACTATTTGTCTTCACGTTCTATTATGGATTCTTGCTATTGGGAAATCGGGGTAAGCCTTTCCCTATTGTGCCTTTTATGTGGGGGTTGGTTCCAGTTCTCATAGTGGGCCTGGTCCAGTTTATAAAGTTTGATTTCAACCCTCTAACCATTTCGGGAATCTATCAACCCTTTTTCTATAGCCACACGATACTTGGGGCAAGTCTTGCGATCATAGCGGGGTATGCGTGGGGCCAAACAAGAATTCAAAAAAACTGGATTTTAATTGCCGCTATAGCTACCGTTCTTACCGTCCTAAGCGGCTCTCGTGCTGCGTTATGGTCTTTAGCTTTCATGGCACTTCTTTGGGCATTAATGCACCTGCCTCAGTTTTGGCGTTGGCTTTTACCCGTGGCTTTAGTCGTGGTCTACCTTGGGGTGTTTGGCACTGACAAGATCCAGGAATCATTCACCTATAATTCATACCAAAGCCATGATCCCCAGGCCACTTTAGTGGAGAAAAGCATGTCCGTAACCAACGTTCAAACAGATGCCAGCAATATTGAACGACTCAATAGGTGGGTAAGCGCCTTGCGCATGTTTGAAGAGCGCCCGTTGTTTGGTTTTGGCCCCGGCACCTATCAGTTCACCTATATTCCCTTCCAAGAGAAAAGTTTGGAAAACAGGTTAACGGTGCGGAACCCCGATTCTCCCCCACAGGGCTCAGGTGGCAGTGCGCATTCGGAAATCCTACTTCAACTCAGCGAGAATGGGATAGGGTCAGTACTGGTATTCTTAATCATTATCGGGCGCTGGGTTTACTATGGGTTTCTAAGAGGAAGCCTGGGCTCACCGCAAACAGCCTTATTCTTAGCCTTGAGCACTTACCTGTTTCATATGCAATTCAATAATTTCTTGAACCAGCCAGTATTTGCCTTCCTCTTTTGGGGATCAGCAGCCTACTTTGACATCCAATTAAGACGCAAAGACCATGAGCTATTACCGTGAAGTAGGGCATTATTACGATAAGGATGCCGTAGATTTTGAGCGTCGCTATAATTTGAATCCTGCACTGCAAAGGATTAGACAGAGTTTTCGCGAGCGCGTAAAATCTCATCCACAATCCACGGTGTTAGAGGTTGGGTTTGGTCCAGGATTTGACCTGGTCCATTTCGCAGAGCAGTTTCCAGATCAGCAGTATTACGGCATTGATGTTTCAGCGGAAATGGTACGCCTAACTCAAGAGAAAATTGACAGCTATAAGCTGAAAAACGGACAAATTGCCCAAGGGAGCGTAGAGCATTTAAATACGCTGTTCCCTGATGTGAAATTTGACATGATCTACGTTTTCTTTGGCGCCTTAAATACGGTAGATAATCTTGACCACGCCATGTCTTGTCTTCGTAAAGCGCTTAAGCCGGGCGGACGAATGGTGCTCACCTTTGTCAATAAATACTACCTGGCCGGCACACTCATTGAGCTGCTTAAAGGCAAGCCTCGGAATGCATTTGCTCGCTGGCGTAAGGTGTGGGGAGGCTATTCACCGACTAATTATTTGGCAAGCAAGTGCTACGCGCCGAGAAGTATTAGCAAAAAGGTGAAGCTGCCGTTGACATACAGCAGAGGGTATAGTATTGTTTATCCAGCGTGGTATTACCACAAGCTTCATAAGCTGCTGCCTAGCTCACTGCTCCACCTGCTCTGGCAAATAGATGATTCTGTTTCAACCACGAAACTGGGCACCTTTGGGGAGTACATGCTGTATGAATTCCAGTCGGAAGATCCCTAGCTTAACTAGCGCATCTCAAGTAATTTAACCGCCCTAGCTATCATCAGGCCCAGGTCATGGTCAACAGCGTTATACGAAGCTTTCCATTCTGTATGTAGCGTGGTTATAGGTGTATTCGAAGTCAGTGCCTCTGCTGCGGTCTTTCCGTGTTTTTTGACCAATTCTTTCTCCCTTATCTGCCTTACGTCTAGATCTAAAATTTTCGCAGTTTTCTTTGCAAATTCTAACTGAGAGATGGGCGCAAAACCAAAAAGGTTATAGCTTTCTCCTGGGGCGCCATGTGTAGCTACGTGGAGTAATTGACCCGCGCAGTCCTCTACTGAAATGATGGACATTTGTTGCCCTCCATTGCCGTAATAGGGCACAAATCCAAGCTCTAATGCCGGACGGTAAAAGAAATATTCAAACCAAGAATCCGGCCCCAAAATCCAAGCTGGTCTGGCAGTGCGGACATCTAAAGGTGCTTCAGATAGCTCCCTGGTAAATGGGCGCTCCGCATATTCATAGGCACGGGCATAGGCTATGGGGGATATAGATTGTTCTTCGTTGGCAATTTTAGCTGTATTGCCATACATCAATGTTCCGCTGCAATACACTACCGTTGGGGGCTTAGGCAGTTGCTCAAAAATGTCGCGAAGGTTGATATTGGCACGGTAGCCCTGTTTTGCAGCCGCTCTTCGGCCGCGATCTGTCTTCCCCGCGAGTCGCGCACAGTGGAAGACAACATCTGGAGGGTAATCAATGAATTTGTCCTTCTTGAGCTTGCCTAAGGAGGACATGAAGAAATTTGTGCGCTGCATAACCCAAGGAAGAATGGTGCGGTGTCCTAGAGCGGATATTCTACCGGGAAAGTCTCCTCGTTGACGCTTTTGAATTAGTAAACTCGTGAGCTGAGATCCCACATACCCTGTAGATCCCAAAATCCAAATTTCCTTTTGTTGCTTCAGCGGTTTCATTCTTGCAAAAATACACTGGGCTGCTTCAATAGGCTGGTGATCCGCCAATGATCCTTGGCCTATGAGAAGTGAGCACTATACACTGCAAGCTATGGCAGAGGTGGTTTGTTGGCTGCTATCTATTGGTTAGATTATGTTGTGAAACATTGTTTTTGACCTTCCAGGCAATAAATATGAGCAAGAATTGAATTGGCAATCTTGCCAAAGCAGCTTTATGGCTTCCTACGGCAGGTGTTTCAGAAAACACATCCCAAATATGAATTGGCAAAAACAAGAGCATTAAAATTAAAATTCCCCAAGCGCCTATGGTTGCCTGTTTTTTGAAAAGTAATGCAAGGCCAAGTATGATTTCAAGCAAACCAGAAATATATACAATGGCCATTGTAAACGGCAAAAATGAAGGCACAAAAGGAGTGTAAAAATCAGGATTTATAAAATGCTGTGCCCCACCAAAAATTAAAAATATTGCTAAACTTACTTTTAGTAGTGGCCTCGATAAAGCTCGTAGAATGTTTAATTTTTTCATCATTTTTGATTATTGGGAACAGGCATTTTCTAAAGATTAGTACATTTAGTGTTCCTCTATGCCATCGGAGTTTTCTATGAGAGCAAGTCTTCAAAAATACAGATTACCAATACTGTTCTTTACAATTAGCTTAATCTGTTATGGCTCTTTTCATATTATTGGCAGTGAGGTTGATAAAGATGGTTATTTGCAAGAGCCCTTTGCTTTAATTCCGTTAGGTTATATTTTCTTTTTTGCTTCTGTTGTCACTTCGGTTTTCTTAAAGGAGAAAACCAAACCATAGGTGCTATAATAAGCCTAATTTTCGCCAGGGCAGCCTGTCGGGAATGATATATCTTTGAGGATAAGTAAAAAAATAAGCCATTAAAATGTTTACAAAATTCACAATCACAGATAAATTACTGTTTATTGCTGCGATATTATCCCTAGTTTTTTCTGAAATACTCTTTTTTCAAGGAGCAAAAGACGATGGAGCTTTTGTTGGGATTTGGGTTCCATCAATATTAGCCTTTGGGATTTACCTGAAACTGATTAATAACTCAAGAAAATGACTGATCTTATACCATATTTTGCAGGTCTAATAACTTTGCTTTTTGGAGCGGCTTTCATTTTAGCAATTAGGGCATCTAAGGAAATAGACTAAATATTCCTAAATCACAGCAACGCCATGCTGATGGGCTCAACTGCCTCTAAACTACTTTCCCGCCCCATTCACGGTAGAATTGTTTTAGAAAAATCTCCATATAGTCATGTCTGTCGGCGGCTAATCGCTTCCCGGTAGGCGTATTCATTTTATCTTTTAGGTGCAATAATTTTTCGTAAAAGTGATTAATCGTTGGGGCCTTATTTTTTTTATACTGCTTTTTTGTCATGTTTAGATTAGGTGGAATATTTGGGTCGTATAAAGCCCTGTTTTTAAATCCGCCATAATTAAAACATCGGGCAATACCAATAGCGCCAATAGCGTCTAATCTGTCTGCGTCTTGCACAACCTCTAGCTCCTTAGAGGAAAACGCTTTACCGTCTTTGCCTAAAGAATTCTTATAGGACATGTGCTGTATTATTTTTATAATATGATCAATCGCCTCTTTGTCAACTTTTTGATTTTTAAGAAATTTAGTTGCTTTTTCTGGGCCAATGGTTTCATCACCATCATGAAATTTCGGATCTGCAATATCATGCAAAAGCGCCGCTAAGGAAACGACAAAAGCATTCACCTCCTCATTTTTTGCTATTAAAATCGAATTTCTGAAAACGCGCTCTACATGAAACCAGTCGTGACCACCTTCAGCGTTTTTGAGCTCTGACTTTACAAATTCTATCGTTTGATTAATAATTTTCTGATCCATTTTTTCGTGTTTTTTATTTATGCCGCCATTCATAAAAGTACACAAGCGCTATTGAGTTCTAATTGATTTACAAGAATTGAATACGCCGTTTATACACCTGTTCTGCAGAATTAACATTCCCGTAACATTGAACCAGTAAAGTC
Organism: uncultured Flavobacteriales bacterium; assembly: GCA_963925545.1. Lineage (GTDB taxonomy): Bacteria > Bacteroidota > Bacteroidia > Flavobacteriales > Schleiferiaceae > TMED14. The sequence goes on along the minus strand of CAWUSA010000005.1, from coordinate 100,121 downwards.
TGGTGAAATTTGCGACACTTAACCTAGAGAACTAAATGATGATACGGCATCTCATTGCATTAACATTGACCTTAGGAATGAGCCTTGGCGCTCAAACCCTTAATACCAGCCAATTTGGCAACGGCATGCTGAACATGGTAGCTGCGGACAGCAGCTTTAGTGTAAAATTTGCACCAAGATTTCAAGTACGTTATTACGGAACGAGTGATTTTTCCGACGATGGCCTAGCACCTGTAGATCATGACTTTTTGGTACGTCGTTCAAGATTCAAGTTTGACGGATGGGCTGTACACCCTAGCATTGTATACAAAATGGAATTTGGTTTGTCAAATAACGATATGTCAGGTGCTAATGCGTTCACAAAAAATTCACCGCGATACATTCTTGATGCAGTCATTAAATGGAAATTCGCACCGGGCTTTGAACTCTGGGCGGGCCAAACAAAACTTCCTGGCAATGTTGAGCGTGTAATTTCTTCTGCCAACTTACAGCTGGTAGATCGTTCCTTACTGAACAGAAAGTTTAATATTGATCGCGACTTAGGGATACAGTTGCGTCACACCACGAAACTTGGTGGACAATTCATTTCCAAAGAAAAATTTGCGATCTCTCAAGGAGAAGGTAGAAATATTGCCACGGGTAATGAAGGTGGTCTTCAATACACAGGACGTGTAGAATTATTCCCTCTAGGTAGCTTTACCAAAAAAGGCGAATACATGGGCTCCTCTACGGTTAGAGAGGAAAAGCTAAAAATAATGGCGGCTTATACTTATGACTTCAATAGAGATGCCTCAAAAACAAGATCCAACATGGGAGACTACATGTTTCTTACAGACGGCTCACTATATCAAACGAATATTACTACGCAGTTTATTGATCTAGTTTTGAAATATGAAGGTTTTTCTTTAATGGCGGAATATGCAGATCGTAGCGCTCCGAACCCTATTGCAGTGGAATTGGACGGAACCGAAACTGGAGACATCGTCACTGTAGGAAGTGCTATTAATATGGCAGTAGGTTACTTTATTTCAGAAAAAACAGAAGTTGCAGGTCGTTATACCGCGCTCAACTATGCTGACGTAACAGGTACTTCTCCAGTAACCATGTACACTCTGGGTCTGAATAAATTTGTCGTTGGTCACAAACTAAAGGTCCAAAGTGATATTAGCTACTCAACTAAAAATGGAGAAAGCGACGCAATCATTTTCAGAACAGGATTTGAATTGCATTTCTAACTTAATCCAGAATACTTAAACACCATGGATAACTTATACATCATCATCCTTGCGGCCCTTTTAGGTCTTGCCATCATTGATCTAGTTGTTGGCGTCAGCAATGACGCTGTCAACTTCTTGAACTCAGCTATCGGATCTAAAGCCATCTCATTCCGGAACATCCTCATCATTGCCAGCTTAGGCATTTTCGTAGGGGCCATCTTCTCGAGCGGAATGATGGAGGTTGCACGTAAAGGCATCTTTATGCCTGGGGAGTTTTACTTCTCAGAAATCATGATCATATTCATTTCAGTCATGATCGCCGATGTCCTCCTGTTGGACTTTTACAACAGCTTAGGGATGCCAACATCCACCACGGTTTCCATTGTGTTTGAGCTGCTTGGTGCCGCCGTTATCATGGCCCTAATCAAGATTGGCATGGATGATGCGCAAAGCGTGTCTGATATTGGAACCTACATCAACAAAGACAAAGCTGTAATCATAGTCACTGGCATCCTACTGTCGGTGTTCATCGCCTTTACTGTTGGCGCAGTCGTGCAGTGGTTGTCTCGCTTGGTATTCACTTTTCAGTATGAGAAAAAAATCCAGAGCGTGGGTTTCTTGTTTGCTGCTGCCTGCCTGACTGCCATCAGCTACTTTATCTTTTTCAAAGGACTCAAGGGCACGCCGTATTATGGTGACATCAAGGATGTTTTAGCTACGTACAACATCGCCATCATTGCAGGCCTCTTTGTTCTTTGGTCAGTGGCCGCCTATGTCATCAACAATGTCTTCAAGAAGAACGTCTTGGTGCTAGTCATTGGGATTGGCACATTTTCCCTGGCGCTGGCATTTGCTGGTAATGACTTGGTGAACTTTATTGGTGTGCCAATGGCGGCTTACCATTCCTATGAAGCATGGTCTGCCTCTGGCGTTGCCGCTTCAGAGTTCTCCATGGGTGTGCTGTCAGAAAAAGTTCCTTCTGAGCCCGTCCTACTATTCCTCGCTGGTGGCATCATGGTCTTGACCCTGTGGTTTTCTAAAAAAGCGCAGACTGTTGTTGAAACAGGAATTGATCTGTCTCGCCAAGATGAAGGGAGCGAACGCTTCAGAGCTAACTTCCTCTCGCGGAGCATTGTGAAAGGGAGCTCTCGTGTGGTCTCCCTACTGAACGCCTTCGTGCCTCAGCGCACCTTAGACCGCGTAGCTAATAGCTTCAGTAGACCCATTCAAAACATATCTGCGGACAAGGCAAAAGAGCTGCCTGCCTTTGACAACATTCGCGCATCCATCAACCTAGCTGTAGCCGGTATTTTGATTTCTATCGCCACATCCATGAAGCTGCCGCTTTCCACCACCTATGTGACCTTCATGGTGGCGATGGGCACCTCATTTGCTGATCGGGCATGGGGTCGTGAAAGTGCCGTTTACCGTGTTGCTGGCGTGCTCAATGTGATTGGGGGATGGTTCCTGACAGCCATTTCAGCCTTTGTCGTTGCTGGCGGGTTGACCTATGTCATCTTCCTTGGTCAAGAAGCAGCAATTGCGGTGCTTTTAATTGTATCGATTGGCTTGCTGCTTCGTAGCTACCGTTCACACAAGCGAAAAGTAGCCAATGTCGGTGTCGTTGCAGGCTTGCGAAAATTTGAAAGCAAGACCGTCCAAGGCATCATTGATGAAAGCGCTGACAACATTTCCAACGCCATGGGTCGGGTAGCAAAAAGCTATGGATCAATGATCGATGGGTTGGCAAACATGGACGAGGACGAATTGAATGACAATCGCAAACGCGTTGACAAGCTTGATGGCGAAGTTGAGGATTTGAGAAATCACCTCTTTTACTTCATCAAAAACCTGGATGAAACCTCAGTTCGTGGCAGTAATTTCTACATCACCATTCTGGCCTACCTAACGGACATGGCGCAGTCACTAGAATACCTCGCAAAGAAAAGCTACAAGCACGTGAACAACAATCACAAAGCTCTTCATCCCGATCAATTGCATGAACTGAGAACGATCGGTTCAGATGTGAATGTGGTTGTTAGCCAAGTTAAAGCGTTGTTTGAGGCAAGAGATTTTGATGGGCTTAGTGCCGTTCTTGAGGCACAAGAGGCCTTGTTAGCGAGAATATCTGATGTGATTGACGCACAAATCAGCCGGACACGCACCGAGGAGTCAAGCCCCCGGAACACAACCCTGTTCTTTAACCTTGCCCTTGAGACAAAGGATCTTATAAAGGCTTTGATGAGCCTAGTTGAAGAGTACAGAAATAGCGCAACTAACACTTGATCTGACAGGTGCGAAGACTGAACATAAAGCCTGATTGAGGACGATTCGTCCACTTAAGGGTTGGCAGCCTCCTCCGGGCCGACATACTTTCTGAAGACAATAAGAAAGAGGTAAAAGAGCGCAGTCCCTGCGGCAAACAATACCAGCAAGTACTCGGGCCAATCTCCTTGAACCAAGGGATGGTTGACCGGCGGCGGCGATGTCACATACATGTAGTTGGATCCCAAAACCTCATTGATCCCCATCAGTGTGACAGCAACGACTGTAGTAATTCCCATCACCATCCTGAATGCTCGCTTAGGTAGGCGTCTTCCAGCGTGAACCATCAAGTAAATCGGAACCACGACCACGAAGGCATGAGCTGTGAAAAACTGCGTGACATACGGCCATGTCAGCGACGACGTCAGGGCTGGTGTCAGGATAGCCTGTATGCCCCCAAGGGGGCCCCATAAAGCAGACACCGTGAAGGCCCATTGTTTGTCCATCACCAAGTGAAGAAAGAGCAAAATCTGGGTGAAGCTGCACATGTGCAGCGGGAGGTGCTTGGCAATGAGGTAGTCGCCATCAAGCATCAACATAGCTGTGACCCAGACCTGATTTAACAGGATGGCCCACCCAAGTCCTCTCTCCCATTGCTTGCGGCGCGGGTGAGCTATGCGGGGTGCAAAAGCAAAGAAAAAAAGAATGAAGGCGAGCAGAACACCCACACCAAACCACCACAACTGTTCACCGGGCTCAATGGCGTTGTACGTGTTCATTTAGGCATGCCATCATTGGCCTTAATACGCTTCCAGAACAAGCCCGTTAGCAAGAGGTAATGAAGCAGGCCTGCGCCGATGAATCCAATGAGGTAGTAGGGCCATGGGCCTTGAATCAAGATGCTTTCCACCTTGGGTGGATCAACCAAGAACATGTAGTTGGCGTCAATCAGCCTGTTGATGGCGTAAACAGGGAGCATCATGGCAACGTTCAAGGCAAGGATTTTAGCCCATGTCCACTGACCAATCATGCGCTGGCGAACAAAAACAAAGTACAAGGGAATGATGATGATGCCGCCATGAATGATGTAGTACTCAATGTACATGAAGGTGCTGTCGCCGCCGGTGAGCTCTGGCGTGAGAAGGCTGTGAAACCCTCCAACAATCCCCCAAAAAAACAGAGGGAAAAAAGCCCATCTGACAGCAAAGGCTAAGAGCAGAATGCTCAGTAATCGGCTCATGCCACAAAGATGCAGCTCCATGTTTTCAGTCATGCTCCAGTCGCCAATCGCAAGAAGTTGCACGTGCTTGACAAGGAATAAGGCAATCAGTAAACCACCCCAGATTCTTTCAAATCGAGTTAAGGCTAGGTCGTCATGCTTGAGCTTATTGCTGAAAAAGTAAACCACCAAGGCATAGGTAGCGGTGATCGCTATGCCGCCAAGCCAAGGGGCAGAAAACATGTCATAAACAGCATGTTCTATTTGAAAAAATGTCATTGTGTCGGGGAGTTAGGACCATGAATATAGTCCAAACTCTGCAACTCGTGGCTTCTGCTTAGAATGATGCGCGGCGTTTGCTCAGGAATGCCTCCGTGCCCTCTACAAATTCCTTTGATGTGAATCGCTTGCCAAACTCTACAATTTCAGCATCATAACCCCCCTTGTGGTCAAGGCCTGCATTGACTGCGCGGATCACTGCAGCCTGGGCGTCGCCCGAGTTCCGCAGGTAGACTTTGGCTCGACTTTTTGCCTCTGCCATCAGCTCATCTTGTGTGCTGACGGCGTTAACTAAGCCCCAAGCAAGGGCGGTTTCTGCATCAATCATTTCAGCTGAAAGCATCATGTCCATGGCGCGCCCTTTGCCGATGCATTGGGCCAATCGCTGCGTGCCTCCATAGCCAGGAATCACCCCCAAGGAGGTCTCGGGCAAGCCCATTTTTGCTTTATCCGAAGCGACACGCACATGGCACGACAAGGCCAGCTCCAGCCCGCCGCCTAAGGCAAACCCATTGATGGCTGCGATATAAATTTTCTTCGCGTTGGCAATGCGGGTAAACAACAAGTCTTGTCCTCGCTGCGCCAAGGCTTGCCCTTCTTGTTGGTTGTGGTTGGCAAACTCTGCAATGTCTGCGCCGGCCACAAAGCTTTTTTGGCCCTCCCCTGTCAGGAGAACCACCCTCACATCATCCCTGCCATCCAGGTCAACTACATGCTTGTGCAAGGCGGTGATAACCGCTGCATTCAAGGCGTTGAGCGCCTTGGGGCGGGTGATGGTTAAGGTGGCTATACGATCTTCAACGTGGAGGTGGACAAGTGGAGTGCTCATGGTTGTAATTTGTGATTCCTAACTCAAAGGTATTGAGCAAGACATGGCTACCAACATCAAATCAAGCATTCAGGCCTGGATTCAGGATAAAATTGGCATCGGCGAGAACCGAGATCGCCTCCAATTGCTGAGCAAAAGACTGGATTCATTGGCCGTGCTGCAGCAAATGACCTTGCCTGTTCACCTGCCCTTGTCAGAGCAATTACAGGATGACGCCCTGCATCTGGTCGGCTATACTCGGGCTGATGTTTGCCTTGCCATTCACCGAAGTGACCCCATGTTTCGCTACCCCCTCCAACACCATGGTGGTCAACTTGAAGTGACCCTTGCAGAGTATGTTGCCGCCGGCCATGGTGCAGCGACTGTTGTCGCGAGCATGGCTTCGGGTGCGGAAAGGCTGCTTGACTTTGGCTGTGGCTATGGCCGTGTCAGTCGGTTTTTGCGTCAAGCCTTGCCTGATGTGGCTATTCACGGGCTGGATCCCAAAGCCTCAGCCATGGCCTTTCAGCAGGACACGCTGGGCCTGGTGCCTCATAGCGATGGCTTGACGTATGATTTGCTGTTTGCTGGGTCTGTTTTCACCCATTTGCGCCCCTTGGATTTCCAAGCTGCCCTGAAGGATGTCGTTGCCTTACTTCGCCCTGGCGGCAAGGCACTGATTACCCTGCACCCCTTCATTGACAAGGGCTATCAGGTCTTTGACTCAACGGAGGAGAGCGCCCTGCCCGAGCTGGAAGACAACCTGAACGAGTCCGACTATGTCAGCGCTTATTGCTCAAGGGATTTCTTGGATGCTGCCTTGTTGGATTCATGCCCAACAGCCTCCGTTGAGGTCCTTGGTGGGAAGCTGTTTGGCGGCAGTCAGGTCTATATCGCCATCAAGCTTTGACGGGAAGGGTGAAGCAAAACTCACTGCCTTCCGGACTGCTAGACTCCACCCAAAGAGTGCCGCCAAAGCGATCAAGAATAGCCTTAACAATCGCTAAGCCTAAGCCCATTCCTCGGGTCTTCGTGGTGAATCGGGGTTGAAAAATATCCTCCAGATTGGCTGGATCAATGCCACAGCCATTGTCTTTGATCGTGAACGTTAGCCAATGCTCATCGTGCACCACCATGAGGCTGAATTGTGGCTTATCCACCATGGCTGAAGCTTCCTTGGCATTGCTGATAAGGTTGTTGAGTACCCGAATCAAGCGCTCCCGATTCACCACGGATTGAATGCCTTCCAGGGACCTTGGGATAAGCACCTTGAGCATGGGGTAGGCCGCTTGAATTTCCAATACGATGGGGGCAATAAAGGTGGACTTGTCCTTGCTCGGTCCTTTGGATAACTGACTGAAATCGTCCGCAACCTGCGTCATGGCGTCAATTTGAGCAAGCATGCCATCAGCGAATGCATGCACCTCCTCGGCTGTCAAGTTTCCTGCTTTTGTCGCGTGCATTTGCGTCATCAGTCGCATGGGTGTCAGGGGGTTTTTGACCTCGTGGGCTACCTGTTGCGCCATCTGCTTCCACGCAGACTCTTTTTCTGCTTGTGCCAATTGCTTGGCGTTCTCTGCCAATTGGTCAATCATCAGGTTGTACTGATTCACCAGGACACCAATCTCATCTCTTGAACTCCAGGCGATGTGTTTTCGGTCTGAGGTCAGTGGGTTGTTTTTCATGGCGTTGCTTACGACCTCAACACCTCTGGTAATGCTTCTCGACAAGAACATGGCAATCAATGAGGCAATGAGGAAGATGATGACATAAAGCGTAGCCAAGGCCTCATAAAATGCGCCTTCCTCTGTGGGAGAGAGGTAGTCTTCCAGGGCGTAGGGCACCACCATGATACCAAGGGTGTGTCCGTCATCGTCAATCAACTCAGCTGCATAGACCATGATCTCACTGCCCTTCGATTTATCTGAACGGAAGTTCACCACTTGATTTCGTCGGTAGCGAATGCCCTCAGGAAGCTGTCTTGGCATGGTGCCATCAACCAGAAGTTCCGGGTTGGAAGACATGATAATGTGGCCATTCATGCCGTAGAGCATGACGTCCGTATGGTGAATTTTACTGAGGGCTTGAATCTCCTCTGCAATGATTGCATTGATGTCGATTGTCTTGTTGGGGCTGTGAATAACCTTCGCAATCTCTCGGACAAGGTGGGCTTCAATGGCCTTCTCCTTTCTCAACAAGCGCTCCTTGTGGTAGATTTTATTGGCGTTTTTGAAGTGCAGCGAGCTCACAATGCCTGTGATGACAAAGGAGACGGCAACAAGCAGCAGCATCATAGAAAAGATGCGACCCCTGAGTTTAAAGGCGGGACGTTTCACGGCCTAAAAATTAACAAGAAAAAACCAATCAACCATTCAAGGCTTCTGCGCCGCCAACAATCTCAAGTATTTCATTGGTGATGGCCGCCTGTCGCGCTTTATTGTACTTCAGCTTTAGCCCGTCACGCAGATCCGTTGCGTTGTCTGTGGCCTTGTGCATGGCTGTCATGCGTGCGCCCTGCTCAGATGCTTGTGAGTCTAAAAGGGCTTTGAACATTTGGCTCTTGATGCTGGAAGGAATCAACTCGTCAAGGAGTTGTGTTTTGCTTGGGTCAAAGATGTAGTCGCCGTTGCTTTGCTCACTCTCTGGTGACGCAATGGGCAGCATGGTTTCTTCCTGGAGCAGTTGCACCGCTGCATTTTTGAATTGATTGTAAACCAAGACGACGCGATCGTACGATCCCTCACTGTACTTTGACATCACTTCCTCAGCAATGGTTTTTGCAGAATCAAAGGTCACGGCCGCAACGGCGTCGACGTCGCTGTTGACGACGTTCAGGGTCTTTGCCAGCAGCTCTCTGCCTTTTTTGCCTAGGGCATACACTTCTACCTCAACACCCTCCTTGTCAAAGGCTGATGCCATGGCAAGGGTTCGCTTGATAACCGATGAGTTGAACCCGCCACAGAGTCCACGGTTGGACGTGATGGGGATCACCAGCACCTTGTTCAGTGGCCGTTCAATGGCGTAGGGGTTTTCTGAATCATCAAACGACGCATTGACATTGGACATCAGGTGGGAAAGCTTCTGTGCGTAGGGGCGCATCTGAATGATGGCGTCCTGCGCACGCTTCAATTTAGCTGCTGACACCATTTTCATGGCAGAGGTGATCTGCATCGTGCTTGATACCGACGTGATTCTGTTGCGAAGTTCCTTCAGGTTTGCCATGGTCTCGTTGCGCTAGTCGATTAGGCTGTGTAAGCAGGAATAACTTCAGCAGCTGCCTTTTCGACAATTGCCATTTCATCCTTGGTCCATTTGCCGCTGCGAATGGCGTCCAATATGTCCTGATGCTTGCTGGCCATGTACTCCAAGAACGCAACCTCGAAAGGCTTGATCTGATTCACAGCAACGCCGTTGAGGAGTCCTTTAGAGCCAATGTAAATGATGGCTACCTGCTTTTCAACTGCCATGGGTGCGTTCACAGCTTGCTTCAGGATTTCCACATTGCGTCGACCCTTGTTGATGATGTTCATCGTTGCTGCATCCAAGTCAGAGCCAAATTTTGCAAAAGCTTCAAGCTCTCGGTACTGTGCTTGGTCCAGCTTCAGTGTTCCGGCAACCTTCTTCATGGGTTTAATCTGTGCAGATCCACCCACGCGAGAAACAGAAATGCCCACATTGATCGCGGGTCGAACACCAGAGTTGAATAAATCTGACTCCAAGAAAATCTGGCCATCCGTGATAGAAATCACGTTGGTTGGGATGTAGGCTGATACGTCACCAGCCTGCGTCTCAATGATGGGCAATGCTGTCAGTGATCCGCCACCTTTAACGATGCCTTTCAATGACTCAGGGAGGTCATTCATCTGTGAGGCAATGGTGTCGTCGTTGATGATCTTTGCAGCGCGCTCTAGTAAGCGTGAGTGAAGGTAGAACACATCGCCAGGGTAGGCTTCACGACCTGGAGGGCGACGAAGCAACAAGGAAACTTCACGGTAGGCAACCGCCTGTTTGGAAAGGTCATCAAAGATGATCAATGCAGGGCGGCCCGTGTCCCGGAAGAGCTCGCCAATGGCAGCGCCCGCAAATGGGGCGTAAAACTGCAGAGGCGCAGGGTCAGAAGCGTTGGATGCGACAATGGTTGTGTAAGCCATGGCGCCTTTTGCTTCCAAGTTCTTTGCCAGCGCGGCAATGGTTGAGCCTTTCTGGCCAATGGCTACATAGATGCAGTATACTGGCTCGCCTTTGTCGTAGAACTCCTTCTGGTTAAGGATGGTGTCAATGGCTACGGTGGTCTTGCCTGTCTGGCGGTCACCAATGATCAACTCACGCTGACCTCGTCCCACGGGAATCATGGCGTCAATCGCCTTGATACCTGTTTGAAGGGGCTCGCTCACCGGTTGGCGGTAAATGACACCAGGGGCCTTGCGCTCCAATGGCATGTTGTAGGTCTTGCCTTGGATGGGTCCTTTGCCGTCAATGGGCTTACCTAAGGTGTCCACCACGCGGCCAAGCATGCCCTCACCCACTTCCAGGGAGGCAATCATGCCCGTGCGCTTCACGGTCGAACCTTCACGAACACCTTCAGCCGAACCAAGCAGCACAATACCTGCATTGTCCTCTTCAAGATTCAATGTTATGCCGCGTAGGCCATTCTCGAACTCCACCAATTCGCCATACTGGACGTTTTGAAGGCCGTGAGCACGCGCGATGCCGTCACCAACCTGAAGGATGGTGCCAACTTCTTGAAGCTCAGCTTCAGTGTTACTGCCTGCAAGTTGCTGGCGAAGGATTGCGGAAATTTCTGCTGGGTTAACGTCTGCCATGGTAGGTTCAATTTAGAAGTCGGCGATGTAAGAATTTTTCTTGAAATGCTGATCGATTCGGTTCAATGCTGTAGCGATGGAGGCATCCACTTGGAGGTCACCTACACGTACAACCAAACCACCGATCACATCGGGGTTGACGACCTCTTTCAAGGACGTCTCTTTAGCGCCTGTCGCAGCAAGTCGCTGTTGTAGGCTATTGCGCTGCGCCTCACTCAAGGGGCTTGCGGTCACCACGCGCGCTTCAACAATGCCATTGGCTTTGTTATAACGTGTGAGGTATCCACTGGCAATGTGGTTCAATCCTCCTTCGCGTCCGTGTCGGACAACAAGCTTGAGGAGTTTTTGCGTCAAATCTGTCGTGGATGCAAAGACAGCCTGGAGGCCCTTGATTTTCTCTGCGGGCTTAACCACAGGGCTTTGCAAGAAGTTACGCAAGTCACGGCTGACCTTGATGGCGGATTGAATCGTCATCATATCATCACGCACAGCGTCCATTTGATTGAGCTCTTTAGCTAAATCAATGAGTGCTTTTGCGTAGCGTGTTGCGAATCGTGTACCGGCCATCTTGAGATCAGTTCAGTTTGACGTCTTCCAGTGCGCGATCGATGCTAGCCTTTTGCGCTGATGCATCCTTGAGCTCCGAACGAAGAATTTTTTCAGCCATGTCCACAGCAATCTGCGCAACATAGTTTTTCAATTCTGTCACGGCAGCAATTTTTGCGCCTTCAATTTGCGCGGCAGCAGCTGTCATGATTTTTTCAGCCTCCACTGAAGCGAGGTCCTTGGCTTCTGCGACCATTTTGTCACGGGCAACTCGTGCCTCCTTGACAATGCTTTCGCGTTCCTGACGAGCCTCCTTAAGCAATTGCTCATTGGAGGATGTCAAGTTTTCCATTTCCGCGCGAGCGGACTTGGCTTCTTCAAGGGCCTTGTCGATGGACGCTTCACGCTCCTTCACGGCGCTTAAGATCGGCTTCCAAGCAAACTTGGAAAGCAGAACCATGAGCAGAAGGAAGACGATTGTCGTCCAAAAGATGAGGCCAAGGCCGGGCGTTATGATATCCATCGTGGTGCGATAATTATGCAAATCACAAGCTCACCAAAGAGAGATTCCCTTTGGTGAAGCCTGCGTGATGCGAGATTACTTCAACAGCGATACAACGATGCCAAAGAGGCCCGCTCCCTCAACGAGGGCTGCTGTGATAATCATATTTGTTTGGATTTTGCTAGTGGCTTCAGGTTGGCGAGCGATGGCGTCCATTGCGCGGCCGCCGATCATACCAATACCAATGCCTATTCCGATTACGGATAGGCCTGCTCCAATTGCTGCGATACTTCCAGTCATGATTCTAGGGATTTAAAATAAAAAATATTAATGGTGGTCTTCTTGCATAGCTGTACCGATGTACAGTGCGGTTAATAGGGTGAAAATGTACGCCTGCAATGCGGCCACCAACAGCTCCAAGATAGAGATGAAAAGCGTCAACAAGACAGATGCGGGTCCAACCCATGCTGTTTCAAAAATGAATACCAGAGAGACAAGGCTCAATACGATGATGTGCCCGGCCGTGATGTTCGCAAACAAACGAATCATCAAAGAGAAGGGCTTGGTGAAAATACCAATAAATTCAACCAATGAAAGGAGTGGCTTGACCCATCCCGGGATGCCGGGCATCCAAAAAATATGCTGCCAATAGGCCTTCTTGCCGTTCACGTTGGTGACAAGCATGACAATCACCGCGAGGACAAGGGTGACAGCAATGTTGCCTGTGACGTTGGCCCCAAAGGGGAAGAAAGGTATGAGGCCCATCAGGTTGTTTAACCAGATAAAGAAAAACATGGTCAACAACATGGGGACAAATCGAAGGTAGTGCTTGCCTATGTTTGCCTTAGCAATGTCGTCGCGAACAAAAACAATCAACGGCTCCGTGAAGCTTGCAATGCCCCGAGGGGATGCGCTACCGCGGCGGCGGTAATTTTTTGCAGAAGCAAAGAAAATCCACATCAACAAGACTGCGGAAAAAAGCAAGGAGGCCACCGTTTTGGTGATGGATATGTCGACCGGCTTCGCGTTGACCGCATGGCCGTCATGCATTTCCACAAAGGCGCCATCAAGGTTAGCCACTTGCGATGCGTAGTAAATCTTTTCGTGGAGGTTCACAAAGCGTTGAGCGCCGGCTTCCACCACGTGATGGCCTTCTGTGTCGTGATGAAATTTTGATGAGGAGAACGCCACAAGGCCTTCTTCTGTCCACAATATCACGGGAAGGGGAACGCTGACCGCGTAATCGTTCCAGTCCATGATGTGCCAGCTGTGGCTATCCATCACGTGTTCCATGATCATCTCTCTTGGATCAAACGGCGCGTCCGAATCGGAGGTTTGGGTTGTATCATGGCTATCCGTCGATGCGGAAACCGTGACGCTGCAAAGGGTCAGTAAACCAAAAAATAACTGCTTAAATGTCATCATGTCATTCTTACTCAAATGCGCGGCAAAAGTAATATGAAATACCCGCCCTGCCTATAGGTTTTTCATCCGGACAGCAATGAGCCATGTTTCAGCCAATAAGGCCAATCCATAAAGGGCTGAAAATTGCAATATTTCCGCATTCATGTTAACCCCTTCACGCAATGACAATGGCAAAAGGAGCCCCCCTGCAGCAAAGAGCATGCGGACCAGCCCCGCCACCGCGAATACCCCGCCAAGGCGCGTAGGCTGCTTGCGGCCAAAAACTTCTGCCACCCAAGCCTGTGTCAGCCCAGTCACAGCAATAAATACGATGCCTGAAGCGAAGTAACTGACTTGCGCAGCCCAGCAGGCCGTCGCCGAAGCGGCAGCCAGCAGCACGTAAGTTGCAAAGAGTTGTTTGACAAGCTTAGGAATCATGGGACATCACGTCTTTGAGTGTTCGGTACAAGGCTATCACACAGCCAATCAGTGCGCCTGAGGCTGCGCCATAGGCTGTCTGTGCGTCGTCGTTATCTAGTAGGGATCCCAGCCAAGTCATCAGCCCGATGGTTGCGGCCATTTGAAAGGCCATCCCACTGAAGCGCATGGCATTTTTCACTTAGCTGGCTGAGGCAGAGGCTTGGGGCCCTGGCTTTGCTTGTTGATCTTGGGGTGGGCTTTGGTTCATCGCTTTGGACGAGCCCATCTGACACGTGCCAGTGAACTGCGCACCTGGCTCGATTGCCAACTTCTCTGTAGTGAGTTCCGCTTGCATTCTTGCTGTCTTGTGTAAAGAGCTCAAGCCCTTCACGTTCAACTTACCAACCACTTGGCCAGAAATGGAGACTTCCTTGGCCACGATGTTGCCTTCAACATAGCCTGTGGGGCCAATGACCAGTTTGCCACCGACCGTTAAATTGCCTTTAACCTTTCCGTCTACGCGAATATCTCCGGGGGACTGAAGGTTGCCATTAAGCTCTGCGCCTTCAACAATTTTGTTGTGGTCGGACATGCTTTCTGTGGATTTGTTCTTGATCATAGTAGGGGGTAGATGCGTTGGACGAATTGGCTGTAGCCTTGAAGATCTTTCTGGCTGTAAAATTGCGAAAAATTCTGGACAGTGATGGGCCAGTATCTTGGACTGTGGTCTTTGGTGAATTGTGTGACGGTCGCAGCTCGCATCACCTTGGTCCGGTATCCCAATGCGTCCGCGGCATTCTTCAGGCCATCCACCATGATCATGTGATTGTCGTCATCGATGGGCAAGACCCTTAATCCAAGAGGTTTTCCACTGAAATACTTTTGATGAAAGCTCGCCAATGCGTTGCGCACATCGTTGATGTTGCCCTTGCTTGAGATGATGATCATGAGCTGGTGGGGGGCCTTGGTCGCATCCACGTACTGAATGCCCGTGTTGTTCTGGTTGTCGGGTGCCCAGTCGCCCGTTAGGGCGTTCCTGTAGGTCGTTGCTAACGCTGCCTGGGGGCTGTTGGGGTAGGCTTGTTCAATGGCAATCAATGCATCCACATAGGCTAGTTTGCCTTGGGTCGCACCAAGTGCCAATGCTTGGATGAAGTCGACTGATGGACGCTCTGTCGCTAAAAACTCACCTTGCTTAAACAGGTCTAAGCAGGCCAGCCATGAGCCTTCTTGGGAAAGATCCCAGAGCTGTTGGAAATCCTTGCTCGTTTGATCTAGCAAACCTATTTGATCAACAATCTCTCCGCGAAGGTGTTTGGCATAGGTTGAGCTGGGGAATGTTTTCAGCACATGCTCTCTGCTTGATGCGGCCTGAACTGGCTCTTCGCGCTTCAAGTGAAGGCGGTGCATGGCGTACCAGGCTAAGGGCGATTGGCTTTCACAAAGGGCTGCTTTGTTGAGCATGCCCATCGCTGCATCACTATCGTCAATTTGGTCGCGGTAAATGGCGGCGGCCTTTATGTAGTCTTCGCAAATCAAGCGACTCAATGCCTGCACAGTGGAGTCGCCCCGCGGGGTTTGCTTCATGTACAGACCAACATCAAAGGCTGGGTCCTCCCCTTCCGTGTCTGTTCCGTTGCCCGCCACACCGTCACTGCCGCCACTTTGCATGACCCAGTTGGCTGATGCGCTCTGCAGGCGCCACTGATCCACGTTAGGTCTATCACCCCAGGATTGTCGGAACCGCGATGCTGACATCGCTCGGGTTGGCCCATTGTAGAAGAGCCATTTGCCGCTGCCGCCAATGGCCGGCCCTGAGGCGGATTGCAGCTCAGACTGCATTTGCATTTCTGCCTGTAGCTCAAACTGCTGAGCTTGGCGCTCCTCCTCGGCAATTCGCTGTCGCAAGCTGGCCACGTATTTGGTGAAGTATTTTTGCAGCTCTGATTCAGACATCGATGCCAGCTCACGCAGTGAGTCATTGGACTGGAGGTTGTTCAAAACCTTAACCAAGGCGTTCAGGCCTTTGCGCCGCCGATCCAGCGACTCCCGGAGGGGGTGCTTGGCTGGCAGCAAGTGGTAAGCGCTATCTAAGTCCGATTGAGCGCCCGGGTAATTGGCTTGATCAAAGCGCCAATCGCCTCTTGCTGCAAAGGCTTTTGCGTGCACCACCGGCCTCAGTTTGCTGCCTTGAGCAATGCACTGGCCCCAGTAACCCTGTGCCCTGCCTTCATCCTCCACAGACTCCGCCAGCTTGGCTAAAGCAAAGTAAATTCTGTCTTCATAGAGGGCGTTTTTCGGCTCCCGAAGCAACTTCTCTAGCTCCTTGTAAAGGGACTGAACCCGGACGCCTGATCCATTGCCATTGAGACTTTTTCTCAACTGCGCTTCCAGAAGCATGTCGTAGCTGCCGGGTTGCGCACGAATGCAGGCATCATAAGCCTCTCTTGCTAAGCTCCCTTCATCCATCTCCTCATGAAGCTGACCCTTGATGAAGGCCAAGCGAGCTCGGGCCTTTGGTGGCATTTTCTCTTTCAAAGCCACGGCTAATAAATCAACCACAGCCTCATAATCCTTCTCTGCCATCAGGGCGTGAGAGCGGACGCTTGCTGCCTGCAGGGTGAAGTCCTCGTGAAGGCCTCTTCTTTCCAGCTCATCCAAGGCTGCAATGGCTGCGTGTCCATTGCCCATCTTTGCCATGAGTTCAGCACGGTACAGCTCAGATCGCGTCACCTGGTCGGGGTCATCTGACATGCGTTTGACAATGGCAAAAGCCTCATGGGCTGACAGGTCCAAGCCCATGGCGCCCTGTGCTTGGCCCATCAAAAGGTAGGCTTGGTAGGTGATGGGGTTTTTCTGCTTTCCCCGAATCATCATGCTGTGCTCAACCACCGTTTTTGTGGCCTTTTCAATGGCGCGGGTGAAGTGTTGGCTTGCTTGATCATCTTCCTTAGCAAAGCCATATGGGTAAATTGCAAGCGGTGTGTCATAGTCATCTACGTAAGCCTTTCTCAAGGCGTCCATGCCGTCTTCAAAGGCTAATTTGCCATTATGCATGGGGTTGAATCGCGCCGTCATCCGATGGTAGGCACGGTTGATGGCCTTGTCTTGCGTTCGAGAACAAGACAAGGTGGCCAGGACAATAAGGGCTAGGCAGAACGTGCGGGATGTGGAATACAGGTGGATCACAGTTTCTATCAACGGACTTCAGGCAAAGTTATTTCGTGAATGGCCTCCAAAAGCTCCTGATACCGAATATCTTTGCTGAAGCATGGTAAAAAAAGGAGAGACATCGCGCTGGAAGAAATGGCTTCACAAGTACCGCTTGGTGCTGCTGGACGAATCCACCTTTGAGGAGCGCTTCTCAATGGCGCTTAGTCGATTGAATGTCTTTGTCGTCATTGGCACAACAACTGTCACGCTTATTATTGGTACGTTGCTACTTGTTGCCTACACCCCGCTAAGAGAATACATCCCAGGCTATGCCTCAACAAGTCTTCGTCGGTCAGCCGTTGAGCTAGAGTACCGCACCGATTCTTTGGTTCGTCACCTGGGTTACCACGAAGCTTTTGTGCAACATTTGCGGTCCATGATTGGCGGTGAAGTACCCGACACCTTAGGGTCCGCAATGGCGCCACCGGTGGGCTGGTCTTTGGAAAATCTGCGAATCAGTGATGCAGAATCTGCCCTGCGTGAAAATGTTGAGGCCATGGAGGCTGTGGCTAACCGGACAGGTGAAGACCAGGTCAGTCACCCGCTGGACCCCAATCTGATGGACAATGACGCCTCGCGCAAGCTTCGCCACGGCCTGCTCTACAAATGCCCGGTTGGAACCGAGGTGAATGCCGTTAAGCCAGGCACTGTTGTTGCTATTGAGGGCAGTTCATCGTTGGGCTTCTCTTTATGGCTCCAGCACAAAGATGGCGCCATGAGCCGCTACGCACAACTCAACAGCCCACCCCTTCATCGTGTGGGGGATTTTGTAAAGTCAGGCACCAAACTTTGCGAAGTGGCTGAGCCTTTTGAGTACCTCCAAGACGCTACCAGTCCTAGCGACAGCGTCAGCACCCACGACATCATCGTCGAGTACTGGCTGAATGGTCGGGCACTGGACCTAAATCAACTTCTCACACGCTGACATGGCAACATTAAAGTCAACCGCAGCGAAGCTTTTAGCCAAGCGCTCCATCAAGAAGGACCAATCATGGATCAGTAAGCCTGGGGCAACACAGCTCAAGGTGTTGCAAAGCTTGATATCTGACGCCAAGCATACCTCATTTGGTAAGGATCACCACTTTGATGAAATTCACAATTTTTCAGACCTAAAAAAACATGTGCCCATTCGGGACTATGAAGCGCTGAGGCCCTACCTAGACAGGGTGGTTGATGGAGAAGCTGATGTGGTGTGGCCTGGTAGGCCAGCCTATTTTGCAAAAACCAGCGGCACCACCTCTGGGGCTAAATTCATTCCACTAAGCACGGCCTCTGTGTCCTTCCAAATCAAAACAGGCAAAAGTGCCCTCTTTGGCTACATTGTCAATGCAGGCAATGCGGACTTCGTCAATGGCAAGATGATTTTCTTGCAAGGGAGTCCAAAGCTTGACGATGTCAATGGCGTTCCTACAGGTCGACTCAGCGGCATCTCGTCAAATTTTACGCCCAGCTACCTTAAAAAAAACCGCTTGCCCTCATGGGAAGCCAACATCATTGAGGATTGGGAAGAAAAATTGGACGCCATTGTCCAGGAAACCGTGAATGAAGACCTAACCTTGATTACTGGCATTCCGCCATGGGTGCAGATGTATTTTGAGCGATTATTGGTGGTGTCCGGCAAGCAAACCATTGCTGAGGTCTTCCCTAACCTTGCGCTTTTTATCACTGGCGGCGTGGCTTATGAGCCCTACAGGGCGCGATTTGAGGAGTTGTTGGGTAAAAGGGTTGGCATCCTACAAACCTATGCAACCTCCGAGGGGTTCATCGCTTACCAAGATCAAGCAGACAGCGAGGATTTGCTGTTGGCCTTAGATCATGGTATCGCTTATGAATTCATTCCGTCCGATCATTTTTTTGACGAAAACCCACCGAGGTTGTCCGTTGCAGACGTTGAGCTGGGCGTCAATTATGCCGTTATCATGCACACCAATGCTGGTTTGTGGGGGTACAGCATTGGAGACACCGTCACCTTTGTTTCCCTTGAGCCTTGTCGTGTGCGGGTCACTGGTCGCATCAAGCACTTCATTTCCGCCTTTGGTGAACACGTGATTGGGTCTGAGGTGGAGCATGCGATGAAGTTGGCCACAAAAGCCTTTGGTGGCGTCGTGAAAGAGTTCACTGTAGCGCCGCAGGTTTTACCTGACACAGGCCTCCCTTACCATGAGTGGTTGATTGCTTTTGATGCACAACCTACGGACCTGGCCGGCTATGCCTTGGCGCTTGACAAGGCTTTGTGCGAGAAGAACAGCTACTACAAGGATTTGATTGTTGGTGGCGTTTTGAGAAGCTGTGTAGTGACCCCGCTAGCAACTGATGCCTTCATTCGCTACATGAAGTCCATTGGCAAACTGGGGGGGCAAAACAAGGTGCCCCGCTTGACCAATGACCGGACGATCGTGGATGCTTTGAGTGCCTTCAAAGCCTGAACGCTCATGTGGCCTATAGGCTTAGCTGCTGACTAGCTTCATAGCCTTGGTCAATGTCTGTAGGCGACTCTGCCGCCTTAACGGCCAATTGATCACAGCGTTCATTTTGCGGGTGGCTGGCGTGACCCTTGACCCACTCAAAGGTGACATCATGCCCCTCCATGGCTTTGAGAAGCCGTTTCCATACATCCACATTTTTCACCTTAGCAAAGCGACGGCGCTTCCAATTTTCCATCCAGCCTTCATTGAATGCATTAACCACATATTTGCTATCAGACACAACGTGCACACGGCACCGGGGTGGCTTCAAAGCCTCTAGTCCTGCCACAACAGCCATCAGCTCCATTCGGTTGTTGGTGGTCAGGCGGTAGCCTTTTGACAGCTCCTTTTCATGAGACCCTGATTGCAATATGGCCCCATAGCCCCCTGGCCCTGGGTTGCCTTTTGCTGAGCCGTCCGTGTACAGCGCTACGCCAACCATGGTGAGGGAAGTTGGGTTGGCATGGTTTGATGCAGAAGGTCTGCTTCAATGGCACGGGGAAATGCCCAATGCTCTCCCTCTAGAATGCGTTGCTGCAAAGCCTCCGCAGACTCTTCGGGCCTGACGCCCAATCGCATTTGAAAGACCAGTGGCCCTTCATCGTACACCTCGGTGACTTTGTGTATGCTTAAGCCGCTTGTCTTGTCGCCTGAAGCAATCACTGCGCGATGGGCGTGTATGCCATACATCCCTTTACCGCCAAACGCAGGCAACAGGGCGGGGTGAATGTTGTACACTGAGCCCTCAAAGGCCTCAATCCAAGCCGTCGGAATGGCCTTGAGGTAGCCCGCAAGGACCAGGGTGCTCGCTCCAGAAGCCTTCCATTTGGCAATCAAATTGTCATCACCCTGCGAAAAAACTTTAGCCTTCACGGCTAGTTTTCGCTGAAGGACACCCGCTTTCGGGTTATTGGTCCACAGCCCGCAGACTTGAATTTTCTGGTGATTGCTGAAGTAATCAATCAGTGAAGCCGCATTGCTGCCGCCGCCAGAAGCTAGAATGATGAGGCTGTGGGTTTGCATGCCACAAAAATACCAAAATGAGATTTGTCCATATTTAATTGGAATACCTTTTCTTTGCACTTGATTTATCACTTAAAAATTACAGTTATGTCAGACATCGCAAATAGTGTGAAAGCCATCATCGTTGACAAGCTCGGCGTATCTGAAGCTGAGGTCACCCTCGAAGCTTCATTCACTAACGACCTTGGTGCCGATTCATTGGACACCGTTGAGCTCATTATGGAATTCGAAAAAGAGTTCGATATCCAAATTCCAGACGACCAAGCAGAAAACATTTCCACGGTTGGTGAGGCTGTTGCTCATGTCGAGAAGGCAAAAGCCTAACTCAGTATTTTATGGAACTGAAGCGCGTTGTTGTAACTGGCATTGGGGCCGTAACCCCGATCGGCAACACTGCGCAAGCGTTTTGGGACGGCCTGCTCGCTGGGAAAAGCGGGGCCGCACCCATCACCGCCTTTGATCCCTCCAAATTCAAAACCCGGTTTGCCTGTGAGGTGAAGGACCTTGATGTCCTTGACCACATTGACCACAAAGAAGCGCGCCGCATGGATCGCTGCACACACCTAGGTTTGATTGCCGCCAATGAAAGCATCCAGGATGCTGGATTGATGGAGGCTGATCCTGACCTTGATCGTGTTGGTGTGATTTGGGGATCTGGCATTGGCGGGTTGGACACCTTTTTCAAAGAGGTTGTCAACTTTGCTGAAGGGGACGGAACGCCTCGCTTCAACCCTTTCTTTATTCCAAAAATGATTGCCGACATCTGCGGCGGCCATGTTTCCATGAAATATGGATTTCGCGGACCTAACTACACCACGGTTTCTGCCTGTGCCTCCTCTGCTAATGCCCTCGTCGATTCGTTGATGTGGCTGCGACTAGGTAAGGCTGATGTCATTGTTTGTGGGGGGTCTGAAGCTGCTGTAACTGAGGGTGGTATCGGCGGATTCAATGCCATGCAGGCCTTGTCTACACGCAATGATGATCCACAAACAGCGTCGCGCCCTTTTGACAAAGACCGTGAGGGATTTGTTCTTGGTGAGGGTGGTGTATGCATGGTTTTAGAAACCTATGAGCACGCAAAAGCCCGCGGAGCAAAAATTTACGCGGAACTCGCTGGCGGAGGGCTCTCTGCCGACGCGCATCACATCACCGCGCCACACCCTGAGGGCTTAGGTGCGATCAGTGGCATGAGAAATGCCCTCGAAGACGCAGGCATGTCACCTGACGACGTCGACTACATCAATGTTCACGGAACCTCTACGCCGCTTGGCGACCAGGCAGAAATCAAGGCTGTCAAAAAGGTCTTTGGCGATCATACTTACAAACTCAACATCAGCTCAACCAAGTCTATGACGGGTCATTTGTTGGGTGCGGCTGGTGCGGCTGAGGCTTTGGTTGCTGTTTTATCTTGTTACCACGACATTGTTCCGCCAACCATCAACCATTTCACAGACGACCCCGAGCTGGATCCAGGCTTGAATTTTACATTCCATAAGCCTCAAGCTAGAACTGTCCGTGCGGCCCTTTCTAACACCTTTGGATTTGGTGGGCACAATGCGTCGTTGGTGTTCCGAAAGTTCAAGCCCTGATATGTCATTGTTTTCCTTTTTATTTCCGTCTCAAGTACCAAAAGAGCACCGGAAACTCCTCGCTGCCGTCAAGTCAATGACCGGCGTCACACCTAAAGACCCTTGGGTCTACCTCAACGCCTTTCGTCGCAAAGGCAACAGCAAGAACCAACAACAAGCCAACCTCAACTACGAGCGCTTGGAATACCTTGGTGATGCCGTCTTAGGTGTGTTGTTGGCGGAGTACTTGTTTGATAAATACCCCAAAGGCAACGAAGGCTACCTGACAAGCATGCGGTCCAAAGTTGTCAGCCGCAAGGCCCTCAACCGCATTGCTGAAAAAATGGGCATCTCAAAATGGATGAGCAACAGCAGCAGAGGTGGTCGTGGTGGTCACACGTCTGTGCCTGGCAACACCCTGGAGGCGCTTGTGGGCGCTGTCTATGCTGACCGTGGCTGGAAGGCTGCGAGAACCTTTGTTTTCAAACACATGATTGAGAAGCATGTCAACATCAATAGTGTTGAGCGTGAAATAGTCAGCTATAAGAGCTTGCTGATTGAGTGGGTACAGAAAAATAAAAAGCGCTTTGACTTCGTCCTACAAGACGAAGAGGGCTCACAAAATCGAAAGCGGTTTGTTTTCAAATTGTTAATCGACGACAAAGCGGTGTCTGAGGGGTCTGGCCCTTCGAAAAAAACTGCCGAAGAAGCAGCCTCCAAAGCGGCCTGCTATGAACTCAATATTCACCGCCGTGGGAACAAACCTTCTCGTTCTAGACGACCTCAAAGAAAACGGCCCTCGTGATGTCATTGGCGTTCACAGCGCCTTGGATGACATCTCCCTGGTCTATGCTTTGAACCAGCGCCTTGGTTGGGGCCTGTCTCGGCTAGCACAGGACCACGTGGTTCGACTGAAAGACCGCGTACAGCACTTCATGGTGTATGCTTGGCGGGACGACTTCACAGATATCCACCTACTCATCAACCACCCTATGGTTAGCCAATGGCATGCGGAGCATCAGCCCGAAGGTGTTGGCCTTTTTGATGCAGTTGGTTTCGCTGTGCCAAAGACCCCGCTAATTAAGAAAAGACCCCTAGCTCAAGCTGTCCTGATTTTGTCTGACCCCCTGACTAAATCAGAGATTGTACCTTTGATTCAACGTTGCAAGGCTATTCCTTTGGTTTTGCAATGCATCCACTACCCTTGGATGACCCTCCGAGACCGACATCAACTCATACTAGAACCCCTGGTCTTATGAAACGCGCAAAAATTGTTGCCACACTTGGTCCCGCCTCCGCAAAGCAAGACATCCTTGAGGCTATGCTTCAGGCTGGCGTGAACGTATTTCGCGTCAACTTCTCCCATGGCAGCCATGGCGACCATCGCAAAACTATTGGACTGATCCGTGCGGCTTTGGACCGTACAGGTATGAGTGCTGCCATCCTTGCAGACCTGCAAGGGCCTAAGTTGCGCGTTGGGGAAGTGGAAGAGGGAACCGTTATCACAAAGGGTGAACAGCTAATTTTCAGCAATGAACCCTGCGTTGGCAACAAGGACAAGGTTTTCATGACCTATGAGCGATTTCCAAAAGACGTTAAGGCGGGTGAGCGCATCCTGTTAGATGACGGAAAGCTGTTGTTGGATGTGGTGAAGACCAACAAGAAAAACTTGGTCACCGCCATTGTGGTTCAAGGGGGCGTGTTGAGCTCCAACAAAGGTGTTAACCTACCAAACACACGGGTCTCTCTTCCTTGCTTGACAGAGAAAGATTTGGTGGATTTGAACCTAGCTCTTGAGCTTGAGGTGGATTGGATTGGACTCAGTTTCGTTCGATCTGTCAAGGACGTTGAGCAGCTTCGTCGGTTGATTAAGGCCGCCAATTCCCACGCTGGCATCGTGTCAAAAATTGAAAAACCAGAAGCGGTTGCAGACATTGATGCCATCATTGCCGCCACAGATGCCGTGATGGTAGCCCGGGGTGACTTGGGTGTTGAGGTGCCAATGGAGTCGGTGCCTTTGATCCAGAAAATGATCATTAAAAAATCCATTCTTCTCGCGAAGCCTGTGATTGTTGCTACTCAAATGATGGAGTCCATGATGGATAGCCTGACGCCATCTCGGGCTGAGGTGAATGACGTGGCCAACGCTGTCTTGGATGGCGCGGATGCGGTCATGTTGTCTGGAGAAACGTCTGTTGGCCAATACCCTGTGGAAGTGGTTCAAGCCATAGCAAAAATCATTGTGTCCTCTGAA
The DNA here is from genome assembly GCA_963925545.1 of uncultured Flavobacteriales bacterium. Taxonomy (GTDB): domain Bacteria; phylum Bacteroidota; class Bacteroidia; order Flavobacteriales; family Schleiferiaceae; genus TMED14. The sequence continues at coordinate 76,115 of CAWUSA010000005.1, read as the reverse complement.
AGTATTTCTGAAAAGGTGAAAGGGGCTAAAAGGCCCAAGCTCAACGATGAACGATTGGTCAACAAAACCCTGTGTTATCACGGGGTTCGTGTGGCTGACCAAATTGACGCACGCGCCATTTGTGCCATGACTTTTTCTGGCTACTCCGCACAGCTGGTTAGCTCTCACCGACCACAAGCTGCCATTTATGCTTTCACTGCCAAGCGATCTATCCTCAACAAGCTCAGCTTGCACTGGGGTTTGAAGGGGTTTTTCTATGACGGCATGCAGTCCACAGATGAAACCTTTAAAGAAATATCCCAAGCCTTGAAGGTGGGTGGTTTGGTTGACAAAGGAGATTTCATTGTTCAACTTGCTTCCATGCCTATTGAGGCGCGAGGAACCACCAACACCTTAAGGGTTAGCGAGGTTAAGTAATCTGTATTAGCTAAGGTTTACTGGTCCCCGTTCCTTGCGCTAAATCGCGGAGGTGAACTGCTTCAAAAAACGCAAATCGTTCTCATGGAAGGTCCTGATATCTGGAATCTGGTAACGCTGCATTGCTACACGCTCTATGCCCATCCCAAAAGCATAACCACTGTAAACCTTAGGGTCGATGCCGCTGGCGCTTAACACAGCCGGGTCAACCATACCGCAACCCATGATTTCAAGCCAACCTGTGCCTTTGGTCATTCGATGATCAGCCTCATTTTCAAGGCCCCACCAGATATCCACTTCAGCGCTTGGCTCCGTAAACGGGAAGTAGCTGGGTCGTAGACGAATTTTGGTTTCATCACCAAAAAATGCCATAGCAAATGATAGCAGGGTCTGTTTCATGTCAGCAAAACTGACGTCTTTATCAACATAAAGCCCCTCAATTTGATGGAATATGCAGTGCGAACGGGCAGAAATGGCTTCATTTCTGAACACCCGGCCTGGTGCAATAACACGAATGGGTGGTTCTTGGGTTTCCATGCTGCGAACTTGCACGCTGGAGGTGTGGGTTCTCAATGCCCAATCCGGACTTCTAGCCAAGAAAAAGGTGTCTTGCATATCCCTAGCTGGATGCTCTGGGGGAAAGTTGAGCGCAGAAAAGTTGTGCCAATCATCTTCCATTTCTGGGCCTTGAGCTACCGCAAACCCCATGCGTTTGAAGATGTTCACAATCTCATTACGGACCAAAGAGATTGGATGATGGCTACCTGGGTTGGCTTCATAACCAGGCCTTGTTGTGTCTTCTGGAGCGTTTTCAGCAGCTGTTGCGGCAGGTTTTTCTCCCGCAATCACAGCCTCCGCAGCCTGTTTAAGCCGATTGAGGGCTTGACCAACTTCTCGCTTTTCGTTGCCCGGAACCCCTTTGAATTGGGCAAAAAGCTCATGTAAAACACCTTTACGGCCCAAGTACTCAATGCGGAATTTTTCAATCGCTTCCTCACTGGTTGCCTCAAAAGCCTCAATGGCTGTCCTATGTCGCTCAATTGTTTCAAGCATTGCTGTGGGAATCCGTTATATTTGCTCTTCGCTTCAATGCGTAAAACTATGGCACAAACCCGCATGACCCACTTGTTTCCTTTTCTTCGCTCTGCATTTGCTGTTGTTTGCGTGAGCGCTTTGGCGTTCGCTTGTGAGGATAACAGGCCGGTAGTCACTGAAATCAATGTACAGGCTATCTCTGTTGACAGCATTCCTGTTCAGAACGCTTGGGTGCATGTGTTTGTGCCAGGCGGTGCAGGCGATACCACATTATTCAACGACCCAACAACCCAGGGTTATTACTGGTGCAAAACAGGCATTGATGGCTATATTGGCCGTTGGGCTGACAGTGCACAAACAGAATGGGTTCCTGCCCGGTTCAAATTCACTGGTGAAGCCTACCTTGATGTGGAGGCAAGCAAGGGTGGCTGGAGAGGTTGTGGCTTCATTCACGTACTAGAAGGTGGAGAAGCTGAAATGTCCATCGTCATTCACCCTTATGGAGACCCTAATAACGGATGCCCACAATGAAACGCTTGATCCCTTTATTTACCCTTGTCGCCATAGTGGCTTTTGCTTGCACCAAGCCTGAGCCTGAATCTTTCCAGTTCCGCATCACTGTGGTTAACGAAGAAGGTATCCCTATCCAAAACGCTTCCGTGCAAGCAACAGCACCCGTAATCAATGCTTTGCCTGACTTTAAAGGTTTCACTGGCATTGATGGTGTTTTTCGCATTGACAATGAGGACGTGCTCAGCTACGACCTGCCTGCGGTCTTGCAGGTGACGGCAGAAAAGGGCAGCAACCCTCCTGTGGTTTTTGGTTGTGGCTACATCAAATTAGTCCGCGACTCTGTTGCTGAGCTCACCGTGGTTCTCCTTCCCTACACATCAGGGGGGGCCGGTTGCTAATGACGGTTTTTGACATCTCTTTTCTGGCCATTTTTGCCGCGCTGACCTTGCGTGGTTTGTGGCGTGGCTTCCTGCTTGAATGGGCTGGCGTTGTCGGTTTGATTGCGGGCTACTTGGTGGCCATGACTTATGCTGATATGTTGGCCCAGTGGCTTGTGTCAGAAACCAACCTGCACCCATCAACAGCAAAGTATGCTGGGTTCCTCATGGCCCTGCTCTTGACTTATGTTTTGGTAGCAGCCCTAGCTAAACTTCTAACTAAATTATTGAAAATCATTCTTTTAGGGTGGGTTAATCGCCTGCTTGGCGCAATCAGTGGCGCAGCAAAAGGCCTGTTGTTGTCTGGCATTCTTTTGTTGGCGGGTCAGTCCCTTTATGAGGCGGGCTTGATTGATTGGTGGGATGTTGATGCTGTCTCAGGCAGCACCTATTTAGCCCTGCCTCAGCAGATGGCTCAATGGGTGTGGTCATTTGTGTCCATAGCGTCCCAAACAGCTTGAATACCCGGCAAGGTTTTACCTTCAAGGTATTCCAACATAGCCCCCCCGCCTGTTGATACATAGCTCACGCGATCTGCAAGGTTGAATTGCGCCGCTGCGGCCACAGAGTCGCCGCCGCCCACAAGGGAATAGGCGCCCCTTGATGTTGTTGCTGTTGCAATAGCCTCACCCACCAAGCGTGTCCCTTGAGAGAAGTTGGGCATTTCAAACACTCCCATAGGACCATTCCACAAGAGGGTTTGTGCGCCTTGAATAGCTTGGGAAAACGCTTTGATAGCCTGGGGGCCAATATCCAAACCCATCCAGCCATCAGGGATTTTGTCGCTGAGACAAACCTGCCGCTTTGCTTCGTTGTCAAAGGCGTCGCCCGCAACCACGTCCACAGGCAAGTGGATACGCACTCCCTTGCTTTCAGCGCGATCCAGGATACGACGCGCCGTAGCCACGTAATCATCCTCAACAAGGCTGTTGCCCACCTTGCCACCTAAAGCTTTGATGAAGGTAAAGCTCATGCCGCCGCCAATAACAATGCCGTCAACCTGGTCAATCAACCGATCAAGTATATCAATTTTTGACGACACCTTCGCGCCGCCAACAATGGCTAATGAGGGGCTTTTTGCGTGCTTGAGTACATGGTCAACTTGGGTTATTTCCTTTTCCATCAATAAACCAAAGGCCGCCTGGCCAGGGAACTCTGCTGCAATCACCGATGTGCTCGCGTGGTCCCGGTGGGCCGTCCCAAAAGCATCATTTACATAGCAGTCGCCAAGTTTTGCCAGTTGCTTGGCAAATCCTGGGTCGCCAGCGGTTTCTTCTTTGTAGAAGCGTAGGTTTTCCAACAAAAGCACATCGCCGGGCTTTAGCTGTTGAGCCTCTGCTTCAGCCGCGTCGCCAACACAGCTGATAGAAAACCGCACCTTGCTGCCCAGAAGGTTTGCGAGGTGAGCCGCAATAGGCTTCAGCGACAAAGACTTCACTACTTGGCCGTTGGGCCGTCCAAGGTGTGACATAATCACCAAGGACGAGCCTTGATCAATCAGGTGACGGATCGTGGGCAGGCAGGCTTGAATCCTTTTATCGTTGGCCACTTGGCCGTCTTGATTCAGTGGCACATTGAAATCCACACGCAGGAGAACCCGGCTATTGTTTAGGTGTAAATCGGAAAGTTGAGGCATGCTTTTATTGGCTTTGCGGTTGCTTGCTTCAAAGGTAGGTTGTTACCTTAGCTCTATGTCTGCGTCCATCTTGGAATTATTCACGGAACCCAGCAAACAGTGGGTTGATTCAGCCTTCTCGGGCCGGGTTCCTGGTACACAACTACTTCACGGCCAAGAGGGTGGTCTGCTGTGGGCTGCGGCCCTGCTTTACGCAAAGCATCTGCTGTGCGGCGAGGCTTTAGGGGCTTGTGGTCGCTGCGCTAATTGCGTTCAAACAGAGAACCTGACCCACCCAGACCTTCGCTTGAGCTATCCCCATTTAAGCGCACAAAGCAAAAAAAAGGATGTAGGTATTGACGCCCCAACCCATGGGCTGTTTAGGGAGTTTAAAAAGGCCAATGAGTTTCCGCTTTTGAGCGCGTGGCAACAGCACCTGTCTGCAGATAAAAAATCCTTGCTAATTACCGCATTTGAAGCACATGCGCTGACCCAATGGCTGTCTACAAAGCCTATGATGTCTTCAAGAAAAGTCATCATCCTTTGGATGCCGGAGCGCTTGAATACCCAGGCAGCCAACCGGCTTCTTAAAACCTTTGAGGAGCCCTCGGCACACGTAGCAATCATCCTTATCAGTCACGACCCTGAACAGGTCTTAGGAACCATTGTTAGTCGGTGCCAGCAAGTTTTCATTCCCCCAGCAAAACAGCTGTCACAGTGGTTGATTGATTCACAAAATATCAGCCACGAACAGGCAGCCTTACTGGAAGAGTTAAGTATGGCCTCGCCGGGGCTGGCTTTAGATTACCTAAGCAACCGAGATGGGCTTGCGAGACCGGTGGCCGCCTTTGTTCAGTTGATGCGCTTAGCATACAAACAGGATCCGGTAGCGTTGCTCGCTTGGTCCGATAGCATGGCTGCGTGGACACGGGAAGAGTTGGCGGCCTTCTTGCGCTTGTCTGGCGGGCTACTATCCCAGTTGGGCCGGCTCAAGCATGGTTTAGACTTTCGCCCTGTCTTTGACTGGTTCCCTGATATTTCATTCAAAGCCAAAGGGTTCACCTCACTGCTCAGCACTGAGGGGATGTTCTTGATGCACCAACAGCTCTCGGAAGCGCAAACCGACATCCGACGCAATCTCAACGCCAAGGTTGTGCTTTATGACATGTCGTTATGCATTATGAAGGCTTTCTGAGCACATACAGCAAGCTGCTTGCGTTCTGTCTGCCGCCACGAATGTTTGAGTAGGCGCCAACACAAACAGCAAAAAACCAGGCCAGAACACCCTTGCGCCCCTTGAATCGTTCTGAAAGCAGGCTCACGTAAAAAGCATCCAAAGGCATGGGGTGAACTGAGTCAAGAGACCAGCCGGTCCTCGAAGCCAGTTCTTTAACGTTTCCCTTAGTAAAGTGCCAGAAGTGGATCGGCACATCCCACGCGGCCCAGTGTGGCCCATAGTGTTTGGCGTCCCAAGACTCTGGATTAGGAAGCCCTAAAACAACCACGGCCTCTTTCGTTGTTATGTCGTGCAGTTTTCTTAGGGTTTCTGTGGGGTCTGGAAGGTGTTCTAGGACGTGAAAAAGGCTGACTCCGTCCAGAGGGCTTGTCAGTGTTTGGCCTAAAACCACATCATCTAAATTGGCAAAAACCAACTGATTTAGACGTTTTTCTGCCTGTTTTCGCGCTAAATCACTCAATTCTACCCCAAAAACATCTAATTTCCTTGATTTTGCTTTCTCCAAAAAAACACCTATTCCGCAACCAACATCCATTAGTCGGGCTCTGCGCCCAGAAATAGCCATCTGTTTTTCAAGGAAATTGACTTTTTTGCTTGCCGCCCACAAGCGCAAGACTCCATAGAGTTTGGCAAACAAGCCCTCAGCGTCTGACGAATGACTGAGATAATCGTCTGACTCGTAATAGGCGGCAATCGACTCAGGCCTAGGAGAGGTCCGCTGAAGCTGACACCTTGAGCACGTCACTATATGAAAGCTTTCTTTGCTGACCATGTGGTCTTTCACCAACAAATCATCGCTGGTTGACTCGTTGTGGCAAATGGGGCAGTGGTTGATTGTCTTCATGGTGTTTCACGTGAAACATTAACGCCCTAAGTGCACAAGCAAAACCTGAATGTCTGCGGGAGAAACCCCAGAAATTCGTGACGCGTGTCCAATGGTGGCTGGTTGATGGTTGCTGAGTTTTTGGCGGGCCTCGTGACTAAGGGCTGTGATTTCTTTGTAGGCAAAAAGCTTAGGTATTTTCATGGACTCCATCCGCTTTAGTTTATCAACTTGATCTTGCTCTTTAGCTATGTAGCCTGCATACTTCAGGTTTGTCGCGATGTCTTCCCAAACCTCTTCTTGATTGAAATCCTCTTTGTCAACTGGGTCTAGGCAAGCAATCACATCCATTAATGAGAGTTGGGGCCTGGTGGCTAGGTCAACGGCTGGCATTTGTTGTTTAATCGGGGAGGATCCTTTAGAAACAAGCATTTTGTTGACTGAATTGGTCGTTACTTTTTGTGATTTCAACCAGGTTGACGCCGTCTCAATACGTGACATTTTCAGCTCAAAAGCTGACCACTGATCGTCATCAATCAGGCCCAGGGACCGACCAATAGCTGTCAGGCGCTGGTCTGCGTTGTCCTGTCTTAGGCTTAGCCTGAACTCTGCGCGGGAAGTAAACATGCGGTAGGGCTCGTCGGTTCCTTTAGTTATTAAATCATCGATCAAAACACCAATATAAGCTTGGCTTCGGTCGAGGATAGTGGGTGCTATGTTCTTTGATCTAGCATGAGCATTAATGCCAGCCATCAACCCCTGGCAGGCAGCCTCTTCATAGCCAGTTGTGCCATTGATTTGCCCCGCAAAAAACAAACCATTAACTAGGTGTGTTTCTAAGCTGTGGCTCAATTGTGTTGGTGGGAAATAATCGTACTCAACAGCATAGCCGGGACGAAAAAACTTGGCCCGCTCAAACCCTGGGATGCTGCGCAAAGCGCGGTGTTGAATTTCCTCTGGTAACGATGTACTGAATCCATTGATATACATTTCTACAGTGCTCCACCCCTCTGGCTCAATAAACATTTGGTGGGACGTTTTGTCTGTAAATCGGTTAATTTTATCTTCAACGGAGGGGCAATACCGGGGGCCGGAACTTTGAATGGCCCCATTAAATAATGGGGAACGATCAAAGGCTTCACGCATAATATCGTGCGCGTTTTCATTGGTCGCTGATAACCAACAGGAGCGCTGCTTGGTTAGCCTATTTGTTCCATGAAAAGCAAATGTTCTTGGGTCCTCGTCGCCAGGCTGTTCCGTGAACTTCGTATAATCTAAGCTTCTGCCATCGATGCGCGGCGGGGTCCCTGTTTTCATCCGCCCAACAGCAAAGCCTAATTCAATGAGTGAGGCTGTAATGCCTGTGGCAGCAATTTCACCACTGCGACCTCCTGAATACTGGTTTTCTCCAACATGAATTACCCCATTCAAAAAAGTGCCAGAGGTAAGTATCACTGACGAGGCATGCATGTTTTGACCATTAGATAAGGTGACGCCGCTAATGGCATTCTTTTCAACCAGTAGACTTACTGCCGTCCCTTGAATGAAATCTAAAGACTCAATGGATTCCAGCGTTTCTCTCCACATGGTTGCAAACTGCATGCGATCACTCTGTACCCTAGGAGACCACATGGCAGCGCCCTTACTTCGGTTTAACATGCGAAACTGGATGGCTGTTTTGTCTGCAATTTTTCCTGAAAATCCACCCAAAGCATCAATCTCTCTTACAATTTGTCCCTTAGCAACACCTCCCATTGCTGGGTTACAGCTCATTTGACCAATGGTTTGCAGGTTCATAGTAACCAGTAAGGTTTTACTACCCATTCGTGCAGCAGAGGCGGCTGCTTCACAGCCCGCGTGACCACCACCAATAACAATAACATCATAATTATTCATCCTTCTTGCTATTAATGTTCCACGTGGAACAGTTGGGGTGTTGTGATAGGTAATTATTCTCTAAATCATGCATATGAGACCGCTCTTCTTGTGAAGTATCAACGTAACCACACAGGTGGAGTGCTCCGTGGATTACCATGCGGTGTAGCTCTTTATCTACACTTACTTTTAATTCGTTAGCGTTAGCTACCACGCGATCCATACTTATCATAATATCTCCGAGAATACGATGCTCTCGAGAACGATCAAATGTAATAACGTCCGTATAGGTGTCGTGAGAAAGAAAGGTTTGGTTAGCTTTAAGTAGTTGTTCATCACTGACTAATTGAATAGCGATGTCCTGTAAAAGGTAGCCTTGATCCTTAATAGACGCAGACAACCATTGATTTAAATCACGGGTATCAACACCTTTAAGTAGGATAGTATCAATAGTAGAGTCATCCAGGGTTACGGTCATAGTATCTGTATTTTGTTTTTTATTGTGTGATAAACAATAAACCTAACACGGACTAATTTTACCGACACGGCGTTCATGACGACCTCCTTCAAATTTACTAGATATAAAATCTTGTAAACATTCAAGTGCTTTTGATTCAGAAATAAACCTTGCGGGCAGGGCTAATACATTAGCGTTGTTATGCTGTACAGCTAAGCTTGCAATTTCTGGTTCCCAACATAAAGCACTGCGAATAAAAGCATGTTTATTGGCACTCATATTGATTCCATTACCTGAACCACAAATAACAATACCCCGTGAAGCTTTCTTTGTATAAATTTCATCTACAACACCATGTGCTATATCTGGGTAATCAACAGATTCTTCACTGTAACAACCTTTATCTATAGTTTTAATACCTTGATTATTAAGTACTTCAATTATTTTAGCCTTCAAATGAAAGCCGGCATGATCGGATCCGATTGCAATGGTTGATAGCATGTTAATAGCGTGTTAATATTTTGTGAATAAAAGTAAATGCTTGGTTGAATACCTGACTTTTCAGTTGATTTGAACAAGTTATAAGCCGAAGGTATTGCCTTTTTCAACAGGGTTCATTCATTAATGTTATGAGCCATTGATGGTTAAATAGGGTTTCAAGGGTTTCAAGCTTTTTTAAACAATGAATTAGCTATCAAAGGGTTAAAACAAAAACTGTTGTGAACAACCTGTTGACACCTTGTTAACATCTCAAATCAAGCTTTTCATAAAACAAGTTATACCTCTTATCAACCGACCATTATATATACTAAGTACTTTAAAGGGTATGTTAATATTATAATCAAATGTTGAAAACAATACCTTGAGCTAAAGGTAGGTCTGTGCCATAATTCATGGTATTGGTTTGACGGCGCATATATGCCTTCCAAGCATCAGAACCACTTTCACGGCCACCACCGGTGTCTTTTTCTCCACCAAAGGCACCACCAATTTCAGCACCACTTGTTCCAATATTGACATTAGCAATACCACAATCTGATCCAGCAGAAGCTAGAAAGCGGTGAGACTCAGCCATGTCACTGGTCATAATTGCTGAGCTTAAACCTTGAGGTACGCCATTTTGTAAAGCAACAGCCTCTTCCATATTCTGGTACTTCATCACATACAATAATGGAGCAAAGGTTTCATGCTGAACAATAGCCCAACCGTTGTCAGCCTCAGCAATGGATGGGCTGACGTAACAGCCACTTTCATAACCCTCACCACTCAGCACACCACCCTTTACAAGGAAAGTGCCCCCAGCCTCTTCTACGCGCTTAAGAGAGGTTAAATACGAATCCACTGCATCCTTGTCAATTAACGGACCCATGTGGTTGCTTTCATCCAATGGGCTGCCAATTTTCACTTGCTTGTAAGCGTTAACAATAGCGTCCATAACCTTATCGTAGATACTGCTGTGTATAATTAATCGGCGTGTGCTAGTGCAGCGCTGACCCGCTGTACCGATAGCGCCAAACACAGCGGCGGTGACGGTCATTTTTAAATCAGCCGTTGGTGCCACAATGATGGCGTTGTTGCCTCCCAGTTCCAAAATACTTTTGCCCAAGCGACGACCCACTATTGCCGCAACCTCGCGACCCATGCGGATAGACCCCGTGGCGGACACCAGCGCTACGCGTTTATCGTTGGTCATTAACTCACCCAGCTCTCTACCACCAGTAACGATGGTGCTTAATCCTTTTGGTAAGCCCAACTCTTCACTGACCTCATTCCAAATATGCTGGCAAGCGACGGCACACAAAGGCACCTTCTCGCTAGCTTTCCAAATACAAGCATTACCACAAACCCAAGCAACAGTTGCGTTCCAGGCCCATACAGCTACAGGAAAATTGAATGCTGAAATAATGCCAACAACACCTAAAGGGTGCCACTGCTCCATCATGAAATGGTCAGGGCGCTCGCTTTTGATTGTTAAACCAGTCAATTGTCTGGACAGACCCACGGCGTAATCACAGATATCGATCATCTCTTGAACCTCACCTAAACCTTCCTGGTAGGATTTGCCCATTTCATAACTAACCAGGGCGCCAAGGGCGTTTTTATTTTCACGCAATTTGTTGCCAAATATCCGCACAGCCTCACCGCGCTCTGGAGCGGGAACCGTTCGCCACGCCAACTGGGACTCAAGGGCGGCAGACATGGCACGATCATAATCCTCTTTGCTGCTTTCAGACACAGAACCAATCAAGCTTCCGTCAACAGGTGAATGACTAGCAATCCACTGGTCGGACTGACTGGACTCATTACCAATCCAGGTGCCTGGGTTGTTTTCTTTGAGTCCAAGTTGAGAAAAATAGGCGTTGCGTGTTTGAGCGTCCATGGTTGGCTTATTGAAAGATTAAGCGCCAAAGATACTGCCCAGAGGTCATCTTATAAAAAACCCCAGTAGCACTACCTTAGTGTAAACAAGCATTGAACAAAGAGCGCAATATCATGAAAAAAATCAAAATTGAGAAGTACCTAGAGGTTGCCGGAGTAGCTGTTCTTGTTGGCTTGCTCGTTTACGCATACGCGAGTGCGTGGACACAACTTTTTAATGAAGTCAGTCAATAACGCAACAAGAGTAGGATTTCTCAAAAACCCGGAGTGCTCCTAAGCTCCATGTATCCCAGATCAGAACCCTCGGTATTTGTAAACAAAAAAGCCCCCTCCAAAGAACAGGCTTTCTTGATTTTTTCCTTCGGACCGGGTCCATCAGTCGACCTGAGCCACCGTGCCTACCTGTATCCAGCCGCCGCTTCACCTACACCATAGACAAGCTCTTTCAGTAAAGTGTTTGCAGCAAGCTTTCCTAACTCATTAGATGCCAGCGGGCTTGCTCCCGTAATTAATTTTCTGTCTATGCAAACGGTATTGTCTGCTTCGGTGTTTACAATAGTGGCCCCAAGGCTTTTCAGCTTTTCACTCAAACCGGATGTCATATATCCTGGTAAATAGCCAATCATTGGAGTCATTTCATCTATAGCGTCAGGGAATACAGCCATCCTGTAGCCATCGTAAAGAAATTCCTGATCATCCAGGGTGGTAGACAACAACGCGCCCTGCCCATGACAAAGAGTGATGGTGAATAAATCATTTTTATGAGCCCAACGCAATACGCTATCAACGTTTCTGTCTTCGGGAATACCAAGCATTGCTCCATGCCCGCCAGGCACAAATACAGCAGCATAAGAATCAATATCAGGAAATGAAGTATTAATGAAGTCTGCCAACCTCTTAGGGTGCTCAAAGTTTGATTTGTACTCATTGTAAATAGCGTTTACATGCTCATCCTCTTGTGGGAACCCCCACATCTCAAACACAACAGGCTTTCCGGTAGGAGTAACTATTTCAAAGTCAAAACCAGCATTTTTAAGATGCAACATTGGCAGTAGTGACTCTATGGGGTTGTTTCCTGTAGAAAACATTTTACCATTCTTCATCAATAGGTTTTTTTGCTCAGTGAAAATCACCAAAACCTTTGATTTGACTCCTTGATATTTAGTATATGAAACGTCTTCAAAATCCGATTTGGAGACAGTCGTCAAATTGAGAGCCAGCGCTGAAGGCTTATACGACCCGTCATCTTCTACTTGCGGCCTGGTTGTAAAGTATAACGTTACAATAACGAGCACAATCAAGCTCGAGAATCCAATTATTATCTTTTTCATCATGATTTTAATTTTTATGTTTTTATTAGAACAAGACTTAACTGATTTTTACTACAATTTTTCCTTTTGCCCTTCCTGACGCAAGGTGAATAAGCGCCTCAATGCTCTCAGAGAATGGATACACCTTGTCGATGATCGGCTTAATTTCTTCATCCTCAACCATTGATTTAATTTCATTTAAATGTGCGCCATTAGGGTGCATGAAAATGAATTTGTAAACAGCACCCCTGTCACTGCTTGCGTTAGCTAATTCTTCTGGCAATTTATAATCCATCATACCGAACATTTTAGCAGTCGCTTCATCCAAAGGGCCCACAACACTAACTACCATTCCTCCCGGCTTAACCACCTCAAAAGATTCGAGAGAATACTTTTGACCAAGCGTATCAAACACAATATCTAGATCTTTAGCTATGCTTTTGTAGTCCTCTGTTTTATAATCAATCACCCTGTCTGCGCCTAACTCTTTAACCCACCCTACATTACTTGTGCTGGTGGTGGTGTAAACGTAAGCGCCTTTTGCTTTAGCATACTGAATAGCGAAACTTCCAACACCACCAGAGCCAGCATGAATAAGAACCTTATCGTTCTTTTTTATGCCGGCGTATTCCAAAGACTGCAATGCCGTTAGCCCCGCCAATGGTAAGCTTGCCGCTTCTTCGAAAGAAATGTTGCCAGGTTTTTTTGAGACTGCAGCGCTATTTACAGCAACGAATTCAGCCAGCGTGCCCATTTGCTCTTGAGGAACCCGTGAATACACTAAGTCTCCAATTTCAAAACCACCTACATCATTTCCTTTTTCAACTACAACGCCACTTACATCATAGGCAGAAGTGAAAGGTGTTGGTAGAGGAAGCAGGGCCTGAAGGTTTCCAAGGATAATACTCTTGTCGATGGGGTTAATGGCTGCAGCCCTAACCTCAATAAGCACATCATTTGCCGTAACCGCCGGTTTGCCAACCTCATTAAAGGCTACACTGTCTTTTATCTCACCGTATTTTATTGTTTGTAATGCCTTCATATCTGTATCGATTTCTTTATTTAATAACTCGATACAAGAGTAGCGTGAGCAATCCAGGGAAAAATCACCCTATGGTAAGAAAATTATGTTTTTACTTTTTCTACCCTAATGCGGCTCAAGCTTTGTTGGGTGATGCCTAAATAAGAGGCGATATGAAAATTTCGAGTATGCTGCTCTATGTCGGGATATTGAGTTAAAAACAAATCATACCTCTCGGAAGCGCTTAATTGTAGTTGGCTCAAGATGCGTCTGTGCAAACTAACTACGTGACGCTCTAAGTTGTGTCTTTGATAAGACTCGAACTCTGGGAAACGTGCATGAATGCCATCCAGTTCTTTGGCGTTAAATTCAACAACCTTCGATTTAGCAAGACACTCCACAGTAAGTGTTGCGAGCTCATCAGTATGAACAGCTATATAGTCGCTAATCCACCAACCCTTGATTGCGAAGAGCAGGGTGTGCTCTCTTCCGTTTTTATCAACACAGTAAGACCTCAGGCAGCCCTCTGTAACAAAGAATGTTTTCCTTACAGCCTGCCCTTGGCTAATTAACACCTCTCCTTTGGAAAGTGTTTTTTCTTTCGATATGGAATAAAGAAACGCTTCCGCCTCTTGGCTTAGGTGTAGGCTGCTTTTTATTTTATTGATTAAATCCTTCAATTCTTAATAAGGTTTTTAATTACTCACCGCGTTTAGTTTAAAAGTCACCCGCTAAATCAAGGGCTCTCCGTTTAAGTCGGTTGTTAATACGTCTGACATAAAATCCACAAATGGACGAACATCTTTTAGCGCGAGGTTGACGCGGCTTGAAAAATCATCTTCCGTGATTTCCTGATCGCTAAAACGAACAAGAAACAGGAACTGCTTCTTTCGAATCAAGTCAATCGCGGGGTGCTGCTTATCAAAGCCCCTTGGTGCTGATTTTAATTCCTCGCCCACAAGGTCTCCCCAAGTATCCCTAAATGACGGTCGATTAAGAATCTCCCTAAACTCATCAGCTGATACCGCTAGCTCTTTACGGATGCGTAACAGATCAGCGGGTTCAGGCCCCCAAAACCCGCACGCTAAAAAACAATCCTCAGGAGAGATATGTAGGTAATAGCTACCTCGTGAGCTGGGCTGGGTACGGCGAAAGCTTATTCCAAAATTCGTCTTATAAGGCGTCTTGTTCTTCGAAAAACGGACGTCCCTATAGATTCGCATAAGCTTCCATCGCTCCAAAGAGTCGTGGGCACTAATTTGATCAAAAAGATGGCTACCAAATTCCTTTACCCCCAATTCAAGATTTTTGAATTCTGGCTTGTGTTGCTCAAACCACTCTCGATTATTGTTCTCGCTGAGACGGTTGAAAAACTCGAAAACCTGAGGATTGATGCTGTTCATTTGCCGAAGCTATAAAAAAACGGTCAACAAATTAATTGCTGACCGCTTAGTCACTAACTAGTGAGGTCTCGAGCGGATTCGAACCGCTGTACGAGCTTTTGCAGAGCCCTACCTAACCACTCGGCCACGAGACCCTTTCTGAGGCACAAATTTAACGCATCGACGTGAAGCGAACACACACAGCCGCCACATCGCCATCAATTGGTGGGTTCAATTTGCAACATTTAACGCTACAACGCTGAGCCTGAGGTAAATCCGTAAATATTCTTTGACAGATTCTTTGAACTACCGTTTCCAGCAGGGCCGACCTAATTGCCATTTCCTCAGTGATAATAACGCGAATGGCGACGTAGTCAACGGTGTCAGCCAGGGCATCGCTCTGGGCGCTGGGCAGCAAATCCGCCCACACGGAGCAGTTGATCAGGTAGTCAGAACCAATAATAGCCTCCTCGTCCATGCATCCGTGGTAAGCGTATTCACGCTGATCGACCACATCGACCTGTTGCAGGCTGCTGTCAGAAAAGTCTTCGTTTGAGCGCATGATGGTAACGGGCTTAGCCTAAAGTTTGTATGGAAGCGTCCATGCGGGACTCTGATGTAGACTGCCCCAAAAGGGCCATAACAGCGAAGATGGAAGGTCCCTTAGTGACGCCGGCGATTGCCAACCTCAACACTGGCCCAACCTGTCCAAACCCTAACTCATGGGAGGCTAAATAAGCTTTAAATGAGGCCTCCAAAGATTCCGCGCTGTAGTTGGTTTCAGCAAATAAAGCCTTCAGTCCACGCACATATCCGGCGGCGTCAGGTGTCCATTTTTTTGCCACCATTTTCTCTTCATAGGTTGTGGGTGTTTCGAAAATACTGGTGGACGCGTCTAAAATATCGCTAATGAATTCAGCGCGTTCCATGAACAATTCAATTAAGGAATCAGCCATTGCCGGGGTGGCTATAGAGAAGCCCCGATTAGCCGCCTCATCCATCAAGAGTTCGCGAAGCACAGAGGGCTCCAGCGCACGTAAATGCTGCTGATTGAACCACCGAGCCTTGGCGAAATCGAAGCGAGCGCCAGCCTTATGGACCTTGCTTAGGTTGAATTGCTCAACCAAAGAATCCAAGGAAAAAATCTCTTCATTGTTGCCGGGGTTCCAACCTAAAAAAGCCAACATGTTGATAAATCCTTGCGGTAAAAAACCAAGCTCACGGTAGCCGCTTGCTGTCTCTCCGTTGCTGGGGTTGACCCAGTTGATGGGGAACACAGGGAAGCCAAGGCGGTCCCCATCTCGCTTGGATAGCTTACCATTCCCGTCAGGACGAAGCAACAAAGACAAGTGAGCAAAGGCGGGTGCCTGCCAGCCAAAGCACTCGTACAATAAGACATGAAGTGGGGCAGAAGGCAACCACTCCTCACCGCGAATCACGTGAGTGATGCCCATCAAGTGGTCATCTACAATATTAGCCAAATGGTAGGTTGGCATGCCATCGCCTTTGAGTAAAACCTTGTCATCAATGTGAGCGCTGTCAACACGAACCCAGCCGCGCACCATGTCTTCAAACTTCACCTCCACGTTGCGGGGAATTTTCATGCGAATAACATAAGGTTCGCCCGCATCAAGCAGTCGCTGAACCTCATCTTCAGAAAGGGTTAAGCTGTTGCGAAGGGTGGTCCGGGTGATGCTGTTGTATTGGAAATTGGCTTTGCCAACAGACTTTGCGCGCTCACGAACAGCCGTTAGCTCTTCTTGGCTATCAAAAGCTATGTAGGCATGGCCTGATTCAAGGAGCTGATCGGCGTAAGCGCGGTACATCGGCTTGCGCTCAGACTGCCGGTAGGGCGCATGAGGCCCGCCATCAGGTAAACCAGAACCAACGCCTTCATCAGGCGCAATGCCACACCAATTCAATGCCTCAACAATGTAGGCCTCTGCGCCAGGCACAAAGCGTGTCTGATCGGTGTCTTCAACGCGAAGAATGAAGCTACCTCCATGCTGCTTGGCAAAGAGGTAATTGTAGAGCGCTGTGCGCACCCCCCCTATATGGAGAGGACCTGTGGGGCTTGGCGCAAACCGAACGCGGACGTTACTTTGTGTCATGTTAGAATTCATGTGAACGGCAAAGGTAAGTGCATGCAGACCGGGATTATCTTTACCCCATGGAGCAACAACTCAATGAACAAGAAATACTGCGTCGAGCATCTTTAGAAAAGATGCGGGAAATGGGCATTAACCCCTACCCGGCAGCAGAGGTCCCAGTGACCCATAGCTCAGCGGCTATCCACGCTCAATTTACCAAGGACCCGGAGGCGCTAAGTGCTGTTTGTGTGGCGGGAAGAATCATGAGTAAACGCATCATGGGCAAAGCGTCCTTCTTAGTCATCAAAGACAGCGAGGGCCGAATTCAAGCCTACGTAAGCCGCGATGAAATTTGCCCCTCAGAGGACAAAAGCCTGTACAATGATGTCTTCAAAAAACACTTAGATATTGGTGACTTTGTGGCTATTGAGGGCACGGTTTTTTCCACAAAAACAGGCGAAACAACAGTAAGGGCTGCGAAACTTACGGTGCTTGCAAAAGCCCTCAAGCCCCTTCCTGTCGTGAAAACAGACGCGGACGGCAAGGTGCATGACGCTTTTGCAGACCCGGAATTGCGGTACCGACAGCGCTATGTTGATCTGGTGGTTAATGAAACAGTGAAAGACACATTCATCACCCGATCCAAGATGATGCGCGCCATGAGAAATAACTTTGATGATCAAGGCTGGATGGAGGTGGAGACACCCATCTTGCAACCCACCCCTGGCGGCGCAGCTGCGCGACCATTTGTTACCCACCACAACACCCTAGACATGCCTTTGTACCTAAGGATAGCAAATGAGCTATACCTGAAGCGACTGATCGTGGGCGGCTTTGAGGGGGTTTATGAGTTTGCAAAAGACTTTCGTAACGAAGGCATGGACCGAACACACAATCCAGAGTTCACCGTGATGGAGCTCTATGTGGCCTACAAGGACTACCATTGGATGATGGTCTTCACGGAAAACCTATTGGAATCCATGGCTAAAGAGGTGCTTGGCAGCACCGACCTACCGTCAGGAGACAACATCATCGCCTTGAAAACACCCTTCCCTCGCGTGCCCATTTTGGACGCCATCAAAACCCACACAGGTTTGGATCTGATTGGGCAGTCTGAACAAGAGCTGAGGGATTCGGCAACAAGCATTGGCATTGAACCAGCACCCGAGTGGGGCTCAGGAAAAATCATTGATGAAATATTTGGTGCGCGCTGTGAAGCACACTACATCCAGCCAACATTCATCACCGACCACCCTGTTGAGATGTCCCCGCTAACCAAAGCGCACAGGGACGACCCAAGGCTGACTGAGCGCTTTGAGCTGATGATCAATGGCAAAGAAATTGCCAACGCTTACAGTGAGCTCAATGACCCCATTGAGCAGCGCGCTCGCTTTGAGGAGCAGCTGGCCCTGACAGAAAAAGGGGACGACGAAGCCATGTTCATTGATCAAGATTTTCTAAGGGCCCTGGAGTACGGCATGCCACCAACGTCGGGCATTGGTATTGGCATGGATCGCCTCGCGATGCTGTTCACTAACCAATCAAGTATCCAAGAGGTGCTATTCTTCCCCCAAATGCGCCAAGAGAAAGCGTAAATTACCAACCATCAATCAAGCCACAACACCATGAGAATTTCAACAACCACAATTGGCGCACTAGCCATCGCTGTTTCGAGCTTAAGTAGCTGCTGTTGCTGCGGAGAAAGCTGCGAAAAAGACGAGCCAACCAGCATCACAGAAGAAAGCACAGATATTGTGAGTGAAGAGGCGCACAGCCACAACCACTACGCCTGCCCCATGGATTGTGAGGAGGGTGTGGTTTATGAAGAAGAGGGCACCTGCCCTGTTTGCCATATGGACTTAACCATTTTAGAGGATGCGCCACCTGAGCCTGAAGCAAAACCAGAGGCTTAAGTTTCAGCAACAATTGGCACTAAAGCAATCTGAGCCAAGCTGATTAAAGACCCCAAAAACACGCAATAACGACCTCACCATGATGTACCCAGCGTCCGCGCACGAGGCGTTAGATTTCACAACCTTAACCGCCATGGTGGCGCCTTATGCGTCCACCAACAAGGCCCGATTGGCCTTAATGGACTTAAAGCCCAACGCAAATCGCCGGGCCATGGAGGAGGAGCTGTCCCAAGTGGACGAGCTGTTGAAATTAAGTAAGCAGGGACACCGCCTGCCGGCGGTGGCGGCAGAAGCCATTGATGACGCCATGCCGTTGTTGCGGGTCAAGGACGCGGTCCTGCCCGTAGAGTTATTCATGGCCATTCACGCGCAAGCCAGCGCCTACGCCAGCGCCTACCGCTTCACACAAAAACACCGAGAGCAAGCCCCATCAATGGCGGCCATGCTTCGCCCATTTCCACCCGTTCCCGAGATACCTGCAGCCATTGATGGGGTGTTTGAGCGCAACGGGCAAATCCGAGGCAATGCATCCAAGGAGCTCAAAGCCATTCGCCTTGAGCTAACCAGTCGGCGATCTCAAGGTGACCGCTTGTTTTACCAAGTGATGCGCCGCATGGACAAGTCAGGTTGGTTGGCTGATATCCGTGAATCGGTGAGCAATGACCGGCGCGTGCTGGCTATTAAGTCGGCGTACAAAAACAAAGTCAACGGCGCCTTTCATGGAAGCTCTGCCAAGCAATCGTTGATCTACCTCGAACCCATTGAATGCTTAGCTATCAATGCGGAAATCGGAGACCTATTGGACCAAGAGATGCAGGAAATTCGCCGCATACTCAAGGCGTTAACAGCTGAAATACAGCCATTCAGGCAAGAAATCAAAGGCTGCGATGAGCGCCTTCTTGCCCTGGACAGCCTGCATGCACGTTCCCGCTTTGCAGAGGTGGAAGGCTGCACGCTACCGCGCATCAGCCACGACATGACCTTGGACATCAAAAAAGGCATCAATCCCGTCCTTCGGGCGGCCCACCAAGGCGACTCAGCGGACATCATTCCCTTGGACGTTCAACTCAACCCCTCGCAGCGATTGTTGGTGATCAGCGGCCCCAATGCGGGCGGAAAATCCCTAGCCTTGAAGACGGTTGGCCTGTTTCAGATGATGCTGCAAAGTGGCCTACTAATCCCAGCCCACCCCAAAACTGTTTTGCCCTGGTTTGATCGCATCATGGTTGATCTGGGTGATGCGCAAAGTGTTGAAAACGAACTATCCACTTATTCGGGTAAACTCACCAAAGTGCGAGACATGATGGCGGAGGCAAACGCCAACACCCTGTGTTTGGTCGACGAGTTTGGTAGTGGCTCAGACCCTGAGCTTGGTTCAGCCATGGCGTCAGTTTGTATGCAAGAGCTTCACCTGAGCCAATGCTTAGGGGTATTTACCACACATTACAACAGCATCAAAGCCCTAGGGGAGGAGTTGGAGGGCGCGTGCAACGCCAACATGGCCTTTGATTTGTCAAGCTTTGAGCCCCTTTTTCAATTGATCATGGGCGTCCCTGGGTCCTCGTACACATTTGAAGTGGCGCAGCGGGTAGGTTTACCAAAAAAGCTCATGAAAGAGGCCAAACAAATCCTTGCAGCAGACAGCCTGGCGGTGGACCGGTTGTTGGTTGGTTTACAAAAGCAGAGAAGCACCCTGGACAAAAACCGGACAGAGGTAAGCAAGCGACTAGAGGACTTGGAAAACCTGAAGCAAACACAGGACAAGCAGATTCAATCTCTGGAAAACAAACTCAACAAAGCCTCTGCGGACAATGCGGCCGTCGCCGATCAACTCATGTGGGGCAAGCGCCTGGAGCAATGGGCCAGCAGTTGGCAAAAAGCTAAAACACAAAAGGCTCGCAACGAGATCAAAGACCGAATGGTTCGCTTGGTGTCTGAGCGAGTGAAAGCCACCAAACGCCAAGAGACGCGCACTGAAACCGTGAAACAGCAAGCCAATCGCCAGGCCCTTGAGCTGCTGTGGTCCATGCCCGTGAAGGTGGGGGACAAAGTGAAGGTTGTGCACGGTGGCCGTCAGGCGGGTGAGGTCATGGAGGTCAGAAAAAACAAGTTTCTTATCCAATTGGGCGGGGTTTTGTCCACATGGGCTGAACGGAAGGACTTCATCCACTGGACACACAGAAACCAGGTTCAACTCAAAGCAACCCCACCGTTGCGTGACAATCACGGGCGAGGATAAAGCGGACTCGTGGTCATTACTTTAGCAGCATGAAGGATCAAATAGAAGGTATTTCGGTTCGCTGGTCTGAAAAATCAGACATGCCAGCTGTTTTGTCGCTCATTCATGAGTTGGCGCTGTTCGAAAAAGCACCAGAACAGGTTTCTGTGACGATCGATCAGCTCACAAAAGATTGGGAATTGAAAAAATTCGTTTGCATGCTTGCTGTTTCAGACGCTTCAAATGAAGTTTACGGCATGGCTCTTTGTTATGAACGGTATTCAACATGGAAAGGGTTGACTGCTCACTTGGAAGACCTGATTGTTAGAGCTCCCTTAAGAGGTCGGGGGATAGGCGGCCGCTTAATGGAGGCAACCGTTCAGTGGGCTCGGTCCATCGATGCACAGCGACTGCATTGGGAGGTTTTAGACTGGAACACGCCGGCGATTAAATTCTACGAATCGATGGGGTCAGAAATACTTAAAGACTGGTACCCTTGCAGGCTGTCTGGATCGGACTTGACTGACTACCCCTTCAAATACCCGCCATTTATTTGTTAGTCAAACACGACCATCAGGTCTGTTTTTCGCCCGCAATGAGTTTTTACAAATAGCGATAAAATGCCATAAAAATGGCTAAAAACCCATAAAAACTGATTAAAATGGGTTATTTTTCCCGTTTTTAGTCTAAAACAAGAACAGCGTCACTCATGTAATCAACCACCAATTCATCGTGACTGATGAAGAGGTAACTGAAACCATGCCGCTCCTTCAGGTCGTTCAAAAGGTTCAGCACTTGTGCCTGAATGCTGACATCCAAAGCAGCCACCGACTCATCACAGATCACCAACTTAGGCTCAACCGCTAGGGCCCTGGCAATACCTATCCGTTGGCGCTGTCCGCCAGAGAACTCGTGAGGGTACTTGTTTGCGTCCGCCGCCTCAAAACCCACAGACGTTAACAGATCCTCCATGGCTTGTTTCCTACCCACTGAGTTGCTGTGCAAACCATGCACAACCATAGGCTCAGTGACGGCATCACCGATGGTCATTCGTGGCGAAAGGGAGGCAAAGGGGTCTTGAAAAATGTACTGAATATCTCGGGCCAACGCCTTGCGCTTGGCGCCATGGAGTTGATCGATGCGCTCGCCGCGGTAGCGGATTTCACCCGCGTCTGGCTGAGCCAGGTTCACCAAACACTTGGCAATGGTTGATTTACCTGAACCAGAGGCGCCCACCAGGCCTAGGGTTTCTCCTTCATGGATGACAAGACTGAGGTCCTTGATCACAGACTGCCCCGCATAAGCCTTGCTTAAATGCCTAATTTCAAGCAAGACGGGACCCAATTGACTGGCGGGTCTTTCACTGTCATCAACCGGCCTGTTTTGCATGAAGTCCTCAACCGTTGGTAAACGCTTAGGGCGCCGACCTTCTGGGGGCCTGGATGCAATCAAGCCTTGAGTGTATGGAGATGTTGGGTGGTTCAAGACTTGCTGGGTCGGGCCGGACTCCATGAGTTGACCCTGACGCATCACCATCACATGATCAGCCACCCTAGACACCTCTGACAGGTCATGGCTAATGAGCAGCATGGCCATGCCTTCCTGCTTTTGAAGCTGTCGGATCAAGGACAAAATGTCTGCGGCGACGGAGGCGTCCAAGGCCGTGGTCGGCTCATCTGCAATCACGATGTCAGGATCCATCACCATAGCCATAGCTATCATGACCCGTTGACGCTGCCCGCCACTCATTTGATGGGGGTACTTTTTGAATGATTGTTCTGGGTCCGCAATCTGCGTGTGCTTGAACCACACCAACGCCTTTTCATTGGCAGCCTTTCTGCTCAAGCCAAGGCTTACCTCTGCTGCTTCTGCCACCTGTCGACCCACCCGCATGGACGGGTTCAGGGCAGACATTGGCTCCTGAAACACCATGGCAATCCGCGGTTGCTCACCGTGGACGAATGCGGCCTTTGACGTTAGCGAGCCGGGCAACAAGTTCATCATGGCTAACGCAGACAAAGATTTACCTGATCCTGACTCACCCACCAATGCCAAGCACTCGCCTTGCTTGAAGCTTAAGCGGATGTCATTGACCAGCAATTGTTCGCCGGCATGGATGCTTTGGATGTGAAACTCTGCCATCTTAATGGCCGTTTGCCGGCAGCATCCACGCGTAGGCTGACGCCACAGCCATGAAGGATGCAGGAAGGGCCTCACCAACCTCCTTGCCTTCTGCATGGCCCGTTCGCACAATGATCAAATCCAAGCCTGGGAAGGTGATGATCCATTGGCCCAGGTGGCCACGAAGGGCAACAAAGGGCCTGGTGGCGTTTGACAAAGGGTCCGGTGATGGGGCGTCGCCCAACCAAAAAGAGTAGCCATAAAATTGTGCCAATCCCGGATCAGTCGCTGTGGCAAAAAAACTACTGTCTATCAATTGCTCCCCAAAGGCATTGCCCTGGTTCAAAACCAAATGACCAATGCGCGCAAAATCCCTGGCTGTGGCATTGAAGCTGGAGAAAGAAATGGCCTCACCCACATCATCCAAGTGCCATGACGCATCCATTTCAGCACCCAAAGGGAACCACAATTTCTCAGAGGCGTATTCAGCCAAAGGCGTGCCAGTGGCTTCCTCCAAACAAAAACCCAACAACGCTGTTGCGCCTGACTGGTATTCGTAGCGCTGACCCACTTGGTCGCCCACGGCACAGCGGGTCACGGTGGCGCGCAAATCCCGACCATACAAGGCCTTTGCCGTGATGCCAAAAGGGTTGTAATAATCTTCATCCCAATCCAGGTCTGCCAACATTCCCGTCAAATGGGCCAGTGTCAACTGTGACGCGCCGGGACCATGAAGCTCCTTCACATAGTCAATAGCTAAAGCGTCCCACCCCGGCAAATCACCCGATTCAATGGCAATCTCAACCATCATGGTCAGGATGGATTTTGCCATGGAAAAGCTGTTGGTTTTGGTGCTTACCAAGACCCTGTTTCCATAATCTTCGTGGCGGATGCTGTCGTTGTGAATGACCAAAAAGGCGCCGGTCTCATAGGCGTCTAGGGTTTGTTGAATCTCAGTAGGTGGTGCCCATTTCGTGCTTTTAGCTTCCGGCCATGGCGTGCCAACGGGCGGGGCGTGAATGATGCCCTGATCAAAGGACTCCCCGTCAAAAATATTGGCGGTTGTGTGCCCTTGGAGGTAGGTTGCGTAGACCCCTTTGAAGAGGTAATTGTACCAAGACGCATGAATCAAGACATAGAGCAAACCTATAGTGACAAGGGTTCCAAAAAGTTTTTTCACGATGGCATTCATGCCTGAAAAGGTAGCCAATTTTCAGGCTGCAGCATGTTCTTGAGCGCCATTGGTTTGAGCTCCATGCCAAATGCTTGAATGAAATGGGCTGCCACCTTCTGTTTGACCTCGTTTTCATCCACTGCGTGGCCCAATTCACTGTGCAAACTGGTCACGCCCTTGCCTTTGATGCCACAAGGGACGATGTAGTCAAAGTACTGTAGGTCAGTGTTCACATTGAAGGCCCATCCATGCATGGTGACCCATCGGCTGGCGCGCACACCCATAGCGCAAATCTTCCGAGCAAAAGGGCCTCCCACATCCAACCAGACGCCGGTCTCTCCAGGGCTTCGATCCCCTTTCAGCCCATAATCTGCCAGGGTGGCAATGATGACGTCCTCCAGGGTTCTGAGGTAGCGATGGATATCCGTGAAATGCTGTTCTAAGTCCAGGATGGGGTAGCCAACGAGTTGGCCGGGACCATGGTAGGTGATGTCGCCACCACGGTTGATTTTATGGTAGACGATGCCCTTGGTTTTAAGCTCCTCCTCAGTAAGTAGCAAGTTGGCAATGTCTCCAGACTTCCCTAAGGTGTAAACATGCGGGTGCTCAACAAACAGCAGGCTGTCTTGGGTGGGCAACTGCATGGCCTCATCCCGTTTTCGATTGGTCATTTTGGTGGCCACAACCTCCGCGAAAATGGCCTCTTGGACGTCCCAGGCGCGCTGGTAATCCACAAGGCCCATGTCCACAAAGCGCAGCGGTCGTTTCATGTCAGGATTTTGCGGCTTCAGCCAATGCAGCCTTGAGTTTTTCAATGACCACAATGTCCATGATATCTACTTGGTTTACCTCGCTAAGGATCTGGCTGACCCAGTCTCCCATAGCAACCAAATCCAGACACTGTGCCAGGTGGCCTTCACCGTAGGCGTGAACATGCAAAACCGGCACACCATAGGCCTCAATAGCGGCTGCATTCAAATTCATGCGCAAGGTGTTGGACGGGTGGTCGTTGTTGCTGTGCAGGAAGATGGCAATATGGCTGTCGTTTCCGCCGGCCCATCCAACCATCTCATTGTGATTCATCTCCGGCACCTCTGAGTCCCAACCAGGCATCTTGCTGTTCTCATTGAGTTGCTGGCGCCATCGCGTTGCCACGCCTGCCACACCAGAGGCCGCATAAATGGCATAGGTTCTGCCTTGCATTTGCATCGCTAAATCCTTAGCCTCAGCCATCTGCGCATCGCGTCGCTGTGTCAATCCCACTGAAGCGTCTGACACTTGGGTTTGCCAGCTTGAGTCAAGCCCAATGTTCATGGCCTCCAAGTGGGCCATCAACTGCACAATGGCAAGACCAAACATGGACCTAGGGGGGTTGCCTGCGGGCAACACGCTGAGGTTCCATCCTGCAGCCTCTGCCTTTGCCAGCAGCTGACCGCCACTTGTGATGGCGCTGACCATGCAACCGGCCTTGGTGGCGTCTTCAAGGGCTGACAGCGTCTCTTCTGTGTTGCCTGAATAGCTGCATGCGATCACATGGGTGTTGGCGTTGACCCATGCCGGCAATGCATAGCCCTTGTTCACCACAATCGGCACAGTTGCCGATGCCGCACAAACTTCTGCCGCAACAGAGCCACCAATGCCACTGCCGCCAAGCCCCGTGATCACCACATGGTGGATATCCGTTGTCCCAGCCTGCCAGTTGAGCAGATGGACCTTTGCCAATGAATCGGCTAAATGGGTCGGGTAGTCTTTGATGAGTTGAAGCATGCTTGCCATGGGGAAATTTTTGTTTTGAATGAAGCCCCAAAAGTACGACATTGCCCCACAGTATGGAATGGAAATGCAAGGCCTTCAAGGCCATCAACACGGAGGAGCTCTATGAAATTTTGAAGCTGCGCGCAGCTGTTTTTGTGGTGGAGCAAGATTGTCCCTACTTGGATTTGGACGACTTAGATCAGCGCTCGCACCATGTGTGGACAGAAACCCCTCAAGGAGAAGTGATTGCATACTCTCGGATGATCCCCCCAGGACTCCACGTGAATGAAGCCAGCATTGGTCGCGTGGTCACCCTACCATCAAGGCGCGGCGAAAGCTTAGGGAAGCAAGTCTTTCAGCAAGCCTTGGATCACGCTCTGCTCGCTTGGCCTGAGCACGACATTGTCATCATGGCACAGACCTACCTGGTGGATTTCTATGAAGCCTTTAGCTTCGTTGTTGAGCGCGAACCCTTTTTGGAAGATGGCTTGCCCCATCGATGGATGCGTCGCAAAGCAGGCAACGCTGAAGCGTAGTTAGTCACCACAAGCTTAAGGCAATGGTTGTACTTGGTTATTCGTCGTAGGAAACCACCACCTTCTCGCTGGTTGGGAAGCTGTGGCAGGTCAGAACAAACCCTTCTGCCACCTCCTCATCGGTCAAAGAGTAGTTGAGGTCCATGTTGACTGTTCCCTCCAAAACCTTGGCTCGGCAAGTGCAACAAACAGCTCCCTTGCAGGCAAACGGCACGTCAGCTCCCGCCTTGAGGGCCGCATCCAAAATGGCCATTTTGCCGCTTTGTGATACATGGGTTTCTTCATCATCCAAGATGACGGTCACCTCATGCTGAATGCTGGACTTTTCTACTTTTGTTGCCGTTTTTTCTTCGGTTGACGTGGCTGCGGTGAAGAGCTCAAAGTGAACCTGTTTCTTTTTGAGCCCCGCAGCAATCAACACCTCACTGGCTGCATGAATCATGCTTTCTGGCCCGCAAATAAATGCCTCATCGGCCTTCGCTATGTCAGGAAAGGACTGTGTCATCTCCTCAAGCCTTGCCTTGTCCATTCTTCCATAAAGCAAGGCGCTTCCCTGGTCTTCACGGCTCAAAACATGCCGCACCTCAAGGCGGCCCATGTAGTCGTCTTTGAGGTCCTCAAGGGCTGACTTGAAAATGATGGACCCGCTGTTTTTGTTGCCGTAAAAAAGGCTGATGCAACTGTCTGGCTCTTCTGACAAGGTGGTCTTAATGATGCTGAGCATGGGGGTGATGCCTGATCCTGCGGCAAAGCACACGATGTTCCTTGCCTTTTTGCTGCCAGGCTCTAACACAAAGCTGCCCATCGGGGGCATGCTCTCAATCACGTCTCCCACTTGCACGTTTTGCGCCCATGTAGAAAACTTGCCACCCTCCACACGCTTTACAGCCACACAAAGATCCTCGTTCACAGCGTGGGAACAGAGGGAGTAGGATCGCCTAACAGATTCCCCGTCAATGTCAACCTTGAGCGTCAGGTATTGCCCGGGCACAAAGGTGAAATCAGAAGGGCTTTCAAACGCAATACTCACACAATCAGCGGTTTCCTTCATAACCTTGGTGACCGTGAGGGCTTGGAACGTGGCCTTGCGTCCCTTTTGAGATTTCAAGGTGCAAAGGCGGCCTTGTGGGGCCTGAGAAGTTTTATTGAAACGCTTGAACATGAAATGCCAAATGGGTTAATTCAGGAGCAAAAGTAGGGTCGGAATCCCGACCATGACATTTCTTATTGAAGGTTGGTGAATGTCGAGGTAAATTGCGACATATAATTGAACTTATGGCGAACACTGTCGACTTAACAACAACCTTTGATTCCTACGTAGCTGCTGAAAACAGGGTGGAACCTAAGCAGTGGATGCCTGAGAAGTACCGCAAGACCTTGGTTCGTCAAATTTCTCAGCACGCACACTCTGAAATTGTGGGCATGCTGCCTGAGGCCAATTGGATCACGCGTGCGCCAAGTTTGCGCGCTAAACTGATCTTGATTGCCAAAGTGCAGGACGAAGGAGGCCACGGCCTCTACCTATACAGCGCAGCGGAAACCTTAGGTACAAGCCGGGAAACCATGGTAAGGGACTTGCTCTCAGGCAAGGCCAAGTACTCGAGTATTTTCAACTACCCTAGCCTGACATGGGCAGACATTGGCGTTATTGGCTGGCTGGTTGATGGCGCAGCCATTGCCAACCAGGTGATGCTTTGCCGGACATCCTATGGCCCTTACAGCCGAGCCATGGTCCGTATTTGCAAAGAAGAGTCCTTCCACCAACGCCAGGGTTATGAAATTGTCATGAAACTCGCCCGCGGCACATCGGACCAGAAGGCTATGGTGCAGGATGCGCTGAACCGTTGGTGGTGGCCCTCAATCATGATGTTTGGCCCGACAGATGACAACAGCCCCAATTCTGAGCAAAGCATGAAATGGCGCATCAAACGAAAGTCCAATGATCAACTTCGTCAAGAGTTTATTGACAAAACCGTGGTGCATGCAGAGTTTTTGGATCTAAGCATTCCCGACAAGGACCTCAAATGGGATGAATCCAGGCAGTCTTATGACTATGGCGAGATCAACTGGGATGAGTTTTACCGCGTCATTCAAGGCGATGGCCCCTGCAACAGGCAAAGGCTTATAGCCAGAAACAAAGCCCATAATGAAGGACAGTGGGTTAGAGAAGCCGCCACCGCATTTGCCGCCAAACAAGCCGCAAGAAAATCAGTAAATCAAGCCTCATGAGCGATACCAGCAACTGGCCCCTATGGGAGGTCTTTGTCCGAAGCAAAAATGGACTAGCACACAAGCATGCTGGCTCCCTTCATGCTCCTGACGCCGATATGGCATTGAAAAACGCCAGAGACGTCTACACCCGACGAAGTGAGGGTGTGAGCCTATGGGTTGTGCCTTCCGAGGCTATCACCGCATCGTCACCTGATGAAAAAGACCTGCTTTTCACACCGGCAGACGACAAAGTTTACCGCCACCCAACCTTTTATGACATTCCAGATGAAGTGGGACACATGTGATGATTTAACCAACTATGTTCTTCAGTTAGGGGACGACGCTTTGGTTCTAGGTCATCGCCTGTCTGAATGGTGCGGTCACGGACCCATACTGGAACAGGACATTGCCCTGAGCAACATCTCCTTAGACTTGATTGGCCTGGCCCGGCAGTATTACCAATACGCAGCTGAACTGATTGGCGATGACATGACGGAAGATCACATCGCCTACCTGCGCGACGTGGGTGATTTCCACAACCATAGCATGATGGAGCAACCTAATGGCCACTGGGGCGACACATTGGTTCGTCAATGCCTGTATGATGTTTTTCATCAGGATTATTTAACAGCACTGACCCGTTCATCTGACCAGCGACTCGCAGCCATCGCCGTGAAAGCCCTTAAAGAGGTGAACTACCATGTGCAGTTCAGCAGTGAGTGGTTGATTCGTTTAGGTGATGGCACCCAAGAGAGCCATGACAAGGTGCAGAATAGCCTACAAGGCTTGATGACATATAGCGCAGAATTCTTTCAAGCGTCCAAGGCGGACGCATGGGCATTGACGCAAGGTGTTGGTCCTGACGTGGCAGCCTTGAAGCCTAGATGGGATAGCCGCATGGACACCTTGATTTCGCAAGCGACCTTGAATCGGCCTGCCGCAGATGCTGCCATCTGGCAAGGCAAAGAAGGTTCTCACGGCGAGTTTCTTGCCCTACTGTTGTCAGAGATGCAATCTTTGCCGCGGTCCTATCCGGATGCCACATGGTAGGGGACGACCCCCATGGGTGGTGGGCATGCCTTGAAGGGGTGCCTGATCCAGAAATTCCCGTCATATCCATTGTGGATCTTGGTGTCGTTAGAGATATTCGCCAAGGCGAACACGGTATTGATGTTGACTTGTCACCAACCTACACAGGCTGTCCCGCTATGGACATGATGGCAGAAGATGTTCAAAAGTCCTTGGCAGAGAAAACAGGGCAACAAGTCAAGGTCCACTTGGTGATTGACCCCCCATGGACCACTGATTGGCTGAGCGAATCCACCAAGGACAAGCTCCGAGCCTACGGCATTGCGCCCCCTGTCGGCTCTACCAATAACAAGAGGGAGCTGTTTGGTCCGCCTGCTCAGGTCAGCTGCCCCAAATGTCAAAGCGCCCAAACCGAGCTAGTTTCCGCCTTTGGGTCCACCGCATGCAAGTCCCTTTACCGATGCCTGGATTGCCGTGAGCCCTTTGATTATTTTAAATGCCATTGAGGGTTTAAAAAGGGAGGCAATGAGGAATGCCTGAGAATGCCGAACTTTGCCTTAGTCTCAACCCACCCATTATGGACAACACCCTTCGATCCCACACAGAGAATGGCCTCTGCACCATCACCCTGAACCGACCAGAGGTTTTTAACGCCTTTAACCGAGACATGGCTTTAGCTCTGCAGGCTGAGCTATCCCGGTGTGCTGGTGATGACAGCGTCCGAGCTATTTTATTGACAGGTGAGGGCCGCGCATTTTGCAGTGGTCAGGATCTAGCTGAAGCCACAGACCCATCCGGTCATTCGCTGGACACCATCCTCAGTGAGCACTACAACCCTTTAGTGCTGGCCATGCGCGCCATGCAAAAACCTATTGTGGTAGCCGTCAATGGCGTTGCTGCAGGTGCAGGCGCCAACCTGGCACTGTGTGGCGACTTGGTCTTTGCGGGCCATTCGGCCAAGTTCATCCAAGCCTTTGCTGGCATTGGATTGATCCCTGATACTGGCGGCACGTTGACCTTGCCGCGCCTGGTAGGCTTTGCGAAAGCCAGCGCCTGGATGATGACGGGCGACCGTATTGGTGCTGAAGAAGCAGAACGGCATGGCATGATTTACCAAGCGGTGGCTGATGCGGATTTGATGGCGGTGGCAACAACTGCTGCCCTGAAGCTAGCTACCCAACCCACCAAGGCTTTTGCCTTGACCAAGGAAGCCCTCAATGCGGTCGTTTTCCCTGATCTTAAAGTACAGCTTGAGCTCGAGCGACGCTTGCAAAACATTGCGGGCGAAAGTCACGACTTCAAAGAAGGCGTGACCGCTTTCCTAGAGAAGCGCAAACCCCAATTTAAAGGACATTAAAATGAAGCCATTCAAACAAGCTACTATTGTTGGGGCGGGCGCCATGGGGCGCGGCATTGCACAAGTCCTGGCGGAAGCCGGGGTGAACGTTACGCTCTATGATACCCACGAATCTGCTTTGACCTCTGCCATCAAGCAGCTAGAGTCTGTTTACAGCCGGCTGGTTGAAAAAGGCCGCCGCAGCAGGCAGTCTTGTGATGAGGCATTGGCCCGCATCACCACCATTGTTAACTTCAAAGACGCGGAAGGCTCTGACCTGGTGATTGAAGCGATCATTGAATCCCTGGATGCCAAACGATCCGTCTTTCAAATGGTTGACGATGTGGTAAGCGAGGATTGCGTGCTTGCCACCAATACCTCTTCATTGAGCATTGCCGCTATCAGTGCCGGCGTAAACAACCCGGGACGCGTGGTGGGCTTGCATTTTTTCAATCCTGCAGCCTTGATGCCTTTGGTAGAGATTGTGCCCTCATTGGCCACCGATCCCGATGTCCTTGCACGCTGCCAGTCTGCCGTGAAGGCTTGGGGAAAATCTGGCGTGGTCGCTGCTGACAGCCCGGGATTCATTGTCAACCGGGTGGCAAGGCCTTTTTACGCTGAAGCCATGCACATGCTTGAAGAAGGTCTTGCTGACGTGCCAACTATTGACTGGGCCATGCGGGAGATTGGCGGATTCAGGATGGGCCCCTTTCAGCTGATGGATTTGATTGGCCATGATGTCAACTACGTGGTGACGGAAACGGTTTGGACACAATTTTATTTTGACCCAAGATTCAGGCCCAACCTCACCCAGAAACGCTTGTTGGACGCGGGGTGGCTTGGCCGGAAATCCGGCAAGGGCTTTTACGATTACACCGATGGCGCAAGCAACCCTTCTGCCACTGAAGACCGCGCATTGGGTCAGGTTATTGTTGACCGCATCACCGCCCTACTCTTCAATGAAGCGGCAGACGCCCTTTACCGCAACATCTGCTCAGCGTCCGACTTGGAAACAGCCATGCTCCGAGGCGTGAACTACCCCAAAGGGCTTTTACAGTGGGCTAACGAGACCGGCCTTGACATCATCGTAAGCCGACTGAATGCTTTGCGAGAACGCACAGGCGACACCCGCTACCGACCTTGTCCTTTGCTTGTCGATAGGGCAAGCAACAATCAACTATTTGAATGCTGACGCTATATGTCTGACAATATCCTAACTATCCAAGAAGCCGTTCAACAAGTCCGTTCCTGGAGCCAGGAACGCTTTGCAGCAGAGCTCAGCGACTTCATGGATGAGCAGCCAGCCCTCTTCGCTTTTTTACTCAACCTATCTGAAGAGTTTGAGGACCAGGCGCATGATCTGCTGGTTCACTCAGCCTTGATTTTACGCGAAGGCTTCACTATCGCGGATATACCAGTGAAAACGATCACAGATGCCATCATTGAGGATGCCACCAGGGACGTCACGGAAAGCATGGAGGCGGATGGAGCTGCAGATCTCATAGATGCGGAAAATATGGCTCGCCGATCGCGAAGCCCCTTTGTTTTTCAAGAGGTTCGGCAGTATTTGCACGATCAACTGACCCTTGATGTCGAGGAGGACGTGCTCAGCGAGTATAACCTCTTGATTGTGGTGGATGTGATGATTGGCTGCTTTGAGGAGGCGCTGGACCTGGGCGACAATGTGGATGCTGAGGTAAAAAACAAGTAACTTCCCGCATGCCTAATTCCAAACAGATTGTTGATACTATGATGGCAAATGATGCCTTCAGTCAATGGCTAGGCATTGAGGTGGTCGACGTCTCCCAGGGCTCTGCCACCCTGCAGATGACCCTTAGGGACGATATGACCAATGGGTTTGGTGTGGCGCATGGCGGCATCAGTTACTCCCTAGCAGACTCCGCCCTGGCCTTTGCCAGCAACGGGCATGGTCAGCACGCCATATCCATTGAGACCGGTATCTCACACGCCAAACCCATTCACGTTGGCGACCTACTCATCGCCACTGCCACAGAGCGCCAACGAGGCAAGACGCTGGCTCGTTACGATGTGACGGTGACTGTCCAAGACAAGCCCGTTGCCCTGTTCAAGGGCACAGTTTTTATTCAATCAACCCAATGGTGACTTCCCTATGAACGCATACCTCATTGATGGCATCCGAACCCCTGTGGGGTCTTTTGGCGGTGCCCTTGCCTCTGTCCGAGCTGACGACCTGGCTGCTCACGTGATCCAATCTTTGATGGAGCGACATTCTGACCTTGACCCCAAGGCCATTGATGATGTCATTATGGGCTGCGCCAACCAGGCGGGAGAAGACAACCGAAATATCGCTCGTATGGCAAGCCTATTGGCAGGCCTTCCCTCATCGGTACCTGGCGAGACCGTCAACAGGCTTTGTGCCTCCGGCCTCAGCGCCCTGGTGCATGCCGCTCGCGCCGTAGCCTCTCGCGATGGCGATCTCTTCATTGCTGGCGGCGTGGAAAGCATGACCCGAGGCCCCTATGTGATGAGCAAGCCTGGCCGGGCCTATGGCACAGACAGCAAGATGTACGATTCCAGCTTTGGCTGGCGCTTTATCAACCCAAAAATGCAAGACAGCTATGGCACGGACGCTATGGGGGAGACAGCAGAAAACTTGGTAGAGGCCTACAGTATCTCCCGTGAGGATCAAGATGCCTATGCCGTTTGGAGTCAAGAAAAAACCGCGCAGGCGCAGGCCAGCGGTTACTTTGAGGGCGAGATTGTGCCCGTGAGTATTCCCCAACGAAAAAAGGATCCCGTTGTGGTTTCCATGGATGAATTCCCGAAGCCTAACAGCAGCTTGACCGCCCTGGCAGGCCTGCGGCCAGCCTTCCGCAAGGACGGCAGCGTGACGGCAGGCAACTCAAGCGGCCTCAATGATGGCGCTGCAGCCTGTCTGGTTGCCTCTGAGGCGGCTGTTCAGGCCCATGGATTAACCCCCCTGGCACGAATTGTTGCTTCTGCTGTTGTTGGCGTGGAGCCCCGCACCATGGGTATTGGCCCTGTTTCAGCCACCCAAAAAGTTTTAGCTAAAGCAGGCCTCTCGCTGGATGATATGGATATCATTGAACTCAACGAGGCCTTTGCTGCTCAGGTGCTCGCTTGCTCCCGGGCCCTTGGCTTGGACGACCGCGACCCCCGCATCAACCCCAACGGCGGATCGATCGCTATTGGCCACCCCTTAGGTATGTCAGGCGCGCGATTGGCCCTGACGGCAGCAAGGCAACTGAAAGCCCGCAAGGGCAAGTACGCGCTGGTGACCATGTGCGTTGGCGTAGGCCAAGGCTATGCGGTGATTCTAGCAAACCCCGAAATCTGATGTTTTACGCATTCAAAGGCATGGTTCCCGTGGTCGATCCTTCGGCCTTTGTACACCCTCAGGCCAATGTCACCGGTGATGTGTGGATCGGCAAGAATGTATATATCGGCCCTGGCGCAGTGCTCCGTGGAGACTGGGGCCGCATCACCATCAAGGAGGGTTCTAATGTGCAGGAAAACTGCATCATCCATTCTTTCCCTGGAAAAGACGTGATTTTGGAGAAATCTGCACATGTTGGCCACGGCGCAATCATCCACGGAGCCTTTTTGGGTGAAAACTGCCTCATTGGAATGAATGCTGTGCTCATGGATGATGTCCAAATCGGAAAAAATTGCCTCGTTGGCGCCCTGGCTTTTGTCAAGGCGAGAACCATTGTGCCTGACGGGGCGGTGATGGTTGGCAACCCCGCAAAAATGGTCAAGCAAATGTCCGAAAAAGACATCGCATGGAAGACTGAAGGAACCCAGTGGTATCAAAGACTTCCCAAGGAGTGTCATGATACGCTGACCCCTTGCCAGCCCCTGCAGGAAGGGGACCTCAATCGCCCGAGAAGTTCCGGTGGTTTTGAGCCTAAATCTTGATTTTTCGATAAAAAATTGACCCGTAGGGGCTGTTTCTATTGAAGTTTTTGAGGTTGTTAACCGCCTATTGTTGAAAAAATGCCTAAGTTTAACGCCTTAACATAATCCTAAACAAAGTTCGCATGAAAAACCGTACACTTCGTTGGTTGTCAACTGCCCTAATGTTAGTGGCACTGCCCGCCTTCGGTCAACTCTCCGGAACCTACACCATTGACGCCTCAGGCTCAGGTACTTCCAACTACACCACCTTCGCTGCTGCGACAACTGCCCTATCCACCTCGGGCGTTAGTGGTCCTGTTATCTTTAACGTTGCATCTGGCACCTACACCGAGCAGGTGACGATTCCAGCATACACAGGAACATCAACCACGAATACGGTAACATTCCAGGCTAACCCGTCAAATACGACTGCAGCCACTGTTACCTATTCTCCTGCATCTTCATCAACCAACTGGACGATTCGTTTGGACGGCACAAGCAATGTGACGATCAAAGGCCTAGTTATCACTACTGGCGGAACGTCTTACGGTCGCTTGATTGATCAGTATGGCGCTAACACGAACATTTCCTTGATTGACAACACCTTGACTGGTGCTGCAGGAACAAGCACCAGCTCCTACTTCGCGGGCATCTACTACTCATACAGTAGCACCACAGAAGCAAAGGGCAACTGGACCATCACAGGCAACACGTTTTCTAACGTGTCCTATGCTGCTTATGTCTACGGAAAGTCATACACGACATCGATGGACACCATAGTTTTTGACAACAACACCATTAGCATGACCTACTATGGCATTTACCTAAGGTATGCGAAGTACCAGCATGTTCACGGTAACACCGTGACCTATACATTAACTGGAACTGGTGGTTACAACTACCTCTACTACCCAGCTGTTGGCGTTGATGTGCAAAACAACACCATCGTCAATTGCCGCTACGGTTTTTACATATACAGCAACCCGCCTTCTGGTGGAACACCTGCCAGCTATGTGCTTGAAAACAATGACATCGAAGCAACCTACTACGGTATTTACCAATCTGGTTCTGGATCAAGCTCTTACACTCAAGCAGGCAAAGTATCTATCAAGAAGAACAATATCGTCATGGGCGGTACGTCAACCAACTACGGTATCTATCTAAATTATGTGAACGGATCCTCTACCGACCGCTCTGTGATTGAGAATAACATGGTTGCGATGAACTCGTCTTCAACCACCTCAGCTGCTCGTGGAATTTACATCTACCACTGTAACAACTTTGACATCTTGCACAACTCTGTGTCTGCAGCCGCTGGATCATCTACATCTGGACGTGCGCTGTATTTAAACAAGTCAACTAGCACATCTTACTTCACTGCTGCTGGCAACGTGGTTAAGAACAACATCTTCACCAACACAGGTGGAGGTTATGCAGCAGAAGCATCTAGCTCTGCGGTTGCGGGAACGTACTTCACAGCAGACTACAATGTCTACAACGCAACAGGCACTAGCCCGTTCAAGTACAACAACTCAACTGTAGCAACACTTGCTGCATGGCAAACCGCCACATCGCAGGATGCGAACTCTGCATTTGGCGATCCTTTGTTCAGCTCAGCAACGGACTTACACGCACAAGGCGCATTAGCAGACAATGCCGGCACCCCTGTTGGCACATTGACTGACATTGATGGCGACAGCCGTTCAACCACCACACCTGACATTGGTGCTGACGAGTACGCCGCATTGACTTGCTTTGGTGTTAGTGGATTAGCTGCAGCCAATGTTACAGCTATTGGGTTTGATGCCACATGGACATCAAACAACGCCACAACCATTGGCACCCAAGCGCGTCACCGCCTAAGCGGAAGCACCAGCGCATGGACCATCACCTCTGGAACAACAAACAGCATTTCAGTGTCTGGCCTTACAGCAGCAACAGCTTACGACTATGCAGTACGTGAGATTTGCGCTATCGGCGACACCTGTGTTTGGAGCGCTTCTGCAAGCATTACGCCTGCACAATGTGCCGCAACTAGCCAATGTCAATACATGGTTTACATGACTGACTCTTATGGCGATGGATGGAATAGCAACACCTTGGTGTTCTCTCAAGGAGGCAATCCTGTTGGCACACTGGGTGCTGGATTCACAGCAGGCTCTGCATACACTGACTCGGTTATGCTGTGTGACGTGGATTCTGCCGCTGTTACTTTGAACCTTGGCGCATGGTCTAGTGAAATTGGTTTTGATGTTGTCGGCCCTTACGGTGACACAGTACTTTCTCACACTTTTGGCGCCACTTTGGCTAATGGATACAGCTTCGGCTCATTCTTGGGTTACTGTAGCTCTTGTGCCCTTGTCACAAGCCTGCCTTACGCTGAAAGTTTTGATGGAACGTCTTGGAGTCCTTCTACCACCTTTGATGCTTGCTGGACACCTAACCCCACTTTTGGCCTTAGATGGAACGTCAGCACAGGAGGCACCGGTTCTTCTGGCACTGGTCCCTCGGCCGCCTCAAACGGAAGCAACTACCTCTACCTAGAGACATCTAGTGGCTCCGCAGGCGCTAGCGCAACGGTGACGGGACCTAACATGACGTCTGGCTACTCTTCTCTGTCTATCTCTTTCGACTACCACATGTACGGTGCCACAATGGGCAACTTGTATTTGGAGTCTAATAACGGAACTGGTTGGGTCACGTTTGACTCCATTGTTGGCCAACAACAAACGTCTAATGCTGCAGCTTGGCTTACAGGCAGCAGCCTGCTTACTACGCCAGCTGGCATCTTCAGCATTCGCTTCCGCGGAACAAGAGGAGCTAGCTATACCGGCGACATGGCCATTGACAACATCGTGATTGCTTCGGGCGCTGTTTGCCCGACTCCCAATACATTGACGGCGTCCAACATTGGCATGACTTCTTTTGATCTTGCATGGAGCAGCACTAGTTCGTCATCATTAAGCTACGAGGTGCGTTACCGCACAAACGGTTCCACAGGAGCCTACACTAGCAATGGTGCGTCTGCCACTGTTTCTGGCTTGACCGCCACATCGTCCTACGATGTGTCTGTTCGTGAGATCTGTGCTGTGGCTGACACCGGCTCTTGGTCTAGTGACTTGGTTGTTATGACCTCCCTTTGTGCTGCTGCCGACCAATGTCAATACATGGTTTACATGACTGACTCTTATGGTGACGGATGGAACGGCAACAAATTGATCTTCTCACAATCTGGTGTTGCTGTTGGTACATTAGGTGCTGGCTTCGCAACGGGCACTGCCTTCACTGACTCTATCAGCTTGTGTGACATGACTTCTGCCACTGTTACTTTGGACCTTGGTTCATGGTCTGGTGAAATTGGTTTTGATGTTGTCGGCCCTTACGGTGACACAGTACTTTCTCACACGTCAGGTACCACATTGACTACTGGATACAGCTTCGGCTCATTCTTGGCTTACTGTAGCTCTTGTCAAATCGTCACAAGCCTGCCATTCACTGAGAATTTTGAGGACACCGCGTCTTGGACTCCCATCTGGGGCGTCCCGTACAACAGCATCTTTGATGCTTGCTGGACACCGAGCCCAGATGCTGTTACGCAGAATGTATTCCGTTGGGTTGTTGGTACAGGAACCACGCCTTCTGGTAGCACTGGCCCCGCGGCCGCAAGCAACTTCATCTATTCAGAGGCCTCATATGGCACCACTGGAAATATTGCAACGGTAACGATGCCTAACATGCAGTTCACTGACTCTAATTTGGTTTTCTCTTATGACTACCATATGTATGGTGCAACGATGGGCAACTTGTATGCTGAGTATGATGCTGGAAGCGGTTGGGTCACGTTTGACTCTATTGTTGGCCAACAACAAACAGGAGCTACTGATCCTTGGATCACACGCAACACCGTGCTAACTAATCCAATGAGCGTGTTCACTATCCGCCTTCGTGCAGAAAAAGGAACAAGCTATACTGGTGATATAGCCATTGATAATGTCTCTGTAGATGTTCTACAAAGCTGTGGAGCTCCATCAGGAGTGTCCGCTAGCAATATCACCAACACATCATTTGATGTGGCATGGACTAGCTATAGCCTTAACACTGGTTCACCATTGAGCTATGAGGTGCGCTACCGCCTAACAGGTGGCTCTGCTTACATGAGCAATGGTGCGTCTGCATCGATTGCAGGTTTGACATCAGCAACGTCTTATGATGTGTCTGTTCGTGAGATCTGTGCCGTGGGCGACACGTCTGGCTGGTCTAGTGACTTGGCTGTTACAACTGCTATTTGTGCTGCTGTTGAACAATGTGGTTTCATTGTTTACATGACCGACTCCTACGGTGACGGCTGGCAGGGCAACACGCTGACCTTCACTCAGTCTGGATTGGTTTCGGTATCCAATGTAGGTTCTGGCTTCGCGCTTGGTGCTTCGTTTACTGATACTGTCATGCTTTGTGGCATGGATTCAGCCTCTGTCACCTTGGGCAACCTTGGGGCATGGTCTGATGAGGTAGGCTTTAATGTCACCGACATGAATAGTGGTGACACCTTGCTCACTCACACGTCGGGTACCACATTGACTGCCGGTCAAGCGTTTGGAACATTCTTCCCCGAGTGTCGCACACCAGCGACATACACAGTGTCTGTGAATATGGCTAAGGAAACCATTCACCCAGCTGGTGTCCACATTGCGGGCAACTTCCAGGGATGGAACCCTTCTGCTACACTTATGACTGACCCTAACGGTGATGGCATCTATGAGTACACGATCAACACTTACTTGGATGAGCATCTTGAGTACAAGTTCATCAACGGTGGTGCTTGGGGTTCTGACGAAAACGTGCCTACAGATTGTCGCTACAATGGTTCATGGAACCGTGGTGACAGCATTGCCAACCTAGCTGATACTGCAGCGGTTGTGTGCTTTGCGGCATGTACCGATTGTCAGATCAATGTCACCTTCCAGGTGAATATGGCTTGGGAAATTGCCAATGGCTCTGTCAGCGGTGATTCAATTCACGTAGCTGGTTCAATGCAAGGATGGGCTCCTGCAGGTACTGTAATGCTTGATACCGCTGGTAACGGCATCTATCAAGTAACAGTTGCCGCGCCGATCAACTCCAAGATCTATTACAAATACCTTAACGGTAAGACCTGGAACGACGCAGAAGCGAGTGGAGACCTCTCCGCTTGTGGCGAAGATGATGGCTTTGGTGGAAACAACCGCGTAGATAGCTTAGGTGTCACTGACACCGTGCTTGGCGTAGTTTGCTTCACTAAGTGTTATGACTGCTCTGTTGGCCTGCCTGAGGCAGTCACCGGTGTGACGCTTTATCCAAACCCAACGCGTGGCGAGTTTACTCTCGAACGCATAGAGTTAGAGGGCGACATTGAAGTAACGGTTGTTGACATGCAAGGTCAAGTGCTCCGTGCCACATTGTGGACTACGGGTCAGGCAGATCTTGACATGGACCTCAGCGACATGGCTTCCGGTGTATACATGATTCGTTTGAACACTGATGAAGGCAACCGCACTATGCGTGTCGCCATCCAGCGATAAGCGAAAGCTCTATTAATTAAGAGGCCGCTCCGAAAGGGGCGGCCTTTTTTTGTACCCATGCTTTGCTCATGGTAGGTATCTTTATGGCTATGAAAAACTATTTCTCCCTATTGCTTATGTCTGCCTTGCTTGCCTCATGTGTCAACTTTTCAGGCGTTGAGTCATCACCTGTTACCTACCCTGAGTCGCGCTATGACTCCAGCGACGTGAAGACCACTATTGGTCATGACGTGGCCGACCCTTATGGCTGGCTGGAAGACGACCTGTCTGAAGAGACGGCGCAATGGGTAGAGGCACAGAATGCGGTAACCTTTGCACACCTAGAAGAGATTCCGTTCCGCGCTGCCTTGCGTGATCGCCTGTCTGCACTATGGAACTACGCCAAGCGCGGCGCGCCATTTATTGAAGGGGACTTCAGGTACTTTTACCGCAATGACGGTCTACAAAGTCAATACATCCTCTACCGGGTTGTCTTGGATGGCGACGAGGCTGATGC
Organism: uncultured Flavobacteriales bacterium; assembly: GCA_963925545.1. Lineage (GTDB taxonomy): Bacteria > Bacteroidota > Bacteroidia > Flavobacteriales > Schleiferiaceae > TMED14. The sequence goes on along the minus strand of CAWUSA010000005.1, from coordinate 35,277 downwards.
AGAGGTGTTCTTAAACCCCAATACATTCAGTGCCGATGGCACCACCTCTTTAGGCGGCATCTCATTCAGCCCTGACGGCAGCTTGGTTGCCTACCAAATCAGTGAGGGTGGCAGCGACTGGCGCAAGGTTATCATCCTTGATGCCGTGACCGGCAACCGCCTGGGTGACACCCTGGCGGATATCAAGTTCTCTGGCTTGGCTTGGCTTGGCAATGCCGGCTTCTATTACAGCTCGTATGACAAGCCTGAAGAGGGCTCTGCGCTATCAGGCATGACCGATGTGCATCGCTTGTTTTATCACCGCCTAGGCGATGTGCAAAGCGAAGATGAATTGATCTTTGGAGGTGAAGACTTGCCAAGGCGCTATGTTCAGGGGCAGGTGACTGATGATGGCGACTGGTTGGTTGTGACAGCTGCCGTGTCGACCACTGGCAATGAACTCTATGTTCAGGACCTGCGCGATGCAGACGGCGCCCTGGTGCTGATTGCAGAAGGCTTTGACAAGGAGTATGGTGTGGTCACAAGCCGTGAGGGCAAACTCTATATTCAGACCAATGATGGTGCCCCCAACAATCGCTTGATGGTCAGCCAGGGCATTGCCGTGGGAGCAGACGCCTGGGAAGAGGTTATTGCTGAGCGGGAATTCCCCATCAGCTTCACCATGGGCAGTGGCTACCTCTTTGTCAAAAGCCTGGAACATGCGTTGACCACGGTGGATCAATACCACCTAACAGGCGCGTTGATCCGGCGGGTTGAGTTGCCCGGTGTTGGAACTGCTGGTGGCTTTGGCGGCAAAGACGACGCTGATGTCTTGTATTACAATTTCACCAACGCCATTACGCCAAGCACTATTTATGCTTACGACACAGAGCGTGGTGAATCCTCTGTTTTCCATGCCTCTGAAATTGACTTTGACCCCAGTGGCTTTGTCTCCAATCAAATTTTTTACACCTCACCTGATGGTACAGTCATCCCCATGACCATTTCCCACAAAAAAGGTCTGGCCTTGGATGGCAGCAACCCCACCATGCTTTACGGGTATGGCGGGTTTAACATCAGCCTGAAGCCTAGCTTTTCTACAAGCTACACGGTGTGGATGGAGCAGGGGGGCATTCTTGCTATACCTAATATTCGCGGTGGCGGAGAGTACGGCGAAGCTTGGCATGTTGCTGGCACCAAAATGCAAAAGCAAAACGTCTTTGACGATTTCATTGCCGCCGCAGACTACTTGATTGACAACGGCTACACGTCCCATGAGAGGCTTGCTTTAGCGGGCGGATCCAATGGCGGACTACTCGTTGGCGCCGTTATAACGCAACGTCCTGAATTGGCTGCGGTTGCCTTCCCGGCAGTGGGCGTTCTAGACATGTTGCGCTACCACACCTTCACCGCAGGTGCGGGGTGGGCTTACGACTACGGCACGGCTGAAGACAGCGATGAGATGTTCAACTACTTGCTGGGTTATAGTCCAGTGCACAATGTGACTGCGGGCACCTGCTACCCCGCAACCATGGTGACCACTGGTGACCACGATGACAGGGTTGTGCCCGCGCACAGCTTTAAGTTCGCAGCAGAGCTTCAGGCTAAACAATCCTGCACTAACCCTACCTTGATTCGCATTGAAACCAATGCGGGTCATGGCGCAGGCAAGCCTACAGCCATGGTTATTGAAGAAGCCATTGACAAATTCGCCTTTGCCTTCTGGCACATGGGCATAACTGAGTTGAAGTAAGCATGAACCATATTCAGAACTATGTCTTAGGTCAATGGACCTCCGGCGGCACGGCAGAGTATGAAGCTCGTCATGCCATCACAGGCGCAAGCGTTGGCACCGTTGCCAGTTCAGACCTGAACTACGAAGACATCTTAGCCTATGGCCGTGACAAGGGCGGCCCGTCCTTGCGTGCCATGACCTTTCCTGAGCGCGGGTTGATGCTCAAGGCTCTGGCTCTGCACCTGACCTCTCTCAAGGCGACGTACTACCCTGTTTCCGCACAAAGCGGTGCCACGAAGGTAGATTCATGGATCGATATTGATGGTGGGATTGGCAACCTGTTTGCCTACGCTACCCTGCGCAGAGAGTTTCAGGATCTGCCCTATTATGTGGAGGGTCAGCCGGCCAGACTGTCCCGAGAAGGGAGCTTCATCGGACATCACATCATGTTGCCAAAGCGGGGCGTTGCTGTGCACATCAACGCCTTCAATTTCCCTATCTGGGGGATGCTGGAAAAGATTGCGGTTAACCTGCTTGCGGGGGTTCCTGCGGTGGTCAAGCCGTCGGAGTACACCAGCTATGTAACGGAAGCCATGGTGCGAGACATCATTGCCAGCGGCATCCTTCCAGAAGGCGCTTTGCAGTTGGTTTCAGGTAAAGGCAGGGGCATATTGGACCATGTGCAACGCGGTGACGTGGTGTCATTCACGGGCTCCAAGGCAACCGGCTACGCCCTCAAGCAGCAGCCCCTGTTTATGGATCGCGGCGTGCCCTTCAACCTGGAGGCTGACTCCTTGAATGCTATTGTGCTGGGTCCTGACGCGCACCCTGAAAGTGTGGAGTTTGGCTTGTTTGTCAAAGAGGTTGTGCGAGAAATGACGGTGAAAACCGGACAAAAATGCACCGCTGTTCGCCGAGCCATGGTGCCTGAGGATTTGTTGGACGCAGCGCAAGCAGCCATCGCAGGCAGGCTCTCAAAGACCACCCATGGTGACCCTTCTGTGGAAGGAACCCGGATGGGTTCACTGGCCTCCTTTGAACAAATTCAGCGCGTGCAAGACGCCGTGCAAATCTTATCCAGCAACCAAACCTTGGTTCATGGCAACTTGGACGGCTCAGGAAATCCCACGGGCAACCATGCGGATGGCGCCTTCTTTGCCCCTGTTCTGTTCCGATGTGATGACCCATATGGCAAGACCAAGGCACATGATGTGGAGGCTTTTGGCCCCGTGTGCACCCTGATGCCATACAAGAGCTTGAGTGATGCCGCTAACCTGGTCGCCAAGGGCAAGGGATCCCTTGTCACCTCCATTGTGACTGCTGACAAAGACGTGGCTAAGACCTTCACCTTGGAGGCTGCCTACAGCAATGGCCGCATCCACATCCTAGATGCCAGTTGCGCAAAAGAGTCCACAGGTCACGGCTCACCCATGCCCCTGCTCGCCCACGGCGGACCTGGTCGCGCTGGCGATGGTGAAGAGATGGGTGGTATGCGCGGCGTGATGCACTACTTGCAGCGAACAGCTGTGCAGGGACACCCTAACATGCTCAGCCACATCGCTGGCCAGCACCTGCCAGGAGCTGATCGGCCGGAAGCCAGCCCGCATTTGTTTCGACAGCATTTTGAAGAGGTAAAAATTGGCTCAACGGTCACAACGGAAAGTCACCTGGTGACATTGAAGGACATCGATGAATTTGCCGAACTCAGTGGCGACAAATTTTACGCGCACATGGATGAAAACGCCCTTGACGGCACCATTTTCACTGGCCGTGTCGCTCATGGTTACTTCATCCTAAGTCGGGCTGCAGGCTTGTTTGTTGACCCGGCAAAAGGGCCTGTTCTGCTCAACTATGGGATTGACAGCTGCCGGTTCACCAAGCCGGTCTATCCGGGCACCTCTGTGCATGTGAAACTGACGGTGCAGGAAAGAATCAACCAGGAAAAACGCAGTGAGGATGACATCGCCAAGGGCATTGTCAAATACTACGTAGAAGTCATTGATGATGAAAATGAATCCGTTGCCGTTGCCACGATTTTAACCATGGTACGAAAATTGGACCAGTCATAGCTAACCTGAACCTTGCAATGGCTTCCAAACCATCAATTTCAATGGATTTTGATTTACGACCAATTAAAAATATCAGTGGAGGCCTGTTAAATTCCATCGCCATGAACGTGGCCCACGCTACTTTTGTACCTTGAACAACTCGTTCCATTTGACTGACTCATGAGCACCAACCCCATTGATCAAGGCAGCGTTACCCTGAGCCGCAATGCGGCAGTTGCCACCATCACCTTTTCTCATCCTTTGAGCAATTCCTTGCCGGGGAAGCTGCTGGATCTGTTGGCGACCATGATCACTGAAGAAGGCCTTAGCAACGAGAGCAAGGTCATGGTTTTAAAATCTGGCGGTGATCGCGCGTTTTGTGGCGGCGCAAGCTTTGATGAATTGGCGGCCATTGACAATGACAAAAACGGTTTGCAGTTTTTCTCTGGCTTTGCAAAGGTTATCAATGCCATGCGAACCTGCCCCAAGTTCATCATTGGCCGCGTCCATGGCAAAGCCGTGGGTGGCGGTGTTGGCATTGCTTCCGCCACAGATTATTGCTTTGCCACCCAATTTGCTTCTGTGAAATTGAGTGAGTTAGCTGTTGGTATCGGGCCCTTCGTGGTTGGCCCTGCGGTGGAAAGAAAAATTGGCAGCAACGCCATGAGCCAGCTGGCCATTGACGCTACAAATTTCCGGACCGCCTCATGGGCAGCGACCAATGGTTTGTACGCAGAAGTCTTTGATGATGTGGAGGCGCTTGATGCGGGCGTTGAACGATTGACAAACAGCCTTTCGGGGCAAAGCATGGACGCCATGAAAGCCTTGAAGAAGGTGTTCTGGCAAGGCACTGACCATTGGGGCGAACTGCTGCTGGAGCGCGCGGCCATTTCAGGCTCTTTGGTGCTTCGTCCTGAGGCAAAATCCGCCATTGCGCACATCAAATCTCAGCTCGGCGGATGATCAGGCAACACATGCTATTGCCGGTGTTCAAAGCCCTTGACGGCAGCGAGGGAAACAACAAGCCGGGCTTGCAGCTCAAGCAGCTGCCTGTCACAAGTCTGATTTGCCAAACCAAACCCTCATAAGCATGGGCAAGCAATCTCCAGATATCCTACTCAAGGCTTTCAGCCTCATGGCAACAGCGAAGGCCATGACTGAGCTTTATGAAAAGCGGAAGGCTGTGACTCAAACCTATGTTCATGCAACCTCCAGGGGGCATGAGGCCATTCAGTTGGCCATGGGGCTTCAGCTCAAGCCTTGTGACTACGCCTACCCATATTACAGGGATGACGCCATGTTGTTAGGTATGGGTCTTTCCCCGTATGATTTAATGCTTCAATTGCTGGCAAAAAAAGACGATCCCTTTTCTGGTGGAAGAACCTACTATTGTCACCCAAGCCTGAAGGATGACGACAAACCAAAAATCCCTCACCAATCCTCTGCCACCGGCATGCAGGCCATTCCTGCCTCAGGGGCAGCGATGGGCATACAGTACCGCGAACAGCAGGGTTTGACTGATGGATGGGGGGACGACAAGCCCGTGGTGATGTGCTCCATTGGGGACGCTGCCATGACTGAGGGTGAAGTCTCCGAGGCGTTGCAAATGGCTGCATTGAAGCAGTACCCTTTGCTGATGCTTGTACAAGACAATGAATGGGACATCTCTGCTCGGGCGGATGAAATCCGGTCAGGCAATGCTGCAGAGTACGCAAAAGGATTTAAGGGCATCAAGGTGGTGCAGGTAGACGGCAGCGACTTTGCCGCCTGTTACCACGCCGTGCGTGAAGTCTTGAAGTCCATGAGAGAGGGTCGTCAGCCCCACCTAATCCACGCAACCGTTCCGTTGTTGAATCACCACACTTCGGGGGTTCGCATGGAGTGGTACCGGGACGATTTGGACGAAGCGGCCAAGCGTGACCCATTTCCTAAGCTTCATGACTTCTTGGTTGAACAAGGGGTTGATGCCAATCAGCTCAAGGGTCTTGTGAAGAAGGCCAATGCATTGGTTGCCTCAGACTTTGAGCGCGCCATGGCGGCAGAAGATCCCTCTGCAGAAGACCTCTTCACGCACTGCTACGCAGAAAGCCCCATCACTGAGGAGCGGGGCGAGCGAGCGCCCGCAGATCGGGAATCCACGGTGATGGTTGATTGTGCCCTGTTTGCTATCCGTGAAATCATGGAAGAGCACCCTGAAGCATTGTTGTACGGACAAGATGTCGGTCACCGATTGGGTGGTGTCTTTCGGGAGGCTGCCACCTTGGCGCAAACATTTGGCGACGATCGGGCCTTCAACACCCCAATCCAAGAAGCCTTTATTATTGGCAGCACCGTTGGTATGGCCGCCGTGGGATTGAAGCCCATCGTGGAAATCCAATTTGCTGATTACATCTGGCCCGGCTTAAACCAGCTTTTTAGCGAGCTAAGCCGATCCAACTACCTCTCTAATGGCAAATGGCCCGCGAGTGCTGTCATACGTGTGCCCATTGGGGCCTATGGGTCTGGGGGGCCTTACCACTCCTCATCGGTAGAGTCAGTCCTCAGCAATATTCGTGGCATTAAGGTGGCCTACCCGTCCAATGGGGCAGACCTCAAGGGCTTGATGAAGTCCGCCTTCTACGACCCCAACCCTGTAGTCATGCTTGAGCATAAAGGGCTGTACTGGTCCAAAATACCTGGCACAGATTCAGCCAAAACTATTGAGCCCGACGCAGATTACGCTATACCCTTTGGCAAGGGTCGCATCGTTCAAGCGGCAAAGCCTGAGGCGGGTGAAAGCCTTTGTGTCATTACCTATGGCAGAGGAGTACACTGGGCCCTAGAGGCAAGCCAACAGGTGAATGGTGGGGTGGAAATTGTGGACTTACGGACCATTGTTCCGATCGACGAAGCATTGATCGCGGAGCGTTCTGCAGCGCATGGAAGGGTCATGGTTATCACCGAGGAGCCAGTAGCCAACAGCTTTGCCCAGTCCCTTGCTGGACGTATTCAGGCGGCCTGTTTTGACTCCTTGGATGCGCCCGTTACAGTGATTGGTTCTGAAAGCACCCCTGCCATTCCGCTTAACAGCACGCTGGAAGCGGCCTTGTTGCCTAGTGCAGATAAAGTAGCAAAGGCCATGCAAGCCTTACTGGCCTACTAGCGGCTAACCAGATTCTTGTCAAGCAGGTACAAAAGGGCCGCAATGGATGCGGATCCCATCTCGAGCTCTCTGGGGTGTACGGAGTCCATGTTGTCTTGTGCCGTGTGGTGGTAGTCAAAATAGCGCTGGCTATCGCCCCGGTAGCCAATGAGCAAGACGCCATCGTCATCGATCTGACCGACATCAGCACCTGAACCACCAATGGCCCAATCCCTGCAACCGTAGCGTGCAAGCTGCTTATCGAATGGCTTGATGGCCTCAATGGCGCCAGGCACGTCGTGCACAGAGAAGCCCCTTGGCGCGCCAGACCCGCCATCAGACTCTAGGGCAATGACATGCTTTCTTCCCGCCTCAAGCCCCTCGTTGGCGTAGGCCCTTGCGCCGTCCAGGCCAAACTCTTCGTTGGCAAAGAGAACGATGCGATGGGTTCTGTGTGGGGTGTAGCCTGACTGCTTTAATAGCCATAAGGCGTGCATGGCATGCGCGACACCAGCGCCGTCATCCTGGGTTCCGCGCCCGAGGTCCCATGAATCCAGGTGGCCGCCAACCACCACCACCTCATCTGAGTGGCTGCTGCCTGTCCACTCCGCAATCACGTTGTAGGAGGTTTTCCGTTTTTTCTCTTTACAGCCTAAAACAAGGTGAAAATGGCCATTTTTTGCTGTTTTTAGCTCATAACTAAGCCAATTTGCGTCATTTGTGCTAATTCCTGCAGCGGGAATTTTTGCGACTTTCTCCTCATAAGCCATAGCTCCCGTGTGGGGAAAATCGTCTTGCCTGTGGGTCAGGGACCGAACCACTACGGCCACTGCGCCATATTTTGCCGCCATAGAGGCGCCGCCCCATCGCTGCCATCCGGCTCGGCCATAAGCAGAGCCTGTGCGAATCAAGCCCGGGTCCATGGGCTCATTGAAAAAGGCAATTTTTCCTTTGAGTAAGTGGCCTTTTGCGTGCAGGTCGTCCCGGCCCACAATCTCAATAACTTCTGCTGTGATGCCTTCGCCGCCATTGCCTCCCGGAGTGGGTACAGATCCGCCCAGGGCAGTGACATGCAATACTTTGCTGCCTGAAGCGCTTTCAAAGTCAGCTGTTTCTTCGCCGCGTTGCCAGTGACGCACATCAACGGCTTGCGTGAAAACTCGATCAAAACCAAGGCTGTCAAGGGTTTCAACCGCCCATAAAACAGCCATTGAATCACCGGGGGACCCCGATAAGCGGGGCCCTACATTGGTCGATAAGTCGTCCAGCCATTGGTAGCCTTGTTGCACATCCAAGGCTTCTGCATAGAGGCTGTGGATGAAGGCCTCCTCGCTCTGGCTTGAGGATTGTGCATAGGCTTGTGTGGGTAGGGCCATCAAGGCCAGCAGAGAAAATGAGGTAAGGGTTGAGTTCTTCATCATGACAAGGGAATCAAGATCCAAGCATCAGCGGTCCGGGATCTCCGGAAGCCAGGTGCATCAAAAAAGCTGTCAGCCACCCACCATAGGTGCCCACCGCGTAGCCAACCACCGCTAGCAAAACGCCCACAGGGGCCAGCGAGGGGTGAAAGGCTGCAGCAACAACTGGGGCAGAGGCCGCGCCGCCAATGTTGGCCTTCGAGCCGATGGCAACAAAAAAGAAAGGGGCCTTGATCAGTCGCGCCACCAAAATCAAGGTAGCTACATGGAAGATCATCCACAGCAATCCAACTGCAAAATAACCTGGCTCATTGAAGACCTCTCGGATGTCCATCTTCATGCCGATGGTGCCCACCAGGATGTAAATAAATACGGATCCCAGTCGGCTTGCGCCAGCTCCTTCAAGCTGCCGAACCCTCGTGAAGGAAAGCAAAAGACCAACGGATGTGGCTACAATCACAATCCAGAAAAAGGCGCTGGTTAAACTGAAATTAGCCGTGTAGGGGTAGTGCTCTGCAAACCATGGCGCCACATAGTCGCCGGCGACATGCGCCAGGGCTACGCCGCCAAAAGCAATGCCCAGTATCATCATAACATCAGACAGGGTGGGAATTTTTGCCGTGCGAGCAATGAAATCTTCCATCTTGTTTTGTAGGGTTTTGACGCTGCTGTTGTCTGCCCTGAGCCATTGATCAATCTTGTCTGACTTCGCGGCGCCAATCAAGATAAAAGCCATCCAAATTTCAGCGACAATCACATCCACGGTGATCATGACAGAGTAAAGGCCATCTGTGGGTTGGAAAATTTCATACATGGCAGCCTGGTTGGCGCCACCGCCGATCCACGATCCTGCCACGGTGGAGAGGCCTCGCCAGAGTGCTTCTGGACCAACGCCGCCCAGCAAGTCTGGGGCCACAGCACTGGTGATCAACAAGGCAATTGGTCCGCCCAGGATGATGCCTGCCGTGGCTGTGAAAAACATGATCAGGGCCTTGGGGCCTAGTCCAATCACTGCCTTGAGGTCAATGCTGAGCGTGAGCAATATCAAAGACGCTGGAAGGAGGTAGCGTGAAGCGACAAAGTAGAGGTTGTTATCTGCGGAAACCAACCCAAATGTTGTCAGCAACGATGGTAGAAAGTAACAAAGCAACAGGGCGGGAATGACCCTGAAGAACCCAGCGTACTTGTCTCTGGATGAGAAATAGAAAACCAAGCCAAGGATGGCCATCAGTAGGCCAAAGGTTATGGCTTCATTGTTAATCAACGCAGTGCTTGCTTCCATGGTCGGTCATTAATGGGGTCTGTCATGATCCTGTCTGATGACAGAATTGTCCGAAGATACACCATTGCAGCAAGCGTGAGGTCTCAATCAAGTTGCATTTCTGGCACATGTTCTGGCACGGTCAGCCGGCCCTCAGTTGCAGCGACAATCGCTTCAACGGACACGCCGGGCGCGCGCTCCCTGAGGATGAAACCTTGATCGGGATCGATGTCCATGACTGCAAGATCTGTGACCACTTTTTTTACGCATTGCACGCCTGTGATGGGTAGTGAGCAGGCCTTGAGCAGCTTGGACGCGCCCTTGCGGTTGCAGTGCTGCATGGCCACAATGATGTTTTCAGCGCTGGCAACCAAGTCCATGGCGCCACCCATGCCCTTGACCATTTTGCCAGGGATTTTCCAATTGGCAATGTCACCGTTTTCAGAGACTTCCATGGCACCAAGCACCGTCAGCTGCACCTTTTGTGCCCGTATCATGGCAAAGCTGGTAGCGCTGTCAAAAAATGATGCGCCATCCAAGGCGGTGATGGTTTGTTTGCCGGCATTGATCAGGTCTGGGCTCTCCTCACCTTCAAAAGGGAAAGGACCCATGCCAAGGATGCCATTTTCTGATTGGAATTCGATGTCAATGCCCTCAGGAATGTAGTTGGCCACCAGGGTGGGGATGCCGATGCCTAGGTTGACATACCAACCACTTTGTAGTTCCTGCGCGATGCGTTGTGCGATGCCGTTTTTATCAAGTGCCATGAGTAGGTCAATTAAGAGCGTGAACGAACCGTGCGCTGCTCAATGCGCTTTTCAAAAGCCGGACCTTGGTAGATGCGGTGGACAAAAATGCCGGGAACATGGATCTCGTTGGGGTCCAGCTGGCCAGCGGGAAGCAATTGCTCAACCTCAGCTACAGTAATCTTTCCTGCCATGGCCATCAAGGGGTTGAAGTTTCTGGCGGTTCCCTTGAAGATGAGGTTGCCTGCGGCGTCCCCCTTCCAAGCCTTCACAAAAGCAAAGCTGCTGTCAAAGGCATGTTCAAGAATATGTGGCTTGCCATTGAACTCGCGCACCTCCTTGCCCTCAGCCACTTCCGTTCCATAGCCGGCAGGTGTGAAGAAAGCGGGAATGCCTGCGCCAGCGGCACGGCATCGTTCCGCCAGGGTGCCTTGCGGGATCAATTCCACCTCCAGCTCACCAGAGAGCATTTGGCGTTCAAATTCATCATTCTCTCCCACATAGGAAGAGATCATTTTTTTGATTTGGCCATTGTCTAAAAGGATGCCAAGTCCAAAGTGGTCTACCCCGGCATTGTTGGAAATGCATGTCAGGTTTTTGATGCCCTTTTTTCTGATGGCTGCGATGCTGTTTTCCGGAATGCCACAAAGGCCAAATCCACCAAACATCACCGTCATGCCATCTTCCAACCCCTCAAGGGCTATATCAGCATTGTCTACGATTCGATTGATCATGGGGTTTTCAGTTTAATTGAATTCATCGTCATCATTGAAGCTACCACCGGCTTGAACGTCAACAACATCACAATCCACGTTGATGTTCATGTTTTGTGGCCGCTCAAAGGGTTCTTTGCTGATGCCAAGCTCAGGCATCTCATACAGGGACTGCATGTAAAGCCCCCATATTGGCAAGGCTACCGTAGCGCCTTGGCCATAATACGTGCTGCCAAAGTGGGCGGCGCGATCCTGGCAGCCAGACCAGATGCCTGTGATCAAATTAGGCACCATGCCAATGAACCATCCATCGGATTGATTTTGTGTGGTGCCTGTTTTCCCCGCGATGTCATTGGTGAAGCCATAGGGGTAGCCTGTGACAATGTCGTTGAGGTATCTGCCCCCGCTGTGGCGGAGCCTGCGTCCCGTGCCCTTGTTGGTGACGCCTTCTAGGAGTTGAACCATGGTGTAGGCGATTTCAGGGCTGAAGACTTCCCGCGTTTCAGGCACAAACTCATCGAGCACCACCCCGTCCTTGTTCTCAATCCTGAGCATGACGATAGGCTCTGTGTAGAGGCCCTTGTTGCCAAACGCGGTGTAGGCGCCGACCATTTCATACACGCTTAAATCCACGGCACCCAGGGCAATGGATGGCACCTCAGGGATGGCGGATTTCACGCCAAGGGACTTCGCCATGGAGATCACGGGCCTTGGCCCGATTTGCTTCATAAGGTAAGCGGTGACAGAATTCACGGAACCGGCCAGGGCCTCCTTCAGGGTGAGCGCTCCGCCGTAGACATCATCTGAATTGCTGGGACACCAATCCTCCAACAGGCCAAACTGTCCCTTTTCAATGCAGGTCTGCACATTGGGAATTTCTAAGCAAGGCGAATACTTCTTTTCAGAAATGGCTGCGGCATAGACAAAGGGCTTGAAGGTTGAGCCGACTTGGCGCCGCCCTTGAATCACATGATCGTATTGGAAATGGCGGAAATCAATGCCCCCAACCCATGCCTTGATGAAGCCTGTTTGTGGCTCCACGCTCAGCACCCCTGTCTGGTAAATGGATTTGTAGTACTGAATAGAATCCATGGGGCTGATAACCGTGTCAATGTCCCCGCTCCAGGAAAACAGCTTCATGGGTATCGCCGTGCTGAAGGCTTTTTCTATGGCCGCATTGCTGGCACCTGATTGCTTCAGGTTCCTGTAGCGCTGGGTTTGACGCATGCCAGCCTTCAGGAGCTTTTTGCCTTCGACCACGGCGTCTGCCTTCGGGAAATGGAAGGGTCCTGCGCGTCGGCTGTTGACCTGCTTGAAAAAGACCTTTTGTAGGTTGCTCATGTGTGCTGTCATGGCGGACTCCGCCGCCCGCTGCATGCGGCTGTCAATGCTGGTGTAGATCACTAAACCATCAGTGTAGATGTTGTACTTGCTGCCGTCTGGCTTGCGATGTGAGCTGGCCCACAGTTTCATTTCCCGGCGGACGTGCTCGCGCAGGTAGGGCGCCATGCCTTGGTCGTGGCCCTGTCGATTGAAACGCAGTGCAATAGGCATGGTGACCAAGGAGTCCGCCTCAGATTGGCTGAGGTAATCGTTGCGTTGCATCTGGCGGATTACCGTGTTGCGTCGTTGCAAGACGCGGTCAGCATATTTAGCCCTGGCGGGGTTGTACAGCGAGGGGTTTTTGAACATACCAACCAATACGGCTGACTCCAAAACATTGAGATCAGACACGTCCTTGCTGAAGTAAATCTTGGAGGCATTGGCCACACCAACCCCCTGGTAGAGGAAGTCAAATTTGTTGAAGTACAGGGCAATAATCTCATCCTTGCTGTAGCGTTGCTCCAGCTGAATGGCAATGATCCACTCTTTGAGTTTTTGCGTGATGCGCTGCAGGTTGCCAGTGTGCGCCACCCCATGGAACATCTGTTTGGCCATTTGCTGGGTGATGGTAGACCCGCCGCCATTTCTACCCATGTTAACCACGGCACGAGCCAGGGCGCGGAAATCGATGCCGGAATGGCTCCTGAAGCGCTCATCTTCTGTGGCGATCAATGCCTGCACCAAGTGCTCGGGCAAATCGCTGTAGTCGGCGTGCACCCGGTTTTCCATGAAGAAGGTGCCAATCTGCTTTCCGTCAGCAGAAAGGATTTGGCTTGCCAAATAGTTTTTAGGGTTGACGATAGCCTCCATAGACGGTAGGGAGCCAAAAACCCCGGCCCATGTCAACATCATCATGACCACAAAGGCCAGCGGACCACTGATGGCTAGCAGCCACAAGCGACGCAGCCAGACCTTGAAATCATGCGGTTTTTGCTTGCTCATAGCCCACTTTCAGGGTAAAGGGTGAGGGCAACAGATGTCACGCCAGGCAGGTTGACATCCCGCATGCCATGCTGAAATCGAAAGAGGTAGTGGCCCTTGAGGGGGAATCGCAATCCCGTTTGCAAATAAGGGAACTCCAAGGTCTTCAGTGCGCCTACGCCGCTACCGTGCCAGACACCCTGAGGTGAGGCCAGTTGCAAATGAAGGCTGTCTTGGTATTCCGTGCGGGACTCAGAGAGGATGTCGCGAAAGAGGTAGAGGTTCTGGTAGGGGTAGCTATCGTCTGTGGTCACCTGCACCATCACCCGGTAAACTTGACTGCTGTCTTCAACGGCAACATCAAAGATTAGCAGGCTGTCTTGGTGCCAGCCACCGTTTTGAATTTTAATGACCTGAGCAATGTCTGGTTGAGGGCCGCAAGACATCATGAACATGGCTGCTAATGCAACAGTCAGGGGCGCTGCAAGGATTTGTTTCAGAAACGGAGCCATCTCCCGAAGATACTGCATCTTTGCCCTGTGAAGCCGGCATTCTACTTGTTGATCCTCTTGTTGATTCGCCCTGGAGCGGAACTGGTCGCACAGCCACAGGAGGTTGGTCAATGGCGCGTCCACTTCCCCATGAGCTCAACCCATTCGGTGGCCCTGTTGGACGACCATGCAGTGGCCGCATCGGACCTCGGTATGATTGTGTATGACCGGGTGAATCGAAGCACTTACGCCTACTCCTTGGCAGATGGATTGAGCAACCTAGGGCTGACAACAATCGAAGCCTGCAAGGATGGCCGCACAATTTTGATGGGCTATGAAGATGGCCAGATCGACCTCTGGACACAGACACAGACCCGCATCATTGCAGACGTCCCAAAAAGTGGCCAGCACCTTGGTAAAACACAGATTCGCGATTTTGCCGTGGTCAACAATAAGCGAGCTTTTGCGGCAGCGGGATTTGGCGTGGTGGAAATTGACATGGAGTTGGCGTTGATCAAGGGAACCTACTTGCTGCGACTGGATGGCCTGACCACCCAGGTCAATGCCATTGCCGCCCACGGGGACACCCTATGGGCAGCCACCACAGAAGGCCTTCGCAAGGCCTATGTTCACAGCCCCTTGTACCTGCCGTCATCGTGGGTTTCTGTGGCTGCATGGCAAGACAGCAATTTGATTTCTGTGGCCGCAGGGCCGGAAGGTGTCTGTCTGGCCACCGACTCAAGCAACAGGGCATGGCGCCGATCCGGGAGCCAATGGATAGGTTTAGATCTAGGCAACCAAGCACAGGTTGTGCGTCGCGTCAGGGCAACAGGAGACGCCACGAAGCCATGGGCTGTGGTGCGAGAATACGACATCTACCTACTCGATGCGCAAGGGCTGAATCCCTTTGTGATTGCCAGTGGGTATGGAGGCAATGACGGCTACAGGCCTATGGACATTGCCATGGGGGAGAGCCAGGGCGACATGATTTACTGGACCGCCAACGCCTCCGTAGGGCTGACATTCATTGACAACCCTAATTATGTCAAGCACCGAAGCCTGAGTGGCCCACCCACGGCAGAAGCCTTCCGTGTCATTGCACAACCTCGCGGCATGGATGTCTTGCCGGGTGCCCTCGACGCCACCTGGACAGGGGTCTACTCCAACGAAGGTGTTTACCTCTTTGATCATGAATCCTGGCGATTGTTTGACGCCAGCTACATGGCAAACAGCAAGGACATTGTCGCCACCCTTGTCGACCCATCAGACACGAGTCATTGGTTTGCGTCCAGCTGGGGGAAGGGCATCCTGGAATACCGAAATGGCAGCCTGTACAAACTGTGGGATAAGGACAATAGCAGCCTCTTGCCGGCAGGTGGTTCTGGCCCGGCGGACATCCGTGTGGGCGACATGATCTACGGCAACGACGGCGCCATTTGGATGACCAATGCTTTGTCTAACAGGCCCCTGCATCGCTACGACCCCCTCACGGAAACATGGACAGGCTATGCCTGTGGCACCCTCAACGGCTTGAATGTGAAGGACCTCATTCAAGATGTGGATGACCAGTTTTGGTTGATGACCCGCATCAGTGGGTTGGCTGCGGTGAAGATTGAGAATGGGGTTGCACAGGTTCGAAGCCTGAAGTCGGGCAACAACAGCGGCAACCTGCCAACCAACCGCGTTTACAGCATCGCCCTTGAGGACGATGGGGAGGTGTGGATTGGCACTGCTGATGGCTTGGTGGTCTGCTACACTCCTTACTCTGCCTTCACGGGCGGCAGCATCGACGCACAGCACATTTTGGTGGATGACAACGGCATTGTTCGCAAGGTGCTTGGCAACCAAGCCGTGACGGCTATTGCAGTGGATGGCGCCAACAGAAAATGGGTCGGCACGGCGGATGCTGGGGTCTTTCTTTTGAGCCCAGATGGGCTGGAGACGGTGGCGCATTACACCAAGGACAACGCACCCTTGCCCGACAACCGGATTCAGTCCATGGCCATTGACCCCATCACAGGCGAAGTGTTCATTGCCACCACTCGCGGGCTGGTGTCCTACCGCGGCACCGCCACAGCGCCCTCCATGGACGCAAGCGATGTACAGATCTTCCCAAACCCTATTCGTCCGGGCTACCTAGGCCCCATGACCATCAAAGGGCTGACGGCAGACAGCGACATCGTCGTCACCAATGTAGCGGGTCAGTTGATCAGCAGAGGAAGGGCAACCGGCGGTCAGTTTTCTTGGAATGGCAGATCCCTGGATGGGGGACTGGCGCCAAGCGGTATCTACCTTTTCTGGGTCTCTGGACCTAACGGAAGCAAGGTGACTGTGGCGCAAGGCGTGATCATTCGTTGATGGGCCAGCAGGTCACAACGGCAGCCCTGGTCATTGGATGCATCCCTTATGGGGACAAGTCTCAGATCCTGAAGCTGTGGACGCGATCTCTGGGCTTGCAGGCCTACATGCTTTACAGCAGCCATGGAAAAAGTGCAGTCATCAAGCCCTCGATGTTGATGCCCTTGACGGCATTGCAGTGTGAGGTCACCTTCCGAAACAAGGGGCAGCTGGAGCGGGTGAAAGACGCTACGGCCATGCCGCGGTGGATGGTGTTGCAAAGCAATCCCATGAAGCAAGCTTTCTGCATGTTTTTATCTGAGGTGTTGTTAAAAACCCTCAGGGACGGCGAAAGCACGGAGGCCTTTTTTGACGAAATGATGGACCTGTTGATGGCCATTGATCAGGGCGAACAAGCCATGCACAGCGCGGCCTTGAAAGCCTTGTTGATCATGACCCAGCAAATGGGGTTTGGCATTGATCCAAGGTTCCACCAGCCGACCATGGTGTATGACTTGAAGGAGGGCTGTTTTTGCTTCCCGCCAATGACCCACCACGAGGGCATTTCCGCAGCAGATTGCCAGACCCTGATCAACTGGATGCGCGACGACAGCCACCCGATGGATGGGGCTACAAAAAGCCGATTGGTGGACGCTTTGCTCAGCACCCTGCGATTGCACCACCCCAACATGGCGCCCATCAAGTCCTTGGATATCTTGCGTTCTCTGACCTGAACGTCTTGGATGACCAGCCTGCCAGCCGGTCTATTTTTTCAGAACCACGCTGTGGATCATGGCCTCGAGCTCCAGCAAGATTTTGCGCTTCTTGCTTCCCGGCGCAAAGACGATACAGTCCAATGTCAAGACCCGGTTGTTTGCCTCATCAAAGATGCTGAGACTGACAAAAGGACCCCCACCGATGCCGCCCACGGTTTTGAACAGGCCATGGGTTTCGACGCTGTACTTCCCGTCGATTGATAGGTTGCGGAAATTGGGTGGCAGGGCCATTTCTGTCACGATTTTACTGCCCTCAGATTGGCCCGTGAAATGCAGATCCAACAAGCTGTCTCGGCGTTGAATGATCCTGGACTCAATGCTGCTAGTGATGATTGGCAGGGAGCTGACCATCAAGAACTGCAAGCTTTTTTTGGTCTCCACGCGCAGGATAGCCACATGGTCATTTTCATAGGTGGTTTGGAAAAACTCGGAGATCACTAGCTTGTCGATGCCCTTGGCTGTCAGCGAAGAAGGGATGGGTGAGGCCGATGTTTTCTTGAGGCGCTTGGTGAGCTGTATTTGGTTGTGTGCTTCGAAGTGCTCTATCATCTCTGGCGCTTTGCTGCGGATGATGCGCGCCATGGCAGCCGCGTTGGGTGCGATGACCTGAACCACCATCTGAGGCCTGGCCCACACATCTTTTGCCACCACAATACCCGATGAATCCGGGATGATTTGAAGGGAAAGGACACTTTTGAATCGCTTGATCAGGCTGGAGGCTGCCTTGTGGGGTAGCTGGCTGGCAAGGAAGCGTTTCTCTGCCTGCGGCAGGCCATTGACAGGCGCTGCAAAGGTTTCTGCCACAGCAAGACCGACGCCGTCAAACCAGACCTTGTCATTGCAAAAAATGGCCAAGTCATGGTGGGTGCCACTGGAAGACGGCAAGAGGCGTTCCTCCGGCTTGTCAGGTGTTGATTCGTTGGCACAGCCTGTTGACAAGCTGACCGCAAACAGGCAGACCGTGAACAAGCTGAAGCGGGCCACAAGGGCAGGCGTGCGATGGGTCATCGGCTAGGGATTCGAAGGGTTTTCCCTGCACGGATCACGGTTCCTTGCAAGTTGTTTTCGCGCTGAATGGCTCGAACAGATGTGCGGTATTTCTGCGCAATGTGTCCCAAAGTTTCTCCCGATTTCACCCGGTGGTGGGTCACGGCAGCCATGATGACTGAAGGGTCAGGCATGTCCTTTGCCTTCATGCGCTGAGCGGTCAAGTCAACGATGGAATCTTGATGAACCAGGAAGCTGTCAATGGCTGCCAGGGGCAAGACCAGGGTGTAGATTCTGTCTTCCCTTGCGCCGGGAATGATGCGGAGCTTGTACTGCGGGTTGAGGTGATGAACCAGGTCTGGGTCTAGGCTCAGCACGGTGGAAACATCATCCAAAGCGATGGGCTTGGCGGGCGTGATGCTTCCCACATCAAAGTAATTGACGGGCGCATCGATGGCCTCAATGCCATGGTCATTTGCATGAGCCATCAGGTAGTTCACGGCAATCAAAGCCGGCACATAGCGACGGGTTTCCCGTGGCAAATAGGGTTGGATTACCCAGAAATTCTTGCTGCCCCCTGCGCGTCGAATCGCCCGGTTGACATTGCCCGGCCCTGCATTGTAAGCAGCCAGGGCTAGCTCCCAATTGTCATAAAGACCGTAGAGTTTTTTGAGGTAGCGGCATGCGGCGTCGGTGGCTAGCACGGGGTCTGATCGCTCATCCACGTAGGAGGAGATCTCAAGGCCCTGCATCTTGCCGGTGGCATACATGAACTGCCAGATGCCCTTCGCGCCAACAGGGCTTTGTGCTAAGGGGTTGAGGGCAGACTCAATGATGGGTAGGTATTTGAGCTCCAGGGGCATGCCATGGCGATCCAGGGCCGACTCAAAGAGGGGGAAATAATGGTCCCCATGACCCAGGGCCCTGCCTAGGGTTTGCTGGCGACGGCGCAGGTAGTACGCAATGATTTGCTTCACCTCAGGGGTCATGCGCAAGTCCAGCGGAGAAGCCGCATCCAACAATGCCATGCGGGCACTGACCAAGGAATCGGTCAGGGCATCGAGGGGCACCACAGAATCCGGCAGGTTCTCGCTCAAGTGGTAAACGGTCAGAGCTGCTTGTGACTGCATCCAGTCATTGAAGTGAAGCTTGTTGGAGTCGCTAGGGAACTGCGCATGCAAAGCCCCAGTCATCAGCAAGCAAACAAGGGCAGCGATTCTCATGCTTGTGCCGCTTCCATGACCATGGCCATGGTGAATAACTTGTCGTCCTCAAAGGCATCAACCATGATTTGCCAGCCATAGGGCAGGCCATTGCTGTGCGTGCCTGCAGGGATTGACAGGGCGGGAATGCCGGCGATGGGCGCTTGCACGGTGAAGATGTCCTCCAGGTACAAGGCTGTGGGGTCCTTGTGTTCTAGCCCAATCTCAAAAGCGGTGTGTGGCGTGGTGGGCCCAATGATGGCGTCCACCCCTTGAAGGTCAGACAGGGTTGCATCGCGAACCACCCGACGGGCCTTTTGCGCCTTGGCGTAATAGGCGTCAAAGTAGCCGGCACTCAGAACAAAAGTTCCCAGCATGATGCGGCGCTTGACTTCAGCGCCAAAGCCTTCAGAACGGGAGGACTTGTACATGTCTTCCAGCCCTTCCGTGCCTTCAGCTCGGTGGCCATAGCGCATGCCATCGTAGCGAGAGAGGTTGGCACTGGCTTCTGCCGTGGTCAGGATATAATAGATGGGAACCAAGCTGTCCAGGAGGTCAAAAGCCAGCGGCTTCATTTGGTGACCTGCGGCTTCAAGTTCCCCTTTTAAACGGTTAAAATGGCTTTGGATCTCTGGGTCCAAGGAAGGGTTGTCTACCACAGCTGGGTAATAACCAAAGGTCATGGGTTTAGCTTGAGGGGGCTTAAACATCTCAGGCACGGCTCGGTCGGAACAGGTGCCATCCATGACGTCTTCGCCAGCAATCACTTGCGTGATGGCGGCCATGTCTTCCAGGCTGCGAGCTAAGGGACCAATTTGGTCAAAGGAAGAGGCGTAGGCCACGGCGCCGTAGCGCGAGACGCGACCATAGGTGGGCTTGGAACCATAGATGCCGCAAAAGGCTGCGGGTTGGCGGATGGATCCACCGGTATCGGTTCCCAGGGCTGCTTGCACAATGTTTGCGCCAACCGCTGACGCGGATCCACCAGACGATCCGCCAGGGGTTTTTGTTGGATCCACAGGGTTCTTTACGGGGCCATGGAAGGAGGTCTCGTTGGAGGAGCCCATGGCAAACTCATCGCAGCCGGTGCGACCAAGGATGATGGCATCGGCATCCAACAGTCGCTGCACTGCGGTGGCGGTGTAAGGCGAGGTGTAGTTGTTCAAAATTTTTGAGCTGGCACTCATGGCGTGACCTGCATAAGAGAGGTTGTCCTTGATGGCCATCACCATGCCAGCTAGGGGGCCGGCAGTTCCGCTGGCCAGGGAAGCGTCCACTTGATTTGCCTTTGCCAGGGCAGACTCAGGGAAGACCTCTACAAAGGCATTCAGGTCCTTTGCCGCGTCAGCGCGCGCAAGGGCATCATGAACCAGCTGGACACAGGTTGTCTTGCCTGATCGCAATGCGTCATGCAAATCAGTGAGGTTGGAAAAGATCACTCTTCGCCGGATTCGGTCTTGTCGTCGTCGTCGTCGTCCTTGATGGCTTTTTTGAATTCCTTGACACCACCGCCAAGGCCTTTCATCAGCTCAGGAATCTTGCGTCCACCAAAAAGGAGAACAATCACGAGAACAATCACTCCGATTTGGTAGGGGCCTATGGCCATAAAAATGCTCATCATAGCAATCAAATTAGACCGTAAAAGTACAACATCGCAGCAAGTTCAAGCCGCCAGACTTCAGACCAGCTTGTTGGCCAGGATTTGCAGGGCTTTCTGGGGTGGCATGTTGCGGTAAAGCACCTTGTGAACGGCTGAGGCCACAGGCATTTTCACGTCGCGATTTTTTTTGACTTCCCAGATGTGCTTGGCCGCATAGTAGCCCTCTGCGACCATGCCAATTTCTGCCATGGCTGATTTCAGGGAATAGCCTTTGCCGACAAGATGTCCCAGGGTGCGGTTGCGCGAGAAGGGTGAGTACATGGTGACAAAGAGGTCGCTGGAGTAGGCGGTGTGTGTGATTTTCCGCTTCATAGGGTAGGCTGCCTTCATGAAGCGCTTCATTTCGCGCTGTGCGTTGCTCACAAGCACCGCTTGAAAGTTGTCGCCATAGCCAAGTCCATGTGCCAGGCCGGCAGCGATGGCATAGATGTTTTTCAGCACGGCGGCATACTCACAACCCACCACATCGTCCATGGTTGAGACATGCACATGATCCGTTTGTAAACGTTTAGCCATGGCTTTTGCCAAATCTCCATCCTGTGCAGCAACGGTCAAATAAGACAAGCGCTCCAAGGCCACTTCTTCTGCGTGACAGGCACCAACGATGGCGCCAAAGTGGGCCATATCTAGCCCCATGTGGTCCCGCAAATACTCCCCCACAATCTGGTGGGTTTCAGGCACGATGCCCTTGACGGCGGAGATGACCCGCTTGGTTTTTAAGATGTCCTTCAGGGGTGCCAGCGCATCGACCATGAAGGCTGATGGAACGGCCAACACCAGGATGTCTGCTTGCTTGACCACGGTCATCAAGTCGCTGTGCAAGTCGATGCGGTCCATGTGCAGTTCCACATCGCTCAGGTAGCGAGGGTTGTGGTGGTTGCGTTGAATGTGAGCAACATCGTCAACGCTTCTGACCCACCAGCCAACAGGGGCGTTGCTGCTGAATATTTTCACCAGAGCGGTGGCCCATGAGCCCCCGCCTAAAACAGCGATGCGAAGCTGGTCATCCATGGCTATTTGCCTGGAGGGATGTAAGTAAGCCGATCCACGGACTGCGCGCGGCGAATGATTTCCAAGGCAGCTTCTGCCACGCGGGCCATGCCGGGAATATCAATGAATTCGATGTCGTCTTCTGGGCGGTGGTAGTCATCGTGGAAGCCAGTGAAGAGCATGATGGCCGGTAGGCCAGCTCGCGCAAAGGAGGCATGGTCAGATCGAGGGAACAGGTCCCTGACCTCATTGATCTGGTACTGATCACAGGGCATGTCCCTGATGATCTCCGGCCACTCTGCTGCAGAGCTGGTGGCGTAGATAGTGAGGCTGTCGCCTTGCTTGAGGCGACCTACCATATCCATGTTGATCATGTAGGAAAAGGCGGAAGGGTCAAAGCTCCCTTCGTTCACAAAATACTTGGACCCCACGAGGCCATCTTCTTCGCCAGAAAACGCCAGGAACAGCACATTGCGCTTTTGTAAATCACCGCGAAGTGATAGCTGACGTGCCATTTCCATGAGCAGCGTGGTGCCGCTGGCGTTGTCGTCGGCGCCATTGTGCACCTCGCCGGCAGCTTCTGGTTTGCCTGAACCCCAGTAGCCTAGCCCGACATGGTCATAGTGCGCTCCTAGGATGATGGTTTGCTCAGCCCCTAAGTCCAAGTAGCCACCCACATTGTAGGCCTCGGCATTTTGTGAAATGATGGTGGTCTGTAAGCGAATCGATCGGTAATTGCGGCGCATTTTACGTGAAGCCTTTCGGGTGCCAATGATGGCAGAAGGCAGACCTAAGTCATGGGTTCGCTTAGGGCGGTAGGTTGGTAGAATCTTGTTGCGTGGCAAGGATGGGTCAATAAACAGCACACCGATGGCGCCATGTTCCCGGGCCACATTAATGCGGCTTCGCATGCTGGCGGCCTTGCCTACAGAGGCCTTGAGTTGGCCAGAGATGTTGAGCTGCATCACGGCGATGCGACCGTCTAGGTTCTTGCCTTGGTAGGCGTCCAGGCCAGAGGCCTCGTGCACTAGGCCATGCCCGACATAGCGGGTCTTGCCTTCTACTGTGGCGTTGTGCGCATAGGGGCTTGGCAAGAAGCCTTCATCCACTTTGAGTTGGCGGCGACCGCGCCACAGGCCATTGAGTTCAGCAGGCACGGAAGCGGGCCGGGGAACGGCAAAGGATTGGGTGTATTTGCCTTTGAAATAAGGCTTGAGTCCTGCGTTTTGGAAGGCCTCAATCACATGGCCCATGGCAAGTTCAGCGCCGGGGGTTCCTGGCAATCGGCCGCCCAGCTCATCAGAGGCTAGGTAGTCCATGTCGCGCTGCATGCGCATTTCAGCTTCTGAATCGACGCTGCCGCATTTGATGATTTGTGCCTGAGCGGAAAGGCTGGAGAACACAAGGGTCAGCAACGCAAGGCGACGGGTAATGGTGTGAATGATCATGGGTCATTGGGTTGTGACATCCAGCCGTAAGGGTGTCGAGAGGCGAAAAAGAGCCATAGGATGCCAATGCTTACACAGCTGTCTGCAAAATTGAAGACGGGACGAAAAAAGATGAAGTAGTCACCCCCTTTGAAAGGGATCCACTCGGGCAGTGTGCCTTTCCAAAGCGGGAAGTAAAACATGTCCACCACATTGCCAATCAGCACAGGGGCATAGCCGCTGCCCCACTCAGCCACGCCGGAATAGGCCAGCCATCGACCGGCTTCTGCGTGGTAAACCAGTCCGCGGTCAAAGAGCAAGCCGTAGAATAGGCTGTCTGTCACATTGCCAATCGCGCCAGCCAGCACAAGGGATAGCCCCCAGATGGCTGCGGGCCTCGCACCTTTTTTCCAGATGTCCCAGAGGTAGTAGCTGATGCCTAGGATGGCCAGGAGGCGAAAAATGCTCAAAAAATACTTGCCTGTGATGCCGCCCCATTGCAGGCCATAGGCCATGCCGGGGTTTTCCACCAAATGGAGTTGAAACCATGGCAAAATTTCCAAGCTCTCCCCCAAGGCAAAGGTGGTTTTAATCCAAATTTTAATGGTTTGATCAACAAGGATCAATAGGAATACCAGGGCAATGGGTGCCTTCAGAGATTTCACTTCTGGCGCAGCTTGGCCTCCATGCTCATGGTCGCATGTGGTACCAGCTTGAGTCGCTCGTATTCAATTTTCTTGCCCGTCACGCGACAGATCCCAAAGGTCTTGTTTTCAATGCGTACCAAGGCAGCTTTGAGGTCACGCAAGAATCGCTCCTGACGTGCAGCCAACTGTGCGTTGGCCTCTTTGCTCATGGTTTCAGATCCTTCTTCAAAGCTTTTGAAGCTGGGGGCCGTGTCATCAGTGCCATTGTTCATGTCATTGGCAAACTGCTCGCGCAGCAAATGGAGATCCTCCTCTGATTGGGTGATTTTTTTCTCGATAAGATCGCGGAATTCCTTTAATTCGGCGTCGTTGTAGCGTTCGTTGTTGTCAGACATGACTTCAAAGTATTAAGAGCGTGAATGTAGGCAAAGTCCCACATTCAATTGCAGGGGGTTGAAAAATATTCTGATAGCTGCTTTGGTACAGGCTTAGCGCTATCTCTAGTATGCCTTAGGCCCGCTTAAGGTAGAAGGTCATTGCATGTCCCTCTAAGTTGGATTCAAGTCGATGCCAGCCTTGATCCTCAGAGCAAAAAGCATCGGTCAGGGTGAGGGCGTTGGCCAGCACCTCGTCCATGATGACATGGCGGTGGGTTTCCATGGCCGCTAAAACTGCTTCAGCACCGTTGGCACAGACATCGATGCGATCGGTGATGGCCAGGCCCGAATCCTTGCGGAGGTTTTGCAAACGGTTGATTGCTTCACGGGCAAGGCCTTCAGACAACAGCTCTGGACTGAGTGTGAGATCAACTGCCAGGGTGACGCCGCGGTCTGATGCCACGGCCATGCCAGGGATGTCAGAGGTTTGAATCAACACGTCCTCTGCGGTCAGCTCAAAGGGGCCGTCGTCAAGCTTGAGGGACAATGTGCCATCGGTTTCCAAGGCAGAAAGCTCCTTGTCCGACATGGCAACAATGGCTGCAGCCAGGGCCTTCATGCGGGAACCAGCCTTCTGGCCTAAGGTTTTGAAATTGGGCTTAGCCTCTTTAGAAAAGACCCCAGAATCCTCATCCACCAGGGTGAGAGATTTGGCATTGACCTCAGCGCAAACCAAGGATTCAACAGCCATGACATCCTTGCGTTGCTGCGCATCCAAGATGGGAACCAGGACGGTGCCGATGGGCTGTCTGACTCGGATTTTTTCTTTTTTCCGTACGCTAAGAACCAAAGAGCTCATGCGCTGCGCAAGGGCCATGCGGCGCTCAAGCCCCTGATCGATGCAGCTGCTGTCTACTTCCGGGTAGTCGGCCAGATGGACAGAGGTGGCGTCGCTGTGCAGGTTGCGGTAGAGGTGGTCTGCGTAGAAGGGTGCCAGGGGAGCAATCAAGCGGGCAACGCTATCCAGGCAGGTGTACAAGGTCTGGTAAGCAGCCATCTTGTCTGGCCCCATCTCGCTTTTCCAGAATCGCCTGCGACAGAGTCGCACGTACCAGTTGCTGAGTTCATCACTGACAAATTCTGCCACGGGCCTGAAGGCCTTGGTGGGTTCATAGGCGTCCATGGCAGCGGTGCTTTCTGCCACCAAGGTGTTGAGTCGAGAAAGGACCCATCGATCAATTTCTGGTCGGTCAGCTAGGGGCACTTGCGCTGCAGAGGGGTCAAATTTTTCAACGTTGGCGTAGAGGGCAAAGAAGCCATAGCTGTTGTGCAGGGTTCCAAAGAATTTTCGCTGCACCTCCGTGACACCTTGAAAATCAAATTTCAAATTGTCCCATGGCTGTGCATTGGTGATCATGTACCAGCGCAGCGCATCGGCGCCGTACTGCTTCATGGCCTCAAAGGGTTCAACAGCATTGCCCAGTCTCTTGGACATTTTCTGGCCGGTTTTGTCCAGCACCAACCCATTGGAGATGACATTTTTGTAAGCCACGGAGTCAAAGACCATCCCGGCAATGGCATGCAGGGTGAAGAACCACCCGCGGGTCTGGTCCACGCCTTCTGCAATGAAGTCAGCAGGGAATGCCGTTCCCTTGTCGATGAGGTCTTTGTTTTCAAAGGGGTAGTGCACCTGTGCATAGGGCATGGATCCACTGTCAAACCACACATCAATCAAGTCGCTTTCTCGCTGCATAGCTTCCCCTTTGGATGAGGTCAGAATCCAGCCATCCACCTGCGGGCGATGCAGATCTACCAGGGCATAGTTTGCTGTTGACATGTCGCCGGGCACAAAGTCTGCCAGCGGGTTGCTCGCCATGTGGCCTGCATTCACGGAGGCCTCCAGGGCAAGCTTCAGCTCCTCCAGGGAGGAGACGACGATGGTTTCGCTGCCGTCTTCTGTGCGCCATATTGGCAAGGGGATGCCCCAGTAGCGGCTTCTGCTGAGGTTCCAGTCATTGAGGTTTTTCAGCCAGTTTCCAAAGCGGCCGGTGCCGGTGCTTTTAGGCTTCCACTGGATGCTGTCATTCAAGGTCTGCAATCGGTCTTTTGCTGCGGTGGTTTGGATGAACCAGCTGTCCATAGGGTAGTACAAGACGGGCTTGTCGGTGCGCCAGCAATGCGGGTAGCTGTGGGCGTATTTCTGAACCTTGAAGGCCTTGCCTTCCAGCTTCAGGGCAATCCCGATTTGCTCGTCCACGCTGAGCTTAGGCGCTTCCCCTTCATCGTAGTACTCACGTTTCACGTACTGTCCGGCGAGTTCGCCCATGACCGAGACAAAGCGACCCTGCAGGTCCACCAGGGGAACCAAGTTGCCGTCCTTGTCGGGGACCATCATACCCGGAACGCCTGCGGCAGCAGCGACCCTGGCATCATCTTGACCAAAGGTGGGGGCGGTGTGAACCAGTCCCGTGCCATTTTCTGTGGTGACAAAGTCACCGGATATGACCACAAAGGCCTTATCTGCATCTTCATGTGGCTGGCAATAAGGCAGAAGCTGCTCGTAGCGGATGTTAATCAGGTCAGCGCCAAGGTGCTCAGATACCCGCTTCCATGGCAGAACCTTCCCTTCAGGAAGGGGCAGGTCACCATCAAGCACCTCATCGCCCTCAGCGAAATGGGCAGACAGCAGCTCCGTCGCTAGCACGACCTCTTGCGGGGTTTGGGTATAGGGGTTGTAAGTGGCAATGCGGCTGTAGTGGATCTTAGGCCCCACTGTCAATGCGGTGTTTGATGGAAGGGTCCACGGCGTGGTGGTCCATGCCATGAAGTGGATATCTCCCCAGCTGGATTCGCCAAAAACGGAATTGCTAACCACCTTAAACAGGGCCGTTGCAGACAGGTCCATGACGTCGCGGTAGCAACCCGGTTGGTTCAGCTCATGTGAGGACAGGCCGGTGCCCGCCTTGGGTGAGTAGGGCTGAATAGTGTAGCCCTTGTAGATCAAGTCTTTTTTGTTCAGCTGGCCAAGCAGCCACCACACGGTCTCAATGTATTTGCTGTCGTAAGTGACATAGGGCTTTTCCATATCGACCCAATAGCCCATCTGCTCGGTGAGCTTGTTCCACACATCGGTGTACTGCATGACGGCCTTGCGGCAGGCGGCGTTGTAATCAGCGATGCTGATGCTTTTGCCGATGTCTTCTTTGGTTATCCCTAAGGCTTTTTCCACACCCAGCTCCACAGGCAATCCGTGGGTGTCCCACCCTGCGCGACGCTCCACCTTGAAGCCCTTCATGGACTTGTAGCGACAGACCAGGTCCTTGATGGCACGACCCATGACATGATGAATGCCGGGCATGCCGTTGGCAGAGGGGGGGCCTTCGTAAAAAACAAAAGGCGTTCCTTCTTGGCGGATGGATTGGTCAAACACAGATTCCGTTGCCCAGTGGGCCAGCTGCTTTGCTTGGATATCAGGCAGGTTCAATGAACCCTCTTCAGGGAAATGTTGACTCATGGTTGAGCGATGCACTTGAGTTCGATGGCAATGGGGGTTGGCAGGGCAGTGATTTGCACGGTGGTTCTGCAGGGCTTAGGGTCCAGGTCAGACACCCACTCGCTGTAAAGTTGGTTGAAGGTGGCAAAGTCCCGATCCATGTCTGTCAAAAAGACGGTGATGTCAACCAGCTTGGATTGATCGCTTCCAGCTTCTTCCAAAACGGTGATTACATTGGCAAAGACGCTGTGTACCTGCGCTGAAAAATCGTAGTCGACCACTTGTCCAGACGCGTCAAGTACCAAGCCAGGCACTGAAGCTGCAGAGCTGTCACTCTTAGGCTTGCGGGGGCCAAGACCTGAAAGGAATAACAGATCACCCACACGACGTGTCATGGGGTATTGCCCGACGGGCTTGGGAGCGTTTGATGTGGTCATAGCGCTGCGAAGATACGATGCGAGGCCATGGGCAAAAAGGGGAATGCGAGGGCTTGATGCAAGGTCTAGAAATAGTTAAGCGCCACCGTTGCCGGTGACGCTTCACAACCCTTGATGAACCCATCCGAGACCGGATGAATTCATAACAAACATACAACAAAATATTGACTTATGGTATTTTTTACAATAACTGTTGATTATTGATGGGCTCACCTTGCCAGCGCAATGACAATTCACAGATGAAGCCCACCACCCAACCTACCACCCAACCCATTGCCTTCAACACAGCTGAGGCTTACCTTAGCTGCATGGACATCTTGATACTTGTGCAGTCAGACATGGCAAAGCCGGACCATGGTTATGCCATTCGGGCGCACCACTGGATGAAGCGCTTGGTCGCGCAAATGGCCAAGCAATCAACCAAAAACCACAAGCTGCATGTCTTGCATGTGGGCTTCAAGGACCGGCCTGACAAGCCCGACACGCAGTTGGCCAGTTATGCGTCTTTTTCTCCCAGCAAGGTGTCAGGCGCAGGGTCGGCGCTGTGGGGGCGGGCCTTTTGCAAGCCCCTGCAGGTGAGTTTTCTTAGCCCGACAAGGGAGCTGGTGGCCTACGCAAAGGCCTTGCCAGTGATGGATGCAGTGATCTGCATCGGGGTGAGGCCCACCATGGTGCTTGAGCACATTCAACACAAGCAACTGTGGGTGGATTTCATTGATTCGGTGCCTGAGATGTACCGCAGCGGCATGCAAGGTATGAAGCGGGGCTGGCAGAAGGCATTTTACGGCCTGGAGCACAAGCCGTTGCAACGATGGGACAACAGGCTAGCGGGGCAGGCAAATCGCTCTTTTTTTGTGAGCCCTGACCATGTGATTCAGCAGAAAAAACGAACGCCTGAGGCGAGCATTACCCTGCTCCCCAATGGTCCGGGGGCCATTTTAAGCCCCCCATCCAACGAGGCGGCCTTTGACAGGATGTATTTCCTGGGCCCTTTGGATTATCGACCCAATAGGGACGCCTTGCTCTGGTTTCTCACCCATGTGTACGAAGCGATGGAGCATCCGCCAGAGCTTTTGGTGATTGGTCGCCATGCGCCAGACAGCCTTCGTTACCGACTCCAGTCCCACCCACAGATCACCCAGGTGGACTATGCTGAAAACTTGGATGTGGCCCTGAAAAATTACGGCGTTTGCATCGCCCCAATGATCTCTGGCGGCGGTCAACAAAACAAGGTGACAGAGGCCCTTTGCAGTGGTCGCCAAGTGATGGTGACATCAGTTGTTGCTGCAGGCATTGATGGCTTCAAGGCAGGGCATCATGGCCAGGTTCTTAACGGCCAACCAGCATGGTCAAAGGCACTGAATGAATGGGTCGATCAACGCCCCCTGAGGTTGACGCAGGCTAGCCAGGCCTCTGAGCTGAAGGCAACCTTGAGCTGGGACCGAATGGACCACGCCATCGAGGCGCTGTTGGCCACCAAGGCTATTTAGATAACCAGGGCTGAGGGTTCTGGTTGTCCGTGTTTTCCCACAACTCAAAGTGCAGCAAGGCGGCCCCACTTTCAGGGTCGGTTGCGACCTTTCCGATGGCTTCTTTGATGTCAACCTTATCGCCGGAGACGACAAAGACCTCATCAAGGTTGGAGTACACGGTGAAATAGTTGCCATGGCGCAACAGAACCACACGACCAGCGCCTGGTATGCGAACCACGGTGGACACTTCGCCGTTAAAGATTGCGCGGACTTCAGTGTTTCTTGGTGTGCTAATGTCTATGCCTGGGTTGTTGATTTTCACACCCGAGGTGCCAGGAATGGTGTTTTCGCCAAAGGACTCGGTGACGATGCCACGAGCTACCGGCCAGGGGAGCTTGCCTTTGTTGGATGAAAATGAGGCGGCCAGTGCACGACCCTCTGGGGTCAAGGCAAAGTCATCTGAGTTGTCCACGACGGTGCCATCGGATGATTCAGCAGCAGCTAAGCGGGCGGCTTCACGCTGCCGCTTCAGCTCAAGGCGAATGATGCGCTGGATTTGTTTTTTTAGCTTGTCCAGCTCGCCTCGCTTTACCCGTATTTCTGTCAGAATCTCTCGCTCCTTGGACTTGAACACGTTCACTGCCACCTCCCTAGCTGTGCGCTCTGAGACCAATACCCGGCGCTGTGCCAGCTCCTTGGATAGCAAGCTGCGAACACGTCCCCTCTCATCTTCCAATTCAGCTAATTTGCCAACTTTCTCTCCTTGCAAGTCACGAATGGCATCGACCTGATCCATTCTGAACCTTGACACCTGCCGCATGTAATAGATGCGTTTCATGGCTTGATTGAATGACTCGGCAGACAGGATGTATCGCAGCATGGCATTGCTTCTGCTGGTTCGCTGTGCTTCGCGAAGCATGCCCGCGTAGTTGGATTGGTGAACTTTTATTTGTGCATCCAAGGCAACAATTTCACGCTCAATCGAGCGAATGTCAGACTCTGCCTGTTTGACCTGTTTCTTGACAGTGTTGATGAGCTCTTGGCGTGATCGCAGCTTTTTGTCCAAGGCACGAACCTGTGTCAACGTGAGGCTCTTGTCTTTTTTTGCTTGATCCAGGATGGTGTTAGCTAACTCGATCTCATCCTGCAGCTGAATGGCTCGAGACTCTAGCTCAGATTGACTCTGACCATAGGTCAATATTGAGCAAATTATCAGTCCACTAAAGAGCCATCCGCGCATAGCCCGAAGGTAGGTTGTATGGGAAGGTCTGAGCTACGCCAATCTCTACGTGGTCGGCCTTGAATACCAGCTGCCCCCTTCCAGGCACGTCAAGGGTCCATGAGTCAAACCAGGCGGAGGAAGTGGTTGCAGGAGCATACACAATCAACAAGGTTTCTCCTCCAGCATCAATTTGCTGTGATCGCAATCGGGGATTCATCCCCCGATCAAATACCATTGTGATATCTGCGGTTTCTTGGTCCCGGTTGGTTACAAATGTCAATGTCCAGCTATCAGCCCCTTGATCGACATGGCAAGCTCCGGCAGGCATCGCCACAGGCAGTCCCATCAGCGCAAGCTGCAGGTCACGTGCTGACAGGGACACTCCGACACCCCACTTGGAGATGTCTGTGATAGATTCTGACGCCTGCTTCTTCAAAATAGGGGAAAACCCATGGACACTGTCTGCGGTGATTTTCAGCCTACCAACGGGCAGGCCCATCAATGGATCGTTGATGGCGATCCATACAACAGGCTCATGGTTTTCTAGTCGCATGCGAAGATCCATCCGCGTGCGAATAACCACACCCTCTGCTGAGCCTGTCAGTTGACCGCGCATTCTCACATCGCCTTTCATGACTGAGGAAACATGTGCCTCAAGGGATTTGGTTACATGCGACAGGATCAATGCAGGCTCCGGGCGCGGGGAGTCCCATGCAAATGAAGAAGGACTATTCAGGGCGCTGTCATCAACAGGCGCTGTTGCTTTATTGATTCCGAGACTTCGCTGGATTATGCCGCAAGATGACATCAGTCCAATGGCAAAAAGCACCAGCAGGTTAGTTATGTATGGCGACTTTTTCATTGCTGAAGAGCTTCTTCAATCGATGTCAGCATGGACTGCAACACCTTGAGTCCTTGTGGATCACTGGCTGTGATGATGCCTTGCTTATACACAGCTACCGCACGGTCAATGTCGCCTAACACCGTCAGTGACATGCCTCGGTAGATGTAGCCTGATGATTTTTCAGGGTAGCGGAGCATGGCAATCAGGCTGTGGTTGGATAAGGCTTCCCAGTCATTCAAGGCCTTGTCTATTTTCATGGCTTCATCTAAGTACTCAAATCGGTTGCCGTCATCCATGGCCAGGACATTGAGCCAGCATGTCTGCGCACCCTCAAGCAAGCCCATGTGTGCCAGAACCAAGGCTTTGAAGGCTTGTGGGCCCGCAAGCTCAGGGACGCTTAGCACCAAGTCATCTGTCCACTGAAGCAGCTGGATGAATTCTGTTTGAAAGGCCTCAACATCACCACGGGACACCAGGTCCTTGAGGCTGCTTTCTAGGTAGCTCAGCTTCCAAGATAAACGGATGCCTTGGTCTTTGAATGTGCGATGTATAACGGCGTCTGCGCTGTCATGTAGGCCCATCGCCATCATGGATCGGACCAGGTTCATGCGCAACCCAAGGTGTGAGGGGAATGCCCGGCATGAGCCAGAGGCATTGACGTAGGCTTCTTCATGCCGACCAATACGCAAAAGGACGTTGTTGTACATCAAAGCCCCTTCTGCCCCACCATCTGCCGTCGCCATCCAGGCCTCGATGGCAGCAAATGCCTCGTCTACATTTCCTTGTGACAGGTAAATGTTACTCAGGCTATTGGCGGATAGTTGCGAGGCCCCAAACTGGTCAACCACCCCCTCGACGATTTGCCGGGCAAGGTCTATGCGATCCACACTGTGCGCCCACCCTGCTGCTTGCCAGTAGAGTTCTTGTTCGGGCCAGCCTCGATCAAGCAATGCCAGGCTTGTTGCGATGACGGCTTCGATGTCGCCGGATTGTGCGGCCACGCCACGCAAGACTTTCCAGGCTTGAACGCTGCTGCTGTCTTTTTTCAACAGGGCATTTGCCCGGCGCTTGACTTTAGCTGATGAAGCCGCTGATGGCGATGCCATGTATGCGGTGTATTGTTTGGTGAGTCGGGCATTTTCCTTGAGGGACAACCTGTGATCCTTGTTGTTTTCTAGCCCTTGGCTGGCAACGGGGAGACCCTTAGCGCTGACCTCTTGAGCCGCCAACGAGCTGCCAAGAAGCAGGCTTGCAACACAAACAGCGATCTGTCGACTGATCCTCATGCGTCGAGGCGGCAATAGTCCCCCAGGCTCAGCGAGCTGAACTTCCCGTCCAATGAGGCATGCGCCCCAATCATGGAGTTCACCAAGTTCATGCCCGAGACGACAGAGTCTCCTTGTATCAGGCAGTCTGAGAGTTCACAGTTCACAATGGTAGAGCCAGCTCCGATGGAGACACGGGGGCCAACAATTGAATCACGAATCACGGCCCCTTCACCGATGAAGCAGGGCTGAATGATCGTTGAGTTGGTGATGGTTGCAGAGGGTGATACCAGCTCCCCTTCCATCCCTATGAATTCCAAGACACGGCCGTTGGTTTCTACCGTGACGTCTTTGTTGCCGCAGTCCATCCATGCATCAACGGTTCCTGGCAGCATGCGCAAGCCGGCAGTTCGCATGTTATCCAAGGCATGGGTGAGCTGGTACTCACCTCCGCCTTTGATGTCGTTGTCAATGAGGTGGTTGATTTCAGCCAACAGCCTTTCGCCTGACTTGAAGTAGTAGATGCCGATGATGGCGAGGTCGCTGACAAAGG
The DNA here is from genome assembly GCA_963925545.1 of uncultured Flavobacteriales bacterium. GTDB lineage: Bacteria > Bacteroidota > Bacteroidia > Flavobacteriales > Schleiferiaceae > TMED14. The sequence goes on along the minus strand of CAWUSA010000005.1, from coordinate 1,772 downwards.
TGTCGGGCTTTTCAACAAATGAGCTGATGCTTCCATCGCCTTCAAGTTGCACAACGCCAAAGGCGCTAGGGTCTTCAACCTGCTTGACCCACACGACGGAGTCGGCGTCTGCGTCTAGGGTGAAGTCTGCGCGAAACAAGGTGTCTGCAAAGGCGACGACGCAAGGTCCTTTCAGCGCGGAGGCGGCGCATTGCACGGCATGCGCTGTTCCTAGGGGCTGTTCTTGATGGAAGACCGACCCCACAGCCCCTAAGGAGGAAGCAATGTCCAGGAGCATGGCTTCTACGTCATCGCCAAAGTCGCCAATGACAAAGGCTATTTCATTCAAGTCATCCCCTACAATTTTTGAAATGTCTTCAACCAATCGCTGAACGATGGGCTTGCCAGCGATAGGAAGCAATGGCTTGGGTGTAGTCAAGGTGTGTGGGCGCAGCCGCGATCCACGTCCGGCCATAGGTATGATGATGTTCATTGGTGCAATTTACTCGGTATTGATGTGATGAGGCAAGGTGGAAAGCAATTGTCGTTCCAATTCAATGAAAGACGTCAATGGATCGGGCATTAATCCCGCTTTCCCTCTTTGCTCACACGGCTCTTAATGATAGAATCAACAACAGAGGGGTTCAGTAAGGTTGACGTATCGCCAATCGTTTCAAGGTCTCCTTCACTTATTTTTCTCAAAATACGCCGCATGATTTTTCCAGACCTTGTTTTTGGTAAGCCCTCAACAACTTGAATGCTCTCAGGCCGCGCAATGGCCCCGATGTGCGTTGCCACTTCTTGCTTGATTGACTCCTCGATATCTCCAGAGAATGCTGAATTCACAATAACAAAAGCATGGATGGCCTGGCCCTTGATGTCATGATGAACACCCACGACGGCTGACTCTACCACATTAGGGTGCCTATTGATGGCATTCTTAACTTCTGCCGTTCCAATCCGGTGCCCACTGACATTCAAAACGTCATCAACCCTTCCGGTTATTCGGTAATGGCCATCCTTGTCTCTAACGCAGCCATCGCCAGTAAAATATTTCCCTGGAAACATGGAGAAATAGGTTTGTTGGAACCGCTCATGGCTGCCCCAGATGGTTCGTGCCATGCCGGGCCATGGCTTTTCAATGCAAAGCAAACCGGACTTGTCATTCCCCTCAATGGGCTCGCCATCCTTGTCAACGATAACGGGGTACACGCCCGGCAGGGGTGTTGTTGCAAAAGTGGGCTTGGAGGCGGTTATGCCAGATAGGTTTGATATCATGATGCCGCCTGTTTCAGTTTGCCACCACGTGTCAACAATGGGGACGTCCCCTTTGCCGACGTCATCGTTGTACCAATGCCACGCACTTTCGTTGATGGGTTCACCGACGGTGCCTAATGATGTGAGGCTTTCCATGGCAAATGATCGTGGACCATCATGTCCGCAATGCATCAGTGCACGTATGGCCGTGGGTGCCGTGTACAGTGAGTTCACTTTATGCTTTTCAACAATTTCCCAGAACCGGTTGGGTGTCGGATGCGTCGGAATCCCTTCAAACATCACCGTTGTGCTACCAAGCAGCAAGGGGCCGTATACGATGTATGAATGACCGGTAATCCAGCCGATGTCAGCAGTGCAAAAATGAACATGGCCCGGCACGCATTGAAACACATTGGCGAAGGTGTAAGCAGACCACACCATGTAGCCTGCCGTTGTGTGAACAATCCCCTTTGGAGCGCCCGTTGAGCCTGATGTGTAAAGAATGAAGAGCGGATCTTCTGAAGCCATGTCTACCG
>CAWUSA010000004.1:0-117153 GCA_963925545.1 uncultured Flavobacteriales bacterium | reverse complement strand
GATTGGCTTGAGTCTGGACTGGCAATGGCGATCACAGATGCAAGGCTTCAGCGCATCCGATTTACAAGCTTTGGACCCCAGCCAGGTTCCTGTCTTTGATCGCTACGCCCTGGGTCGTTGGAGCCCATCAGCTGCTGAGGCGTCAGATATTGCTTTGCTCGGCGCTTTAGGTCTGGGGGCCAGTTCAAGCCTTCATGCAGACAACCTTCACCAGTTTCTTGTCATTGGCGTGATGTGGGCAGAGGCCAATATGGTCACAGGCACCTTGACCGACATGACCAAGCACTTGGCGCATCGCGCCAGGCCATACGCCTACGGGGCCCTTGTGCCATCGGAAATCCGCATGGATGAAGATGCCAGGCGTTCCTTTTTTTCGGGGCATACCAGTGTCAGCGCATGCAACCTGTTTTTCACGGCAAAAATCCTTGCAGATCAGTATCCGGACCACCCGCTCAAGCCATGGGTGTGGGCAACGACTGCAATAATACCTGCCTACACAGGCTACCAACGCATCAGGGCGGGTGAGCATTTCCCGAGTGATGTCATCGTTGGTTATGCCGTGGGTGCATTGATTGGCTACATGATGCCTGTCATTCATTTGGACTGACCCACCGAATATCTGGTAATTCAGACTTCACGTCTAGCAACAGATGGCTGCTTTTTCCACCGACGAGTTCGATGCTTGTTTGGGTGCATAGGTAAGTCCACCCGGAAGGCATCAGATGAGGCACTTTCACTTGGTATCTGCCTGGTGGCAGGTGCGTTTTAAGCTGCTTGCTTTGTGCCACTACATGCAGGCGGTGAGTGCGCCCTTGTTGATCAATCAACAGCAGAGGAAGCATGGGGTGTTTGACAGGGCCTGAACAAAGCAACCAGAGGTTGGCAGCGGATCTAACGTTGGCAAGGGGAGTGTGTGCTTGCGATTGCGCCATCCGATGGTTCCAGGTCATCTGTGCTAGGTTTTTCCCACCTATTTGTTGCCACATCAAGGACAGGTTATTCTGCTGAACCCTTACAGAAAACCCCATGGGCTGCCAGTTGATGCTTGCCTGATGCTTGCCAATAAACTGCAAGCCAATGGCCTGTTTCCATGGGTCGGTTGACCAATGCATGTGCCAATTCACGGCCTTGCTTCTGTGTTGCCATTGGATGCTGTGGCTTGCTCCAGCCGAGCTGTTAATCCAGTGATGCGATACCTGATCATTGCCCCACTTAACTCGACCATGGGTTGACCAGGTCATACCTTGTGGGTTGTGGCTTTCATTGAACTGCCACATGACAGGACCTTTATTGAAACTGAGCATGCTGCCTTCCCATTGCTGACGCCCATGAAAAGCAGCAGAAAGCACCGCATTGCTGGCCTTCAACTGAAATCGCCCTTGCTGAGAAAATTGGGCTTGAATGAGACCGTGGTCATTGCTTGCCTGCATGTTCCATCCACCTTGTCGCATGTACCCAAGACCCCATGATTCCTCACGCCATTGGATGGATTGCGGCAGCACATCCCCCAATCGCCAATCCACAAAGGTGAGGCCTTGGCTTGTGTGACCTAGCCATCGAAGGGCGGGCTTGTTGACTGTTTTGCCATCTTGGATTGGCAGGCCCACTTGCAAGGCACCATCCTGGCTAAGAACTTGACCATACAATCCTTGCCCCATGTAACCGCGCTTCCAGCTCAGGCGATGCTGCCCAGCAGACCATGAAACATGGCTGCGTTGACCATGACGCTGTGCGATGTTGGGTTGCAACGCCCATTGAACCTCATGCCCATTGGCATGGAGTCGCCCACCTTGTGAAGGTTGCCCACCTTGTTCATTCAGCCACAACGCTGCCCATAAGAAAAGGGACCAAGTCTGCATTACTTGAGTTCCATGGCAAGGGAACGCCCCTTGCTGTCAATGAGCCATGCACTGTGAGCCTCAGGGTTATTGAGCGGCCAAGACCGTTGAGCGCCGGGCAAGGTCAATGATGCCTTGTGCCGACTGATCACTCGACCAGCCTGGTTTTTCAATGTCAGGTTGGCAACCAAGAAGCCGTTACTCTCATTGCGCAATTGAACCTGTTGACTGTCCAGAGACAGTGACAAATTCCTGTCGGTGGCTGGGATCACAGGGCCGCGGTAGATGCTTACGGCAAAGCGCAAGCTGTGATGAATGGTTAAGCCGTCCTTGTGCAGGATGCTGAGGGGTTCGTGACCTTCAGCATAGACCAAGGTTCCCATCGCGGCGCTGTCACCACCGGCCCAATGGTAGGGCAAGCTGATGCGTTCTCCTGGCCCTAGGTGCCATTCAGATGGAATGATTAATCGACGCCATTGCCCCAGCAATGAGTCCATGGTCAAGGAAACCCAGGCGCTGTCAGTTGAGTGATTGATCAGGACCAATTCACCTTGGTTTACCTGTTTAACAGGGTGCACATGAATCAATCCATTGACCACAGCAATTTGACCCATGAGATCGGGCTGGTTGCCTAGAATTAGCAAGGCCCCACCTAGAAGGCGGGGCCAAGAGGTGCGTGCCATCAAAGGTTGCTCAAAGTGTAGCGCAAGGTGATGTCACCGGATGTTGATGCATCGAGGTTGGCCGTGGCATAAGCCAAGCTGTAATCGATGACTGAGCCATCGCCAGATGCAGTCCCTGTGTAACCACTTTCAATGTCTGTGATGATGTCACCGCTGCTGTTGCTTGAGGACAAAATAACGGGCACACCATTGCCACAACTGCCAATACCATTGACTGTAGGGTCCAAGGTCAGGCTTACCCCATTAGGCAAAAGGCCACTGACCAAGTCAACAGTGATTTTTCTGATGTTGTCAGGTGCTGTTCCGCGAACAGAGGTGTATTGCAAATAGAGACTTTGGGTTGCGACGATATCAATGGCTGCACCCGGCGTGTTGGGGGCAGTTAGGTTGAATGTGAGTCCATTGGATGGGCTGGCATTGGCGTCGACCACGCGAAGCGAGGCCACTTCGTCAATTGTCACTGTCACATCGTGTTGGTCCACATTTTGTGCGTTGGATTGGAAGGATAGGCAGAGAACTGACGTTGCAGCTAAGGCCAATTTGGAATAGGTATTCATGGTTGAAGATTGAAGGTTGAATGCGATGCATTTCATCGCACAACAAACATCTTCAAGTCCCAAAAAAGGGAGTCGTCTTCAACCCATTACACCTGTTTAATCCGTTGCAGGCGGGTGAGTAATTCCCCAATGCTGCGATCGTTGGCTATGCCGTGGATACATTGATTGGCTAAATGCCACCTCTCATTTACTTTAGACTGATCCACTGACCATCTGGCAACTCATGTCTTCCCCACAACATAAAGGGGATTTTATTTTGCCTTCACAACTAGGGCATTTTGAAACTTGAACTTGAGTTCCGTCCCCTAGACTGATATGGCTGTTTTCTAAAGGAATGTCACATTTTCCGCAAGAAGCGTTAACTGACATCCCACATTTATCACATTTATAAGTTTCCATAGAGGTTTTTTTAAGTTAAAAGACTAAAGTTAAATCTTTAACCGGTTACACTTGTTGAATCCGTCGCAGGCGGGACGATTTCAAAGCCTGGGCAATCCTTGAGGTATTGCTCATGGTAGTCATAATATGCCTGCATGGATTCTGACACATTGGTCACCATATGTGGTTTGCCGATATGGGTTGTGATTTCGCTGCGTTTTCGTTTGAGAATGATCCAAATATGGGCCAAAAAATGGGGAATAAAACCCTTCTTGAGGTCGTGAAAGTAGGGGATGTCTTCACTGCTGAAACGCAGGTTGTAAAAAACGATGGGAATCTGATGCACCATGGCGGTTTTGAACATCCCTGGAAAAAGGGGATACATGGAGTGGCTTCCAGAGGTCCTTCCTTCAGGACAGAGGAAGATGCCACAGCCTTCTTTGTATCTGGATGCGGCCATTTCTCTCACGTTGCCTGGGTTTTTACGGTCAATCCAAATAGTATTCAATGCCATGGCTAATTGCCCAATAAAGGGAAAGTATTTGAATTCAATGGCTGCCATGACTGCCGTTGGCCAGGTAGAGGATATCAAGAAAAGATCAATGTATGAAGGGTGGTTGAATAAAATCATGGCCGGCTCACCTTTCACCCATTGCCCGTGTTTATTGTGCTTGAAGCCAAGCACAAAGAGGATGAGCTGATTGAACCAGACCCTTGCCATGGCTGCCCCTTGGTTACCTGCTAAAAGCCTCACAAGGACAATGACGACGCATTCTATCGTTACAATGAGCAATAGAGCAACGAGCCTTAAGCTGGCTCTTACGGGTTCAATGATCCATGTGAGCATCGCAATGGGGTTTTGTTTTAAGTCAGTAAAGTTGCGAAAAAAAAAGCACCTAGGTAAGGAATGTCTCCATGGCCTCTGGCCAGAGTTTGTCAAACTGAAGCCCCAAGTCATCATGTGCCTGATTCAGCCATTGAGCCCCATGGTGCAAGGGGTTTTCGTGAGGGAATCGTTGACCCATTTGAACCAAGGTGGCATCGATACCTTCCAGGGTAGCATAGCCGCAAAGCCAGTCATGTCGGTCCATGGCTTCAACCATGGGGACGCCTTGAGGGAAATGCTTGCTTGCGCCCTCCTTCAATCGCGTTGTACTGGTTTTAGTGAATGATGCCAATGTCTGTGTGTGATAGGTGGCAAAGGATCGCGCCAAAAAATGGTCCCAATACACATCCAAAAGCACCCCTTTGAAGAGGCCTGCCTCTGGGGGGAGCAAGGCTTTGCTTTGTTTGATAATGGGATGATTGTCAGTCCAGTCATCGATGCGCCGATGCAGAAGAACCCCCTTGCCAATGCCTTCTGGAAGTGATTGCCAGGATTTGCCTGGTGCAAAATTGGCAAAAAAATTCCCTACCATGATGTCGTCTTCCCCGGGTGGAGAAAGGGTGAGGTGAGCTAAAAAATTCAAGGGGCTTAAGCCTGGTTGAAAATCTCAAACACAAAGCTCTCCATCACTGGATTAGCGAGCATTTGCTTGCATGCAGCTTCCACTTGCTCAGAGGCATCTTCCTTGCTTGTCGCCTTGATTTCCATGGTGATATGCTTGCCAATGCGCACATTGCTGATGTCAGACAAGCCAATGTTTGCCATGCTGTTGCCAACGGCCTTGCCTTGAGGGTCAAGAAGTGCCTTGAGTGGCATGATGTCAATTTCTGCTCTAAAGGTCATGCGAATCGTTTTTCAATTGCGGAGAATACGAGAAGCAAAGGTATGATGAATGTGAGTGCGGCAAGTTCAAATGTTACCAACAAAATCAAGGAACAGACCAGGAATAGCCATCGGTATTTCTGTGCTGCAAATCCCGAAGGCATGTCCTTGAAGCTCATCACCGGCCATGAGGCATTCAAGCTGTAGCTGCTCAAGGCAATCAAAGCCAACAAGGCGTAAGCGCTGAGTTGTATCAGGCCGTCAAGTTGTGCATGAGCTAAACCAAGGATGAACAGTGCATGGGCTGGGGTAGGTAGGCCTATGAAGCCTTTCTTGCCGGCTTCACCAACATTGAAGCGGGCCAGCCGATAAACAGAGGCAATCACCACGATAAAGGCCAATGAAGGGACAGCAAAAGATGAGTCTAACAGAATCTGGTAGGCCAAGAGGCTGGGTAACAGACCAAAGGTGATGGCATCTGCCAGACTGTCCAATTGCAGCCCCATCTTACCTTCAACCCCTAATTTTCTTGAGGCCCATCCGTCCAACGCATCGCAAATCAGGGAGGCAGTCATCCAAAGGGTGATGCCCTGGAGGTCCATTCCGGGAACTAGGGTGATGGCCATGCAACCAAAAAATACATTGCCCATTGTGAGGGCGTTGGGAATCCATCGCATGGGCCAAATATACATCCGCCAATGAGTATTACTTTTAAGCCCATGATGAAGCGTCCAATTGCCTGGGTCTTGTTGACCGCCCTTTTGTTGTCGATTGCTTGGCCAGGTGCCTTCCCTTGGTCCTGGGGCGGCAGCCTGTTTTTGGTGACGTCAGTAGCCATGGTTGGCATGTTTGTGATGGTGGATATGATCCATGCTGACGCTAAACCGCACAAAGGCCGCAGGATCTTCTGGCTGGCATACCTAGGCATGGGCCTGTTCAATTTAGGAACCACCTGGTGGTTGGTCAATGCGCATTGGTCAGCTCTGTTTGCAACGGTATTTTTCAATGGCTTCTTGATGGCGATGCTGTGGACCATCTATGCATGGGTTTTGCGACTGTTTGATGCAAAACGTGCCATGTGGGCTTTGGTGCTGGGCTGGTTGGCCTTGGAGGTTTTTCATGAAGACTGGGCCTTGAGTTTTCCTTGGCTTGACCTGGGCAATATTTATGCGGACAAAACCCCATGGGTTCAATGGTTCCAATTCACGGGTCACCGGGGAGGTGTTCTATGGCTTTTGTTGACAAACCGAGTGATGTACCTGGCCATGTTGAGCAAGCGATCTGGTCAGTCTTGGTGGCCTGCTTTCAAGCCAGCTATACTGCTGATTGGCCTGCCTTCTCTGCTGTCACTGACTCTTTTGTGGACCGCTGAGGATCAAGGTTTGACCCAGCATGTAGCCTTGGCGCATCCCGACGTTGATCCCTACCATGAAAAATACCAGCAAAGCGATGCCTCCGTTGCTGCGCAATGGAAGGTTCGTGCCATGGATTACCTTGAGACTGCTGAGAAGCCCGTGAACCTGATGGTTTTCCCAGAGACTTTTTTCTATGAGGGTTTTGATGAACGCATCATCAACATGATCAATCCCATTCGGCAGATAGATAGTATCATCGGGGTCTATCCATCCTGTAATCTGTTGCTTGGGGCAAGCACCTACGCCATCTATCAACCAAAAGACCGTACCCCATCTTCACGGCCTTTTCCCAGCGGTACACGCTACTTTGATTCCTTCAATACAGCGTTGCACTGGGGCGAGGGAATCCCCATGCGCTTCTACCACAAAAGTAAATTGGTGGTGGGTGTGGAAACCATGCCCTTTGCTGCTTTGATGGAAACCTATTTGGGTGATCTAACCGTTAATATGGGCGGCACAACAGGCACCCTGGGGACACAGGCCAACCGAGTAGTATTCAGCGACGCGGATAGTCTGATTAAAGTGGCGCCAGTTATCTGCTGGGAGCAGGATTACGCCACATTCACTAGAGACTTTGTCGCTGAGGGGGCCAATTTGATTGCCATCTTAACCAATGATGGATGGTGGGCTAATACATCGGGCCATGTGGCTCATGCACATTATGCCCGACTTCGTGCCATTGAAAACCAACGCTGGGTAACCCGTGCAGCCAATGCCGGCATCTCCGCATTTATCAACCCCCAAGGGGAGGTGGTGGCTTCAAGGTCTTGGGGAGAGGATGATCTTTTCAGCCACGATGTCATCTTGATTGAGACGCAGAGCTTTTACACCCGTTATGGTGATTTACTAGGACGGGCAGGCTACTGGCTTTTCCCCTTCCTCTTGCTGAGTGTTTGGGTGCGACAGCGCGTCAGGGGCTGACCGCCAGTTGCCAGGCAGTGCCTACCTTTGTCTCACCAAAAAGGAATGATATGGACTATGATGTAATTGTGATTGGCTCTGGACCTGGTGGCTATGTAGGCGCCATCCGATGTGCACAACTAGGCATGAAAACTGCCCTTGTAGAAAAGTACCCAACCCTCGGTGGAACCTGCCTCAATGTAGGCTGCATTCCCTCCAAGGCCTTGCTGGATTCATCGGAGCATTACCACAATGCGGTTGCCAACTTTGCAGACCATGGCATTGAGGTGCAGAAACCCGTGTTGAATTTTGAAACCATGGTTGCCCGCAAGCAGTCTGTGGTGGATGTCACCTGTGAAGGTGTGGATTTCTTGATGAAGAAAAATGGCATTGATGTGCACCAAGGCGTAGGCTCCTTCGTAGACGCCAACACCATTGCAATCAAGGGAGATTCAACGACCCAGATCACTGGAAAACACATCATCATCGCTACCGGTTCCAAGCCGGTTGAGCTACCCTTTGCTCCCTTTGACAAGGAGCGCATCATTTCCTCCACGGAGGCATTGAAGCTGACAGAAGTCCCTAAGCATTTGGTCATCATTGGCGGAGGCGTGATTGGTTTAGAACTCGGTTCTGTTTACCGCCGATTGGGCGCTGATGTGACCGTGGTGGAGTACGCGAAAACCCTGCTACCTAACATGGATCCGGCAGTGAGTAAGGAGATGAACCGTTCACTCAAGAAATTGGGCATGAAATTCAACCTAAGCACCAAGGTGGTTAAGGTCACCCGAAAGGGCAATGTGGTCACCATCGCTGCCACAGACAAGAAGGACAAGGCCATTGAGCTCAAAGCAGACTACTGCCTGGTCGCAGTGGGTCGTCGCGCATACACTGATGGCTTGAACCTTGATGCAGTGGGATTGACCACAGACAAATTGGGTCGTTTGGCAGTAAACCAAGAGAGCCAGACAAGCCTTTCCCACATTTATGCCATTGGCGACGTGGCCCCTGGCGCCATGCTTGCTCACAAGGCAGAAGAGGAAGGTGTGGCTGTGGCTGAACGCCTTGCTGGCCAGAAGCCTCAGCTGGATCATAATCTAATTCCGGGCGTGGTTTACACCTGGCCGGAAGCAGCATCTGTGGGTCAAACAGAACCCCAATTGAAGGAGGCTGGTATTGCCTACAAAGTGGGTCAATTTCCCATGCGCGCCCTTGGGCGTTCCAGAGCATCTGGTGATGTGGATGGCATGGTGAAAATCCTTGCTGATGCATCCACGGATGAGGTCTTAGGCGTGCACATCGTTGCAGCCCGCGCAGCGGACTTGATCATGGAAGCTGCTACAGCTATGGCTTACCGAGCCTCAGCAGAGGATATTGCACGCATCTGTCACGGTCATCCAACCTACTCAGAGGCCATCAAGGAAGCGGCATTGGCCGCCACGGATCAACGAGCCATACACGCCTGATGTCTTATACGGCACATCATTTTGATGAGTTGCCGTCGGAGCTTTTAACCACGCTGCGACAGGCAGCGTCAACAGTGGAGCCATTTTGTCTCCTGGAGACAGGTCAGGCGCATGGCGCAGGACCTGAACAACTCAATCGCCAGCAATTTTTAGCTGCTGGGGGCTTGGTTCAATGGCACCGAATCCCTCGTGCCAGCAGCGAAGCATGGGAGGCATTTGCTGCTACTTGGCGCAAGGACCCGACCTGGTGCTTTGGGGTCATAGGCTATGAAATGCGTCATGCCTTTGAGGCAGGCATGGATCGCCATGAAGGCCAGCTGCAAGAAGACATGCTTTTGTTTCAGCCGCTGTGGGTTGTCGATTGTGGGCTGACCGGTGAGGTGCTGTTGCATTTGCACGATCAGGCCCCATGGGCAACGCCACAATTGTGGTGGGAAGCCTTGCAGTCATCTCTGATTGAAGTATCACCATCTAGCAATGGACCTGTCAACTGGGAGTCAGAGTGGACTGAAGCCAAGTATTTGAAGGAGGCCAATGATTTGATGCAGCACATGCAGCGAGGCGACATCTATGAAGTAAACCTCTGCACTCGTCATCAGGCAAAAGGGCTTGCGTTGAATCCGGTGACAGTTTACCAAGACCTGCTCCGCCGTGCTGATGCACCGATGAGTGGGCTCTTCGCAGCCGCAGACCACTGGTTGATCAGCGCCTCTCCAGAGCGTTACATTCAATTGGCAACATCAGACAGGGGCATGGTCATGTCATCGCAGCCCATCAAAGGAACAGCCGCGCGGTTTGATGATTTGCACCAAGATGCCTTGAGTGCCAATTCGCTCCGGAATTCCTTGAAGGAACAGGCAGAAAACATCATGATCGTGGACCTGGTCCGCAACGATTTAAGCCGTGTCGCTGAGATGTCAACTGTGACGGTCCCTCGCTTGTTGGAGGTGCGAACCCTGCCAACGGTGCACCATTTAGTGAGCACGGTGGAAGGGCTGCTTAAGGGAGGGTGTGATTGGCTCGATGCCATTGCTGCAAGCTTCCCAATGGGTAGCATGACAGGCGCACCCAAGGTCAGTGCCATGCATTTGATTCAGTCCCATGAAAGCTCGCCCCGCGGGTGGTACAGTGGCGCATTGGGCTATGTGCGTCCCAGTGGGGAATGCGATTGGAATGTGATCATTCGCTCCTTGGTCCATCATACCCCTAGCCAAGCATGGGAGACATGGGCAGGTTCAGCCCTGACATTGCAATCAGACCCACGCATGGAGTGGGAGGAATGCGCCTTGAAAACCCATGCTGTAAAGGCATCCATGCAAAGTCAACCATCATGAAGTCAACCAAAGATTTATTGGCATCAGTGAAGTCGTCATTGGACGGCCTAGCGTTTGAGACGCCTTTGATTCTGCTCTGCTCAGGCGGTGTGGATTCGATGACCTTGACCAAGGCTTTGTTTGAGCTGAAGGTTGAGCATGTGTTATTTCATGTCAATTATAGGATTCGTGGTGAGGATTCTGATGCCGATGCCGATGTGGTTGCCTCATGGGCTGCGCAAACAGGTATCCCCTTCCATCAGATGCTAGCACCCAAGGATTTCAGCCAAGCTCCAGAGCTTCAATCCCGGGCTAGGGTCATGCGATTAGATGGAGCCAGATCCCTTTGTAAATCGCTCCATGCTAGTCACTTAGTCACAGCTCATCACGCTGATGATGCAGCTGAGACCTTTTTGTTTCATGCAGCAAGAGGCAGTGGCATCGATGGACTGATTGCCATGCAGCCCCTAAGGGATGATGTGATTCGTCCATTCTGGAATCTCCATAAAACGGTCATTCGGCAAGCGGCAAAAACCTGGGGCATTCCATGGCGGGAGGATCAAAGCAATGCCACGGATGCCTACACAAGGAATCATTTGCGCCACCATGCCATGCCAGCATTAATAGACGCCATGCCATATGCGGTTTCTGGTTTGGTAAAAACCATGGGTCATTTGCGGGAGATGCATGCCTTTGTGGAAGCATCCATTGCCAGAGAAGGGGTGCTTTACATGGGGGGGTCGACTGAAGTGCCAGGTCATCAGGTCATCTACCGAGATGTCCTGGACCACCCTCACAGCAAAGTGATTCTGTGGTATTTACTCAAAGATTACGCGGCATTTGATCCGCAAGCCATCATGGATTTGGGGCATTCTCAGGTGGGAGCTCATTTGACCATGCCCGGATGGGCTTTGTGGGCTGAAAGAGAAGGGTTGATCCTTATTCCGGAACGAACAACGCCTGTAGCCAATCATGTTGCCGTGGGTATTCAAGACAACTTCCAGGGCGATGCGTGGCTGGATGGCCTGTGGCAGACAGAACAGCAATGGGTCATGGAAGCAATGCCACAAGGCCCAGTGGGTGATTATGGATCCCTATCTGAGCCAGTTTTTGCCTGGGATCGTCTGCCAGATCAGCTGCATTGGCGACCATGGATTGAGGGCGATTTCATTGAGCCATTTGGCATGAGTCAAGGGCAAAAGAAAGTGAGTGATGCATTGACTGAGGCTAAGGTTCCCTCCTGCATGAGGAGCCAAGTATGGGTTTTAGCCCGTGAGCAAGCAATGGCTGGAGCGGTTTATTGGATCCCGCATATTCGCTTGAGTCGAGTAGCAGCCATCCAGGTTGGAGATAAACAACTTTCGCGATGCTTCATGCATTAAATTTGTTCTCATGATGAAGCGATTGATGTTAGGCTGCTTGGCAGCTTTTTTCCTTTTTTCTACAGCTCTTCAGGCACAGATTTTTGATCCCGTTACGTGGTCAACTTCCATTGAACAGGTTGAGGATGGCGGTGTGATCTTGGTAGCCACAGCAAGCATCGATGATGGCTGGCACATGTATAGCCAGCACGTGGGCGACTATGGACCGATCCCCACCACCTTTTACGACGAGAAATCTGATGACTTTGAGGAGATGCCGAGCGGTTATCCATTATTTCAGGTATACAATTCGGCCTTGATTGACGGCATGCTGTGGTCTGAGGGTGAGCCCGTGGTGGAGTACGACAAGAATTTCAAGATGGACTTGGCCTACTTTACTAAGTCTGCGACCTTCAAGCGATTGATCAAACGGGTCAACTTTGAGGCGTTCACTTACGACATGGAGGTTGAATTCATGGTTTGTGATAGTGAGAAATGCCTGCCTCCTGCATACATGCCATTGCAATTTTCGATCCCTAAAAGCAATCAGTCCCTTGCTGCAATTCCTGCAGATACCAACCTTGAAGGTGAGGCTTCAGGTTTGGCAGATGATGCGAAAACAGGCATCATTGCCAGCGCATCCAAATCCACGTTGTTCGCCCTCTTTGGTGAGGGCATGTTTTGGGGATTTTTAGCCTTGTTGATGCCTTGCATCTTCCCCATGATCCCCTTAACAGTCAGCTTCTTCATGAAGCAGTCGAAGAATAGATCTCAAGGCATACGCAGGGCAGTGGTTTACGGCATCAGCATCAATGTCATCTATGTAGCCATCGGGATTTTAATCACGGTGATGTTTGGCAGTAGTGCCTTGAATGCCCTTGCCACGAACCCCTGGTTCAACCTCTTTTTCTTTGCCTTGTTTGTGGTTTTTGCCATCAGCTTCTTTGGAGCATTTGAGCTTACCCTGCCTTCATCTTGGGTAAACAAGAGCGATGATGCCTCGCAAAAGGGCGGCCTATTTGGCATTTTCTTCATGGCCTTCACCTTGTCTTTGGTCAGCTTCTCTTGCACGGGGCCATTGATTGGCACTGCCTTGGTCAGTGCGGCCACATCCGGTGAATTGCTCGGTCCAGCGGTGACCATGTTTGGCTTTTCCTTCGCGCTTTCCTTGCCATTCATGCTCTTTGCTGCCTTCCCAGGCTGGCTCAATGGATTGCCAAAGTCAGGTGGTTGGTTGAATACTGTGAAAGTGGTGTTGGGTTTCCTTGAACTGGCCTTTGCTTTGAAATTCCTGTCAACGGCTGACATGGTCTGGCAAAATCATTGGATAGAGCGTGAACTGTTCATCGCCATTTGGACGGCTATTGCCTTCATCACAGCCTATTACCTTTTTGGCGGATTCCGCATGCCGCATGATTCTGAAGTGAAAACCCTATCGGTACCCAGAATGTTGTTTGCAACCACCTTCACCTTGATTGGATTTTACCTGTTGCCTGGCACGTTTGGTGCGCCAGTGAAATTGATTTCAGGCTTCCCACCCCCTGATTTTTATGCCGAATCTCCTCCCGGAACTGGCATTAGCAGCTCATCCGTCGATGTCCTTGACCCCTCTGCGCATTGCCCCTTAAATCTGCCCTGCTTCAATGACCTGGACAAGGCTATGGCGTATGCAGAATCAGTCAACAAGCCCATTTTGTTTGATTTCACTGGATGGGGTTGTGTCAATTGCAGAAAGATGGAGGAAGAGGTCTGGTCAGATCCTGAAGTGCGGCGTTTCCTTGCTGAGGAAGTGGTGCTCGTTTCTCTCTACGTGGATGAGAGAACCAAACTGGATGAACCGATGATTGGTGAGTTTTCTGGCAAGCCCCTTAAATACAGCGGTCAGATTTGGAGTGAGTTCCAAGCAAAAAATTACCAAGCCAATGCACAGCCATTCTATGTAATGATTGATGCAAGCAAGGGCTATGAAGCCCTTCATGAGTCGGCGTCTTACGATCCTGATATCGCCAAGTACTTGGATTGGTTGGAGCGCGGATTGGCAGCTTATAAGGCCCCATGATACAAGCCTCGGACATGGCTCAGCGCATGATGTCGGTCATTGAGACCTACCATGAGACGGATCATGTGGATGCTAAACAGCCTTCAAGCTTGAAGGATCTTGATGGGTTGATTGCAGCTAAAGGTTGGGTGGATGTGGTGCAATGGCATTTAGAAGATGCCATTCGAGCCCCTGAACTCGATGGTGACGTGGTGATTGCTCTCAAACGTCGCATCGATGCCTGCAATCAACAGCGCACCGATGCTGTGGAGGCCATTGATGCTTTGCTGCAATCGACCCTTCAGCCTATTGAGTCCACTGCATGGGATATCAGCACCCGAACAGAGACCTTGGGATGGGCATTGGATCGCCTTTGCATCCTCCAGCTCAAGCGCTACCACATGACCATTGAGGTGAAGCGGGGCTCTGTTGATCAGTCTCTACTGGATGCCCTGAATGCGCAGTATCACGAACTGATTGCGGCCATGGATCAACTGATTGAAGATCTAGCGACTGGCAAGGTGTCATACACTCTGTACAAGCAATACAAGCTGTACAATGACCCGTCCACCAACCCCAGTCTGTATGGCTAAGCACGTACTTGTTGTGCGCTATGCAGCTTTAGGCGATTTGGCCATGTTATGGGCCGTATTAGATGCCTGCTTGGCAGACAGTCCAAGCCTTCGCTTCACCTTGATGACACGCAAAGAGATTTCTAAGCATCTGCCTCAGCGCGATCGATTGACGGTGATTGGTTTGGATCTGGATACCACCTACCAGCGACCTGGTAGCTTGATGGCTTTCTATTATGGCTGGCTTCGTTCTCACCAGCCTGATCAAGTGGTAGACATGCATCAGCACCTTCGGACAGCCAGCTTGCGCTGGTTGACAAGGTTGCTTCGCTACCCCCTGCACACCCTGGCAAAGGATCGCAAAGGCCGTCGACAACTCCTCAAGGATAAACGCAGCCAAGTGGCGCCCATGCAAAGCCAGTATGCAAAGGTTTTGCATCAAGCAGGCCTGTTCGTGCAGTGGCCGCCTAAGCGACAGCCGCTTCCTAGGCGATCTGCAGGTCAAGCCATCGGTCGACTGATTCTTGCGCCATTTGCCAGCAAGGCAAGCAAAGCCTGGGACGCAGATCATGCCATGGCCCTGGCTTCCTTGTGGGCTGATGCTGGGGGGACAGTGACTTTCTTGGGCTCACCCAACGAGCTGCAGTCTTTGCCCGACTCCTCCAACGCAGCCATCAATACGGTGCCGCCATCGGATGAGTCTTCCTTGTGGTCGGAGGCTTCAGTAGCCATGGTCTGTGATTCTGCCAACCAACACCTTGCAGCAATTCATCGCTTGCCAATGGTCAGCCTTTGGATGGGAACCAGTCCCCTGGCGGGCTTCCTACCTTTCAGTCATGGCAAACGCATGAGCCTGAGTCTGCCTGAACCGTTGCCTTGTCAGCCTTGCAGCATTTTTGGAACTGAAACCTGCCATGTGGGTGGCTTTCCCTGCAGGCAGTTGTCTGCCTCTGTGGTCTTCAGGGCCTTGCAAGCCGTTCTGCATTAGAAACGCATACATCCGTTTTCTGTCCGGGTGATGGGGCTTGTAGGCGTCAGATTGCGCCTATGATTGCCACAGTACACAGTGCCCTTTTGCATGGAGGGCAACTCACAGCCATCCGCATTGAAGTGTCAGCGGAACCCGGATTAAAATTTCAAATGTCTGGGACAAGAGATCCCGTGATGCGAGAAGCGCCAGATCGAATCCGTGCAGCCTTTCAATCCATGGGATGGCGTTGGCCTGGCAAGCGAATCACCATGTTGCTGCACCCCTTAGACATGCACAAGTCTGGTGCCACATTAGATTTACCGATGGCCCTAGCCATCGCCATGGCGACGGCACGCATGCCAGTGCCACCCCATCATGTGTGGGCCCTTGGGGCCTTGAATCTTTCTGGGCGACTTTGTCAGCCAGACAAGGGCGGGGTGGCTCAAGTGAAGCGATCTATCAGGCGTTTACCGCCATTGACAGCGGTCAATCATGTATCGCAAGCAATTGACACCATGAAGCATTGGGGGCAGCTTGCAGGGCATGACGCAGTCCGCAAGATAGCTTGGCCAGACATTGCTTGGGATGCCAGCACTTGGTTGGTCTTTGAATTGGTGGCAAGTGGTGGACATCCTTTATTGCTTGAAGGGCATCCTGATCAAGACAAGGTGGCCTTTGCTCATGCCCTTCACAAGGTTTTGGAGGTATTGCACAAGCGGCAGCTGCCACTCCGCGAGCCAGCTGGCATGCTGTCAGTCAAAGCGTTTTTTAGCCCCAGCGGTGAATGGGATCAATCAACGGGTGGTTTGTTGTTTGTGAATCAAGCACAGGTCTTGCCAGCATCGATCTTGTCAGCCATGGGGCAGGCGATGATGGCCACGCATTCCCCTGCGGATAGGCGGTGGCTTCTGCTTGCCCGTAACCCTTGCGCTTGTGGCTACCAGGGGTCGCAATCGCAAGCCTGCCTGTGCACGCCTTCAGCCTTGTCCGCCCATGAGAGAAAGTTCAACCTGACATTGCTCCAGGCTTTTCACTTGATGCATGTCATGGAGGCAGGTAAGGTTAAAGCACAGTGGGATGAGCTGATTTACCGATGCAAAAAGGCCAGGGCAGTTCAAGCGAAACGTGGCGTACTGAATGCCTTTGCCAGCAAATCGGTGATCCAATCCCATTTCCAATTGGCACCCTCTGCCCATGAAGCCATGTTGAAGGAGGGTTTGCGGCAAGGTCAGGCGCATTTATGGCATCTGTGTCGTGTGGCACGAAGCGCTGCTGATCTTGATGGAACCAAGCATGTGCTAGGCCGGCATGTGGCATTGGCTGTGAGTCTTAGCGCCAGAGTCGGTCCCTTGGGTCCGGGGCGTTCTTTGTCCACATCACAGGCCCCTCGCAACCCGCGATCTCAATGACTACCGCTTCATCGCCGCCAAAGTAGGTCAGCATCAAGCTGCGCCATTGCCGGAATGCCAGGGTTTCAAACTGGGTGCAGGGGTGCGTAAGGACGGCGATGGTTCCTTGATGGATAACGATCACAGCTGGATCTGCATGGGCCAACTGGCGACTGTCTCTTCCCGGACGTAGCTTTTGGTTGTCCATGAATGACTTCAGCCAATTTTTCATGGCCCAATCCAAATCCTCTTGGTGGTCAAAGTGATAAATATGCACATAGGCTGAAAACTTGACCTGCCTGTCGATGTTGTCCACAGATTTCTCCAGGGCCTTGAACTTGAAATGGTCGGTGAATTCTGGTTGTTCATTGTCAATGGCGCCCAGTTGCTGCCCACCCATGTTCAGGGTTTTGACTTCATAATTTTGGCTCACATCGCCTTGAAAGGCTTGGATGCGTTGAGTCAGGTCTTCATGCTGAGCGTGCATTGTCAAGCTGAATAGGCCAAGTAGGGCGATAGGAAGAGGGGATTTCATGGTAGCAATTTACACAAGAGCCATGCCATTACCTTTGTCTGATGCCACTTCGTTTGTATTTGCCTGTATTCATGGTGTTCTTTGCTTCACTAATGCCCTTTGGTATTTTGCAGGGGCAAGTGGTCAATGTAGAGGCTATGCGTGAACGAACGGGCGATGAAGCAGGCAGCCATGGCATGCTTGATGGCAGTTTTTACTTGGGAGGTACCCAGAATATTTTGCTTCGGTTACATACCGCTGCCAACATTCGACACAGTGAAGGCAAAGACAGCTACTACGGCATTTTTTCTAGCAATTTCTCTACCCGATTGGGTGGTGATAATTTAGTTTTTGAGCAAAATGGCTTTGTGCATGGCCGGTACAATCGCATCATCGATGAGGAGTGGACTGCAGAGGTATTTTTCCAATGGCAGTCAAATATCCCTATGCGTATTGCGCAGCGTTACAATGTGGGTTTGGGACCACGTTACATGGCCGTGGATTCTGAGGGCTTGAAATTCTTCATTAGTCCACTGGTGATGTATGAACTGGATGTGGACTATGTGACGGGGGCTTATGAGTCTGCCTTTCGCATGAGCACCTACCTGTCAATGAATCAGGTCATTGCAGGTAAGTATCACTGGAATACCATTGCCTATTACCAGCCAAAATTTGGCAAGTGGGATGACCTGCGCACGGTAATAGATACCCGATTCAGCACCCCCCTTTCACCCGATTTGAACTTGGTTATTCGTGGATCATTGCGCTACGATTCCTACCCTTCAGGCACGGATGTGCCACAATTCACCTTTGGCACAACCACGGGTTTGAGCTACAGGTTCTAAGCCTGTTCAGCGAGGTGCTCAAGGCAATCAGCCACCACAAAAGAGGAACCCCCGACGTAAATGCAGCTCTTGGCATCGGCCTGCTGAAGGGCAAGTTCGTAGGCTGCTGCTACCGTTCCTGAACAAGTCCCTGGTCGACCACATCGTGTGGCTATTTCTGCCAATGCTTTGGCTGGCATCGCCCTGGAAATGCTAGGCGCACAGAATATCAGATTTGCTGAAGGAGGGAGCAAGGAAAGCATGTGTTCAACATCTTTGTCATTGACCACGCCAATCACCATGATGCCTGTGTCGTAACCGGCCATGACGGATTTCCACTGCGCCATGGAAACCCGCAGACCATCAGCGTTGTGTGCTGCATCAGCCACCACATAGGGCTGCTGTTGCAAGATTTGCCAGCGCCCCATGAGTCCAGTTGATGAGGCAACATGTGCTGCCCCGTAAGCCACGGAGGTATCGCTGACAGGCCATGTTTTTTGTAAAGTCAATGCAGCCACAGCAGTTAAGAGGTTTTCCCTTTGGTAATGCCCTTGTAAATCGCAATCGGGCAATGACAATCCTTGGACTTTCAAGTCCTCAGCCCATAGAATGTCTGACCCGCATGCCTGACTCTTTGCTAGAAAAACTTCTGTGGTTTCAGTTTGCCGACGGCCAATAACCACAGGAATGCCTGCTTTGATGATGCCCGCTTTTTCGCTGGCAATGCTGCTGATGTCATTGCCTAAAAAGGCTTGGTGATCCAGGCTGATATTGGTTATGACACTGATTTCTGGCTGGATGACATTGCTGCTATCAAGTCGACCGCCCATGCCAACTTCGATGATGGCCACATCAACCTGCACATCTCTGAAATAGCAAAAGGCCAATCCCGTGGCCATCTCAAAAAAGGACAGTGACATGGATTCAAAGGCAGCCCGATGGTCATGAACAAAAGCGGTGACGTAGGATTTGGGAATCATGTCCCCATTGAGCTTGATGCGCTCACGAAAGTCTATCATGTGTGGCGATGTGCTCAAGCCAACCTTCAGGCCTTCTGCTTGAAGGATGGATGCCATGATATGTGAGGTGGAACCTTTGCCATTGCTCCCTGCAACATGGATGCTTTTGAAGGCTCGTTCGGGGTGATCCAGGTAGGCCATTAAGGCCTGGGTCTTTCTGAGATCAATTTTGTAATTGGCAGAGCCTTGCCGCTGGAACATGGGCAGCTGAGTCATCAGCCAATCCATGATGTCCTCGTAGGTTGACATCAGGTTCTGCTGAAGCGATAACGAATGCTGCCGGTTTGCAATTCAGGGGCAGATGGGTCGCCTTCCCAGGTGGTCAGTTTTGCAGCAGTTTCAGCTCGTTTTATTAAGCAGGATGGGGCAGTGGTTCCGCGTTGTCCACCTTCAACCTTCACAACCTTGCCAGATCGATTCACATAGACCTTTACAATGACGACACCTTCCCCCGCACAGTCATAGGCAGGCTCTGGCATCACTTGAGCGATGCGATTACCTAACTGGTAGTTGCCGCTGTTTCCGTTCCCGCCAAGGCCCTCTCCCTGGCTTGCTAGGCTACCTGTTGGTTTGCCAAGGTCGCCACCACCAGTGGTTTTGCCTTGCCCGCTGCCAGTGGAAGGCTGGGATTTGGCTGTTTGGCTTGTGCTTGTCAATGCGCCGGTTAGCCGGCTGGATGGCTGTGGTTTGGGTTCAACGACGGGTTTGGGTTCAACAACGGGTTTGGGCTTGACGGGTTCAGGTGTTGGGGTTGGCTCGGGAGGTTTGACCTCTTCAGGCTTGCTTTTCTCAGGCTCGTCAGGAAGAGCCACCGCATCCACAATGTCTTGCGTGACGGCAGTTTCTGTCACAGCTTCAGTTACAGCCACCACAGGTGTCTCAAGGGGTTCAGCAGGAGCAGCGACGCTGTTACCGCCACCTTGATCATCATAGCCAAAGTTGATGGGAATGCCCATCTCAGGTGGCGGGTCACTGTAACTGAGTCCATAGATACTGAATAACAACAACAGCAAAATATGCACGGAAATGGTGGTTGCCCATCCCTTGCGCTTGTCTCGCTTGTTGTTGAATTCGTAGCCCATGCCTTAGCGAATGGTAGGATCGGTTGCCAAGACCATTTTAATGTCGTGCCTGTAGGCGATATCAATCACTCGGACGGTTTCACCGGTAGGGACAGTCTCATCTACACGCAATACAATAACAGCTTCAGGTTCTGAAGCAGCAGCTACCAAGATGGCATTTTCCAGCTGCCCTAAGCTCACAACGTCGTCATTGACACTCAAATTGAGTTCCTTATCAATGGTTACAGTTACCGTGGCTTTTTTCACGGTTTGCGCTTTGCTTTTTGGCAAGATGACGTCCAGGGCGCTGGTGGTCACCAGGGTAGATGTCAGCATAAAGAAAATAAGCAATAGAAACACCAGGTCCGTCATGGAGGACATGTTGAAATCTGGCGATACTTTATTTCGGTTTCCTAAGTTCATAGCGTGGAATATCGATTAAACAGGCTCGTGTAGCAAGTCTAAGAACTCGGTGGCACTGCTTTCCATGGTGTGGATGACGGATTCAACACGCATGACCAAATAGTTGTAACCGAAGTAGGCGATGATGCCAACCACCAAGCCAGCAACTGTGGTTGTCATGGCGACATAAATACCCTCTGCCATCATGTCTACCTGAACGCCGCCGCCAGCATTGGCCATTTCCTTAAAGGATAGAATCATGCCAATCACCGTACCCAAAAACCCTAACATGGGTGCCCCACCGGAAATGGTTGCCAAGTATGGTAGGTTACGCTCCAGGCGTTGGATTTCTAACTTGCCTTGGTTTTCAATGGACGCTGAAATGTCTTGAAGGGGTTTGCCAATGCGGCGAATACCCTTAGCTAGCATGCGACCCACGGGGGTGTCGCTGCGTTCACAAAGGTTGGTGGCAGACTGCAGGTTGCCATGGGTGATGTAATCCTTGATGTCATCCATGAATTTGCTATCCATTTGACTGGATCGCTTGATGGCAGAAAGGCGACTCACAAACAGGTATATGGCCATGATGCTCATGATGAAGAGAATGCTCATGATGATTTGAGCACCGATGCCTCCATTGGTCATGAGGCTGAGGATAGACAGGGTAGATTCTGTCACTTCAGGCTCAAGGGCTTCAGTTGGAACGTCGATTTGTAAAAGTTGCATATCAGAGGGTGTTATGGTGGTTTAACGATGATATTCAAGCAAATGTTGTGCCTGGATCCCAAGGTCTGGTTAATGAATGGTCCTCAACCAATCAACCAGTTTTGAAAAATGTATGCGCCAATGCCAGAGGCATAGCCGATGAGTGCCAATAGGCTTATGCGTTTAAGGTACCAGCCAAAAGGGATTCGCTCAAGCCCCATGACAGCTACACCTGCTGCTGATCCAATGATGAGTACAGATCCGCCTGTGCCAGCACAGTATGCCAGGAATTGCCAGAAAAGGCCGTCTTGTGAGAAATAGCCGGCACCTTCAGCCAATGGGTACATGCCCATAGAGGCAGCTACAAGAGGCACATTGTCCACAATGGAGCTCAGCAGTCCAATGACGGAAGCAACTGCGTAGATGCCGCCTTGTGTGTCTGTTCCTAAATTGTTGTCAAGTAAGGTTGCCATGTCAGTTAGGTGTCCGGCACTTTGCAGTCCTGCAACAGCTAATAAAATGCCTAGAAAAAACAACACAGATGGGGTGTCAATTTTTCGCAGCACCCCTAAAACGCCAATCTGTTGCTTGACATCAGATGGCTTGTGTTTGTGAATGAGGTCAGTGATGATCCAAAGCACACCAAGGCTCAGCATCATGCCCATAAATGGCGGGAGGTGTGTGACTGTCTTGAAGACAGGCACAAACAATAGACCCAAAACGCCAATGGTGAAGACGGTCATCTGTTCAGACTTGGGGATCTTAAGGCGATCATTCCCTTGTGTAACAGGTCGAGTTACTACACCCTTGAGTTGCGTGCTGATGATAAGCAATGGAACCAATAGGGAAATTATTGACGGGAAGAATACATGGGTAATGATACTGCCAGTGGAAACCTGACCACCAATCCACAGCATGGTTGTTGTCACGTCGCCAATGGGGGAGAAGGCACCGCCAGCGTTGGCTGCAACGATTACCATACCGGCGAATATCCACCGTGTGTGCTTGTCATCAACCAGTTTTTTCAACAGCGAAATCATCACAATGGATGTAGTCAAGTTATCCAAGATAGCTGAGAAGAAAAAGGTCAACCAGCAAATGATCCACATCAAGGTCACAATCTTGTTAGTTTTGATTCGATCGGTGATGACAGAAAACCCTTCGTGCGCATCGACCACTTCCACAATAGTCATGGCCCCCAAAAGGAAGAAAAGAATGCTCGAAATCTCACTCAAGTGGTGCAGAAGTTCCCCTTCGCCACCATGGTCGCCACCGCCACCGCCTAGCACATAAATGGCCCAGCATAATACGCCTGTAACCAATGCTGCAGCAGCTTTGTCAATCTTTAAACTGTGCTCAAATGCGATGGCTGCATAGCCAATCACAAAAACGGCGATCATTAGTATGTACATGGATAGTTCTCAATTATTTGAATTGCCCAAGATAATGCCCATTGGGCACCAAAAGAAGGCAGTTAATGCAATCTTTTCACTAGGTTTTAGCCAATGTGAATGACCCCATCTGAGGCATCTCTCTCTCCGCCGGTTACGGAGGCCAGTATATTCACTTCATCGCGCAACCTTAGTAGCCCTAGCATGGCAAAGGACAAGGCCTCCTTGCATTGAATGACTTGGTCATCAGGCACAATCAACTGCCGATTGCTGAGCACTTGGATGCGATGCATCAGGTGATCGTTGTACAACCCACCGCCTGTGACTAATACTTTGCCTGCAGGTAGGCCCTTCAAAGCATGACTGATGGCCCATGCGGAATGTTCCGTGCAGGTAGCCAGGGCATCATCCACCGATAGGTCCTTCAAATGATGCAAAAAATGCTGATCGGCCCATTCCCTGCCAAGGCTTTTTGGGAAGGCTTTTTGGTAGAATGGTATGGTTTTGAAAGCCTCAAGCAAGCCGTGGTGAATCCGGCCATTCGCTGCTCGAAGACCTCGGTTATCGTAGGGCTCGCCGACCTTTTGAGCCAATGGGTTGAGCAGAATATTTACAGGCCCCAAGTCCCCTGCAAATCGCTGGCCGTCTGACTGCCAGCTGGCGTTGCTGAAGCCGCCTAGGTTGAGACAAATAGCGTAGTCAGCAAACAATAGGGCATCCACTGCGGGAACTAGGGGTGCGCCCTGCCCGCCACGCTTGACATCGGCGTTGCGAAAGTCGCAAACCACGGGCATGCCAATGCCATTTGCTAGCAGGGCATCATTACCAATTTGCCGGGTGATGCCCTTGTCGGGCTGATGAAGGACCGTGTGGCCATGGCTGGCCAGGGCATCAGGGGTCCAGCCGCTGTTTTCAATGAATGCCTTTGCTACCTCGTTGACCCAGGTAGCGTAGGCTCTGGAAATGGCATCCAATGCGTCGCCGGTTGCCGTGTAGGCCCTAGGGAGTTCCTCTGCCCAAGGGCTGCCTTTGTAGGGAACGGTCTCAGAGGCAAGCAAGCGATAAGTCCAGCTATTTCTGGTGGGTTTTTTGGGTTGTTTCTTGACAATTTTCCTGAACTCAACCATGCACATGTCAAGCCCATCAAGAGATGTACCTGACATCAACCCCACCATTCGGAATGGTCCATCTCCGGAAAACTGATCGCTTAACGCCATGGGTTAAAGGTGGGGGCTTTGCTTCGTAAATTTGTTATCTATTTTAAGAAATAATTCACAACCCATGGATTTTCAATTAACCGAAGAGCACCTGATGATTCAGGAGGCTGCCAGAGATTTTGCTCGCACAGAGCTGTTGCCTGGCGTCATCGAACGAGACAACACACAGACATTCCCCACGGAAGCCATTGCGAAAATGGGCGAGTTGGGCTTGATGGGTATGATGGTGTCACCCGACTATGGCGGTGGCGGCATGGATGCCTTGTCTTACACCCTTGCCATGGAAGAGATATCCAAGGTAGACGCCTCTGCAGCAGTGGTGATGAGTGTGAACAACTCCTTGGTTTGCTGGGGCCTTGAAACCTACGGGAATGAAGAGCAGAAGCAAAAATACCTGACCAAGTTGGCTGCAGGTGAGCAAATCGGCGCCTTTTGCTTGAGTGAGCCAGAGGCAGGGTCCGACGCGACATCTCAACAGACCACCGCAGTGGACATGGGTGATCACTACGTGTTGAATGGCACCAAGAATTGGATCACCAATGGATCAACAGCCAGTGTTTATTTGGTGATTGCTCAGACGGATCCTGAAAAGAAGTCAAGGGGCATCAACTGTCTGATTGTAGAAAAGGGCATGAAGGGATTCGTTGTTGGCAACAAAGAAGACAAGCTCGGCATCCGTGGCAGTGACACCCATTCCCTGATGTTTACTGATGTGAAAGTTCCTAAGGAAAACCGCATTGGAAAGGATGGGTTTGGCTTCAGTTTTGCCATGAAAACCTTGTCTGGTGGCCGCATTGGCATTGCATCTCAAGCTTTAGGTATCGCTTCTGGCGCTCTGGAATTGGCCTCCAAGTATGCCACCGAGCGCAAGACATTTGGCAAAGTCATTGCCCAGCACCAAGCCATTGCCTTCAAGCTGGCAGACATGGCCACTGAAGTTGAGGCTGCCCGCTTGTTGGTGCATCGCGCAGCTTGGTTGAAGGACCAGGGCTTGAATTATGACAAAGCGTCTTCCATGGCAAAGCTCTTCGCTTCTGATGTGGCCATGCGTGCCACGGTTGAGGCTGTGCAAATCCATGGTGGCTATGGCTTTGTTAAGGAATTCCATGTGGAGCGTTTGATGCGCGATGCAAAAATCACACAGATTTATGAAGGAACCAGTGAGATCCAGCGCATTGTGATTTCACGGGCCATACTCAAGGAATTGGGCGCTTAAGGCAGCCCATGGTTTCTCTTTAAAATGCAACAAGGCGCCCCATGGGGCGCCTTGTTTGGTTTTTAAGGGGAAAATGAATTCAGCAACTCACTCCTCATCCGATTCAAGATTCATGTTGTTCAGGATGTCTGCAATGGCTTGCGTGAGATCCAATGCTTCAGCGCCGTAGAGCACATTGCTTTCGTAGACAAAGATTAGGTCCATGCCACGCTCTGCTTGAATGATCTCTACAGCCTTGTCAACTTGCACCTTCACTTTGTCATTCATGGCAGACTCCAATTGCTGAAGTTCGCCAGAACGTTGCTGCTCTAGGTTCGAGTATTGGCCCTGAATGCGTTGAAAATCTTGCTGTGCGCGTTCCAACTCAAGCTTACTCAATCTCGGAGCTGCTTTGCTGAGAATATCATATTCTGATTGCAAATTCTCTTGCCCACGAACCAATTCAGCTTGAATTTTCTGTGCGGCGATTTCAAATTCGTCCACCAGGGTTTGATGGTAGGTATAGATCTGTGTCAAGCTGTCTAAACGGAGGTAGCCAATATTGAGGCCGTCAGCGCTTGCTGTGCTTGGGGTCTGTGTGCAAGCCATGCTCAAGACGGCTAATGCACCAAGGAAAAGGGTTTTCGTAAGTTTCATGCGAGCAAATCTAATGGATTATTGCAAAGCAGCCGACAGTAAATCGTCATCTGCGATATGTGGCATGGTAATCTTCATTGAAGGGTAGCGTTCCATCTCTCGCTGAATGGCCACAAGAGCCTCTGCATTCCTGGCCCATGCCCGGCGTGCAATCCCGTTGTTGACATCGTAAAAAAGCATGTTTTGTATGCGAGATTCCACGGCCTTGCTGCCGTCAAGGAACATACCAAAACCGCCATTGATGACTTCGCCCCATCCAACGCCACCGCCATTGTGAATGCTGACCCAAGTGGCGCCGCGAAAGCTGTCGCCAATCACGTTGTGAATGGCCATGTCTGCTGTGAATTTTGATCCATCGTAGATATTGGATGTCTCCCTGTAGGGTGAATCAGTGCCACTCACGTCATGGTGGTCCCTGCCAAGCACCACGGGTCCAATATCACCAGATGCAATGGCATCATTGAAGGCCTTAGCGATGGCCATTCGGCCCATCGCATCCGCATAAAGAATGCGGGCCTGTGAGCCTACCACTAAGTGATTGCTTTCAGCCTGCTCGATCCATCGAATGTTGTCTTGCATTTGTTGTTGAATGTCTACAGGGGCATTGGCTACAAGGTCTTTCAGGACTTTTTCAGCCAAGGCGTCAGTGGCCTGTAAATCTTGAGGATTGCCAGAGGCACAAACCCATCTAAAGGGGCCAAAACCATAATCAAAACATAGGGGTCCAAGAATGTCTTGCACATAGCTTGGGTAAGAAAAATCGATGCCATTAGCTGCCATGACATTCGCACCAGCCCGACTGGCTTCAAGCAAGAAAGCATTGCCGTAATCAAAGAAATACATCCCATTGGCATGCAAACGGTTGATTACCTCAGCGTGCTTGACCAGGGTAGACTGCACTGCAGTTTTGAAAGCTTCAGGGTCATCAACCATCAAGGCATTGGACTCTTCAAAGCTATAGCCCTGAGGGTAGTAGCCGCCTGACCATGGGTTGTGTAATGAGGTTTGGTCGGAGCCAAGGTCCACCACAATGCGCCTTTCATCCAGCCGTTCCCAGAGGTTGACAATGTTGCCAATGAAGGCAATGGATGTTGCCTCTCGCTTACTTTGTGCGTCAACTGCTGCATCGATGGCTGCGTCAACCTGCTCAAAAACCTGATCTACCCAGCCTTGCTGATGGCGTTTGTAGGCTGCATCGGGATTGATCTCTGCACTGATGCTCACCATGCCCGCAATGCTAGCTGCCTTGGGCTGTGCGCCGCTCATGCCTCCCAGCCCAGCAGTGACAAAGAGTTTCATGTGATCTCCCTTGCCCGCAAATTGCCGTCCGGCATTCATCAGGGTGATGGTTGTGCCATGGACAATGCCTTGCGGACCGATGTACATGAAACTGCCTGCGGTCATCTGACCATACTGCGTTACGCCTAAGGCATTGAAGCGTTCCCAGTCATCCGGTTTGGAATGGTTAGGGATCATCATGCCATTGCTCACGACCACCCGTGGTGCGTCCTTGGATGAAGGGAAAAGCCCTTGCGGATGGCCACTGTGCATGTGAAGTGTCTGACCCTCTGTCATGGTTGCCAAATACTGCATGGTTAGCAAGTACTGCGCCCAGTTCTGAAACACAGACCCATTGCCGCCGTAAGTAATCAATTCATGGGGGTGCTGTGCCACGGCAGGATCCAAGTTGTTTTGAATCATCAACATGATGCCGGCTGCTTGCTGGCATTCTGCGGGGTAATCCCCAATGGGACGGGCCTTCATGGCGTAGGTGGGGCGGAAGCGATGCATGTAAATGCGACCAAGTGTCTTGAGCTCTTTCGCAAATTCAGGCGCAAGGGTTGCATGGTGCTTTACGGGAAAATACCGCAGGGCATTGTTCAAAGCAAGGTGCTCTTCTTGCTTGGTCAGGATGGGCTTCCTGACCGGCGCATGAGACACCTCAGGGTCCATGGTTCTTTCGGCGGGAAGGTCATCGGGAATGCCCGCTAAAATGGTTTGCGAAAAATCATTCATGTCACAAAGGTCGTAATGAATGACCTTTGTTCCATGCGTACATCTATTTTCCCTCTGTTGCTGGTTGGCATGACCTTGACACTCTCTGGTCAAAACCTTCGAGAAACCTACATAACCAATTATGCTTCCATGGCTGTGTCTGAGATGCGGCGCAGTGGTGTCCCCGCATCCATCACCTTGGCGCAAGGGATTTTGGAGTCAGGCAATGGCCAATCACGCCTGGCAACAGAAGGCAGAAATCACTTTGGCATCAAATGCCATGACGGCTGGACAGGTCAGACCATGTATGTGGATGATGACAAGCCCGATGAATGTTTTCGTGTCTACCGCAAGGTGAAAAAAAGCTACAGAGACCACTCTGATTTCTTGACTGGGCGCAGCCGCTATGCCGATCTGTTTTTGTTGGATCCTCGCGATTTCCGAGCGTGGGCACAAGGCTTGAAATCAGCTGGTTATGCCACAAATCCTGCCTATGCAGAGCGGCTGATCAGCATCATTGAAAGCGAGAACCTGCAGCAATTTGATGCAAAGGTTGTTGGGACGCCGGGTCGAGGTATTGGCGCGCATCCCCGTTATGTGAGGCATCCCAATGGGTCGGGTTACATGCTTTTGGATGACAGCGAAAGTTTGGAGTTGTTCAGTGAACAGATTGGGATACCAATTAGCCGCTTGCTGGCCTTCAATGACCGCGACGTGGATGCTTATTGGCAAGGTGGTGACAAGGTTTATGTGAAGAAAAAAGCAGCTTCCTCAGGCAAGCGCTTGCCCTATTGTCGTGCCAAGGATGGTGATGATGCCTGGTCAATTTCTCAGCGCTATGGCATCCGCCTTGGTCGCTTGTACCAGATCAATCAATGGCCTGTAGGTTATCAGCCTGCATCAGGTGAGTTGGTGACGCTCCGCTAGTCGGCCCATCGATGTATGGCGCTGTAATGCCATTGCATTTCTCCGCGAATCAGGTGGCCAGAAATTCCTTTCCATCCCCCATTTTCATGTGGAGAAACCACCCAAATATGGCCATGGGCCGGTTGACTTTGTAGCCAGTTCAAGGCATTGCGTTTTTGCTTGCTTTGGGTGGAGTCGCGTGGATGCCCCAAGCTGTTCACATAGCGATTGAAAGCCAGGGTGTCATCCGTGACCATGAGGGTTTGTCCAAAGGATTTAACCCAAGGCTTCAAAGAAAGGCCAGGGATGTGAATTGCTAAACTGTCAGTCGATCGCCAATCGGGAATGATGCCGGTGCTGCTTGTGCTGATCTGAATGGCTCGGGCCTTAATGCGCTGCCTTCGATGGCCCTTGAAGGTCAGTTGCCCCAATGCGGTTAAATCATGCGTTTGACCCTTCCAAATCACTTCACCACTGGCCACCCGCCAGGTAGCCCACAGCATGCGGCCATTCATCCAGGTCCATCCAGGAAAGGTGGCTGCTGGCTGGCCTTCAAAGATCTCAAGTTGTTTCCCGGGTTCATTGCCTTGAAGCATCAGGCTGCTTGCGCCACTGGAGTCTATGGCATGCAACAGGTTGACCTGGCTGACGCGGTTGCCGTCAAGCAACCAGTCGTGCAGGGAAGAAGTGGGGAGTTGCTTGGTTTTCCATTCGGACCAATCCCCTAGAACAAGGGCTTGGTTATCTCTCAGTTGATCAGCCCATGCTGGCTGGTCTGCTTGGTTTTGTACTTGGCGGAGACCTTCCTCAACCAGCAATTCAGAGGGTGAGAAAAACAAGGTATTGGCTGTTTCACCACAGTAACCAGTTGGCAGGGTCCACAAGGATGCCCCGGCGTATTGGCGGCTTCGGGCTTCCTGTAGTTTTTTTGGATGCCACTGAGGCCAATCCTTGCGCTGAATGGTTAAGATCCAATGGAAGGCTGAGGAGCCAGCATTGTGGTAACTAAGGGTGGCCTGTTGGCAATCAATATGCATATGGTTGGTAAGCAAGGCTTTTGCTTGATCAAACAAGGGTATGTGCTCAAGTTGCTGGTTGGGCTTTTGCAGTTGCTTCATCAGGCTTGGGACATCGCTGATATCAATGACAGCAAGTGGCATAGGTGGTATGGTCGCCATGTCTGTGGCATCGTTGCCACACTGTGTAAAAAATAAGGCCATCAAGGCAAGCATCACAAAGCGCATCCCACGAAGTTATCGCTATAAATCCAAACGGAATTGGCTGGGTCGCCATTGAAAGCTGGTCCGATGCCAATCGCAGGACCCATGTGTCATCAATGCCTCCTTGTGCTTGGGGCTTGGGTAGCCTTTGTTGCTGTCCCATCCGTATTGTGGGTATGTCAAGTGCCCCTCTGTCATGATGGCATCACGCGTTGTTTTTGCAAAAATACTGGCTGCTGAAATGGCTTGGAATCGTGCGTCACCTTTTATTTCACAGCGGTGTTCAATCCCTGGGAAAGGGTTGAATCGGTTGCCGTCAATCAGCAGCAAGTTGGGCTGCGGTCGCAATTGTTCAATGGCTCGGTGCATGGCAAGGTAGGTGGCTTGAAGGATGTTGATTTGGTCAATTTCCTCAGGGCTTGCTTGGCCAATGGCCCATTGCCCATCGGACAACAGGGCAATCAGGTCTTCGCGCAAGGCCATTCGCTTGCGGTGACTCAAGACCTTGGAGTCCGTTAACCCAGGCATGGTTAGCCCTTCAGGCCAGATCACAGCTGCAGCGACCACGGGGCCTGCCAGGCAGCCACGCCCAGCCTCATCCACCCCGGCAAGCTTGCTCATGGGCTCAGTAAATCTTCCATGCGAGCCCAGAGGCTGTCAACACTTTGTTGCCACTGGAAGGATTGGGCCCGAATCAATCCTTTCTCAACCATTTCATCCACAGGCAGTTGGCCGTCCATGAGTTCGTTGATTGCTGCGGTCCATGCCGCCAAATCCAGAGGGTCTACAAGGTGTGCTGCGCCACCTGTAATTTCTGGCATGCAGGAGCTGTTAGAACTAATGATAGGGCATCCAGCGGCCATGGCTTCCACCAAAGGAATACCAAATCCTTCCATCAAACTGGGAAAGCAAAAAGCCTCTGCGGCAGCATACAGGCTATTGAGGTCACTGCCTTCTGCTCGTCCGTGAAGGATGATGTCCTTGCCTCCAGCGGCAATGGCACCTTTCAAGGTCTTGTCTTTGTGCAGGACTTGACCGACCAAAAGCAAGGCAAGTTGGCTTCCCGGGTGATGGTCTTTCCATTGATTGAAAGCTCTGATTAGGGTGATCACATTTTTTCTTGGGGTGAAGGCGCCCACAAACAATAGATAGGGTCTCCCTTGACTGAATTGCTCCCTACTGTTAGCCTTTATGGCAGGGGAGTGGGGGATGAATGTTGCTTGGGGTGCGTTGCCTGTAATGCTGATTGCTTTGCCATGCAGTTGATAGCTTGCTTGCAGATCCAGGGCAGAGGTTTCACTCACGGTGAGGAGGGCGTCAGTCTCTAAGGCAGACCGTGAAATCACACGCTGGTAATAGGATGCAGCCCTGGTTGGCATGTTATCCGCTTGGTGAAGAAAATTCAAGTCATGGATGGTTGCCATAGTTTGTGAGGACAAGCCATGTTTGGTGAGGGTCTTGCGTGATGGTAGCAGGCCATCGGGTGACCAATAGATATCTGCTTGCACCTTTTTGAGGGCTCGGGGGACGGACCATTCTTGCCAAATTTCCCATAGAAGTGGATGTCTTGCTGGTGGTGTGATGACATGAGCAGTTACGGCCTTTGGCACCATGCTGGGGTGAGGTTTTCGGTCGTAAAACAAATGCCAATTCACCTCAGGGTGTTGTGCAATCAAGGGCCAGAGGATAGATCGGGTATGCCAACCTGTTCCTTCCAGTTTGCCTGCAAGAAGCCATCTGGCATTGACAGCGATGATAGGTTTAAGTGATTGGCTTGCGGGCATAAAGTCAAAAGTATGACCTTTGAGCCATGGCAATCCCCTCGCTTTCTGAAGCATGGTCATCCTTGATTAAACATTCTGCATTGGTCCTTACGCTCAAGGTGGCCGGCGCTTTGGGGGGCTATGCATTCACCTTCATCGCCATCAAACATTTTGGATTGGTAGCCTATGGAGAGTTTGAATTAGCCTTCACGATGGTCTTTATCATCGCAGTCCTTGCCAAATGGGGCTATGACGGGGTGTTGTTGCGTGAATTACCTGCGCATGGTGATTTTTCGGTGAATAACCAGCGACTTCAAACAGCAGTTTTGCGTGCTGCCGCAGTGATGGCGTTGGCCTTTTCGGGCTTAATTTTTCTTCTGCGATTCCATCTGGCATCCCTTTTCGACATGCCTGGGTTGGCAGAGGGGTTGAAGCCGGCGGCTTTGATGCTTCTGCCATGGACCTTGATGCTGATTCATGCAGAGGTCCATCGCGCTAGAGGTAACATGGTGCATTATGGCCTTCGTCAGTCTAGCATGGTTTTAGGTCTTGCTGCCATAGCCATCTGGTTCTGGCCACGTGAAGACATCAGTCCCATGTGGTATATTCTCATTGCAGTTTTGCCCTTGCTGTCATTGTCTGGCATGCGATTGCTATTGTTAGGGCAGTCATCCTGGTCAGCTTGGAAGGCTCACCGCAAAACTGCCACAGCCATGTTCCTTAGCGCCATCCTATTCACGGTGATGTCATGGAGTGACACTTTGCTCGTGGGTTATTACATGGACGCAGCCGATGTAGGCCTTTACCGGGTGGCCTTTAAGGTGGCTACTTTGATCACATTCACCCAGTTTGCCATTAACGCAAAACTGGCGCCAGACATTGCATCACTCTGGGCTCAGAGCAAACCCAAGGAGCTGCAATCGTCCATCCATCGGGTGGCTTGGCTGAATGCAGTCATTGCAATACCAGCTACCCTTGTGTTGGGACTTTTCGGCCCCTGGATGCTGGGACTTTTTGGCGAGGCCTTCGTTCCCTTGTACCCTGTTATGATGCTCCTATGTATTGGCCAATTGGTGAATGCTTTGTGTGGCCCCGTGATGTACCTGTTGAATATGACAGGTCATGAGGCCATCGCGCAGCGAACCATGCTGGTTGCTATGCTGGTAAACCTCATTGCAAATGTCATCCTGATTCCTTTGATGGGGTTGATGGGAGCTGCTATTGCAACTTCCTTGAGTATGGTGCTTTGGAATGTGTGGGCCTTGGTTGCCGTGCGACGACACACGGGCATACGAACCCTCTTTTTCTGGCGTTAGCCATCCATGCAAGGCATCCCTAATATCGCAGTGATCGGTGTAGCTAAGGCGGGCACTACCAGCATGGCTTCGTGGCTGGAGGCACACCCTGATGTGGCTATGGCCCGCATCAAGGAGTCTAACTTCTTTGCCACTGACATTGATTTGGATCGCTTCACAAGCCAATTCAAAAACCTAAGTCCTCAGCCCGCAGAGGCTTATTGGGCAAGCAAGCCCTTAAAGCCCCTTCATGGTGCTTTTGTGAAAGATGCCAACCGTTACCAGCGCTTGTTTGAGCACGCTAGCCCCGGTCAGAGCACAGCGGATTGCTCTCCTAGCTATTTTTTCAGTGAACAGGCCCCTGAGGCCTTGAAGAAGTCCAATCCGCAAGCAAAGGTGATTCTCATCTTGCGTAACCCCATTGACAGAGCCTATTCGCACTATTTGATGGCAAGAAAATACGGCATGGTTAAGGGTGATTTTCTGGAGGAACTGGCTGAAGATCAGGTGAAGCAGCCCGTTTGGGGTAACAGTGAAAACATCTACCACTTAAGCTGCTATGCAGAGGGGTTAAAACGCTGGCAAACAGCATTTCCCGACATGAAGGTGTGTTTGTACGAGGAGTTGTTTCAAAGCGAACAGTGGGACAGCCTGTGTGATTACCTGCAGATTTCGCGCCAAGCAGGTCCCTCTACGGTACAATTTCAGGGCAAAGAAAGCCGACGACCTGGCATCAATGCCTTTGTGATGCATCATCCGATTGGTAAATTATTGCAGCATTTGATCCCGGCATGGCTGAGAAGCTGGGCAATAAAACGCTTAACAAAACCTATTGACAGCCAATCATTCAGCTTTGATCGCAAAGCAGCTTGGCGCTATTTTCACAAAGATGTGGCTGAGGTGGAGGCCTTACTGGGTCGCCCGCTATCTTTGTGGCCCCATTGAATCTCATGAAAACGACTTGACATGGACATACAATCAAAACAACTGATCACCTTTCTTTACCGATGGCGCAAACCCTTAGTGATCATTCCCTTGGTGGCCGCCGTGGTGGCTGCCGTGGCTTCCATGCCGGTATTCATCAAGCCATTGTACACCAGCACAGTGGTGGTGTTTCCTGCAACGACTAATTCACCGTCCAAGGCCTTGCTGCCGCAAACCAGCTATCAGGATCAAGATTTCTTGGAATTTGGCGCAGAGGAGCAGGCAGAGCAATTCTTGCAAATTCTCCATTCGGACGCCATTTTTGATAGCATTTCACATCGCTATAATTTAATGAGTCACTATGACATCGACAGCAGCAGTCGCTACAAACGGTATTATCTGCGCGAGGAATTCAATGACAAGTTTTCCTTCAAGCGAACGCAATTCATGAGTGTGGAGATTGCCGTTCAAGATGTTGACCCGCAATTGGCTGCGGACATGGCCAATGAGGTGAGTGATTTGGCAGACCGCTCCAAGAGTCGCATCCAGCGTACAAGAGCCCGCATTGGTTTATCCATTGTTAACAAGGAATACAGTAATCTGCACCAGATGATATTGGACATGGAGGAGGAGATGGTCGTTATCCGTTTCAAAGGCGTGCACGATTACGAAAACCAATCCATGGTTATCACTGAGCAATTAGCAATGGCTATTGCTGCTAGTGCAAAGCAGTCAGTCATTAACGAGCTTCACGGCATGCTAGATACCTTAGCAAAGTATGGCAGCCGTTATGTCTCTTTGCGCGATGAATTGCGATTAATGAAGGAGGAAGAGGTGAAAATGCGCACCAAATTGAGTCAAGTTAAAATGGATGCAACCCAGGTGCTACCTGCGACCTTCTCTGTAAACCGAGCGGTGCCTTCTGATAAGAAATCTTACCCCGTCCGTTGGTTGATGTTGCTGCTTGCTGCCATAGCTTCCTTTGTGGCCACCTTGCTAAGTATTTTGATTTCTACAACGTGGAAGGACCTGCGATCCGAATTAGGCAAATAAACCAGACTCAATGGGCGCTTGCCCTGCTGATGGTCTGTTTGATCACCTTTGCGGTGGTGGTCACAGAGTCCTGGTGGGTGATGGTCATTCCTGCTGTCTTAGCGGCGGTCTATTGGGCCATGGTCTCACTGGAGACTTTACTGCTTTTCACGGTATCATTGACTCCATTGTCTATCACGTTGAAAAATGTTGGATTCAATGTAGGGTTGAGCTTGCCTGCAGAACTGCTTTTGGCGGGCATCACCTTATTGATCCTAGTTAGGTGGCTGCATTCAGGCAGCTTGCCCTGGAAGGCTATTAGGCACCCCATTGGTGTTGTGCTTTTGCTTCAGATTGCATGGATGTTCCTGACGTCGTTGACTTCTGAGATGCCCTTGGTGTCTTTTAAGGTGTTGATTCGTCACATCTGGTTTGTCATTCCTTTGTACTTCTTCTTGGTGAAGGTTTTTGCCTCTCATCGCCTTCGACAGGCTTTTTTCCCTTTGTATGCTTACCCATTAGCCTTGGCAGCCGTCTATACCTTGGTGGTGCATTCAGGCTATGGCTTTTCTAAGGAAACCAGCACCTGGGTGTCCTTTCCGTTTTATAAAGAGCACACAGTTTACGGTATGGCCTTAGCCTTTGTTTTGCCCTATGCAATGATGCAAGCATGGCAAAAGGCATCCATGAAGCCCCTGTTGCGCATGATCGCCATGTCCCTTTTTGCGGTGCTGTTTCTGGCCATTGTCTTGTCCTATACGCGTGCAGCTTGGCTTAGTGTGCTTGGGGCGGCCGTTTTTGGTCTTATGCTAAGCCTAGGTATTCAATGGAAGCACACAGTGTCGGTATTGCTTCTTTCTGTAGGGATGCTCTGGCTAACTCAATCAATGTGGATGTCAGTTTTCACAAAAAATGACACAGTGTCCAGTGAGAATTTTACTGAACATGTGCAATCGGTATCTAACATATCAACGGACGCATCCAATATGGAGCGTATCAATCGATGGCATGCGGCCATCAGCATGTTTCAGGATCGTCCATTGATGGGTTGGGGTCCAGGAACCTACCAATTCCAGTACGCGCCATTTCAACACGCAAGTGACCTAACTATCATTAGTACCAATGGGGGTGACATGGGCAATGCACATTCAGAATACATTGGTCCCCTTGCGGAGCAGGGTTGGCCTGGATTGCTTTTGATTCTAGCCCTTGTATGGACGGTTTTTTCTCAAGGGTCAAAAACCTACCATCAACTAGCAGCAGGCAAGGATAAAAGGCTATTGATGGTTGCTTTGATGGGGTTGGCCACCTATTTCATCCATGGATTTTTGAATAATTTCTTGGATGTGGATGAAGGTGCCGTGTTGGTTTTTGGTAGCTGTGCCATCCTGGTTTCGATGAGTCAAACGGCAAAAAAGCTTACTGAGTAGGGATTTCAGGGATTGATAAGCCCCTTCTCAAAACGCTCCTAAACACCTGATTAACAGGTATTATGTGCTCATTTTTTCAAGAAAAATGCTAAAATTGACTTGCAAATGCCTGTTTTTACTGTAAAAAAAGATATCTTGCCCCTGTTTAACTATTATACTAACACATATGAAACGCAGAGTTCAATACATTACTCTTGCCATGGCGACCGTTTTCTCATTTGGTGCATTTGCACAGAATGGCGGTGAGACTGGTGAGGTAGAGACCACTAACCTCGGAGTCGATAAACTCGATGAAGTCGTTGTTACAGCCCTCGGCATCTCGCGAGAGAAGAAGACCGTTGGTTACGCTGTCCAGGAAGTCGCTGGTGACGAAGTCACACGCGCTAAAGCGGACAATTTTATGGCCAGTCTTTCCGGTAAAATCGCCGGTGTCAATGTCACGCAATCAGGTACAATGGGCGGATCCGCCAACGTTGTTATCCGTGGTTACAAGTCATTGACAGGCAACAACCAGGCCCTGTTCGTTGTTGACGGCATTCCAATTTCAAATCAAATCACAAACACTAGCGGTCAAACGACAGGACGTGGTGGTTATGATTACGGAAATGCTGCGATGGACATTAACCCAGAAGACATTGCTAAAGTGACAGTACTGAAAGGTGCGGCTGCAACAGCTTTGTATGGCTCACGTGCCTCTAATGGTGTGATTTTGATCACTACCAAGAAAGGTACCAAGCGTGATGGTCTTGGTGTATCAATCACCTATGGCGTTCAACGCGGGACGATTGATCCTAACACCTTTGTTAAGTACCAGAAGGAATTCGGTGCAGGTTACGGTCCTTATTATGGTCCTGACACCTTGAACGGTTACTTCACTGATGCTAAGATCGTTGCGTATGACGTAGACGGTGACGGCATTTTAGATCCAACCATTCCAACGACTGAGGATGCTTCTTTCGGTTTGGCTTTTGATCCAAACTACATGGTTTACACATGGGAGTCTTTGTACCCTGAGTTAGCGACATATGGTGTGGCACAGCCTCACGCTGCCCCTGACACTGACGGTTCTGATTTCTATGAGGAGTCAGTGACGACTAACAAGAGTGTTTCTATTGACGGTGGATCCGACATGGGAACTTTCCGTATTGGTATGACACAGTATGATACTAAAGGTA
Organism: uncultured Flavobacteriales bacterium; assembly: GCA_963925545.1. GTDB lineage: Bacteria > Bacteroidota > Bacteroidia > Flavobacteriales > Schleiferiaceae > TMED14. The sequence goes on along the minus strand of CAWUSA010000004.1, from coordinate 79,841 downwards.
TTGCACCTGGTTCAGAAATGCAGCGTAACAACTTCTCCTTCAATGGTTCATTGAATGCTTCAGATAAGTTGACTGTGACAACCACAGCTAATTTCATCCAGCAGGCAGCTAAAGGACGTAACGGTACAGGTTATGACTCAAAGAACCCCAACCAATCTTTCCGCCAGTGGTGGAATGTCGGTGTGGACGTTGATAAATTGAGCGAGTACTACGAGGCGACTGGCAAGAACATCACCTGGAACCCTTACGGTTACGGCGCTGGTGCATCTTCTACGAGCCCAATCTATTTTGACAATGCTTACTTCTCAGCTTACGAAAACTACCAGAATGATTCTCGTAATCGTCTGATCGGTAACATCGCAGCTACCTATGAGATTAACGATTGGTTGAGCCTTCTTGCTCGCGCCAGTGTTGATACTTATTCTGAGATGCAAGAAGAGCGCGTTGCTGTTACTTCTGTTGATCTTTCACGCTACGGCCGCAAGAATCGCAGTTTCACTGAGAGCAACTTGGACTTGGTACTAACTGCCAACAAGCAGCTCACTGACGACATCAGCTTCAACGGTAACTTAGGTGCCAACTCTCGTCGCACGTCAGTTGATTACATTTCTGCAGCTACCAATGGTGGCTTGGTTGTACCTGGTGTCTACGCCTTGAGCAACTCAGCAAGCACACCGAATGCGCCTTTTGAATCTGCTTACACTATCGGTGTAGATGGCTTCTTCGCTCGCGCGTCAATTGGTTACAAGAACTTCTTGTATGTTGATGTAACTGGCCGTCAGGACAAATCTTCAACGCTTCCTGCAGAGAACAACACGTACTTCTACCCATCTGCTACAATGAGCTTGATATTCTCTGAATTGATTGATGTGGATGCTATCAGCTTTGGTAAGCTTCGCTTTAACGTGGCTCAAGTTGGTTCTGATGCTCCTGCACAGGCGTTGTTGAACTCATACAACATGGGCACAGCATTTGGTAGTACATCTATAGCTTCTGCTCCAAGCACAGACAACAATGCAAACTTGCTTCCTGAGGTTACTAATTCAACGGAAGTTGGCGTGGAGATGATGTTCTTCAACAACCGTGTTGGATTGGATGTGTCTTTATATGACCAGACGTCTTCGAACCAGATCATGCCTACCAAGGTGTCTTCTTCTACAGGTTCCATCTACAAGTATGTGAATGCTGGCGTAATCAATAACAAGGGTATTGAATTGAGCCTTTCTGCAACGCCTGTCCGCACGGATGATTTCGAGTGGAACATGAACTTGAACTGGACCAAGAATACCAACATGGTTGAGTCATTGTATGGTGACCTTGAGTCATTGCAATTAGCTTCTGTTCAGGGTGGTGTCACGATTGAGGCTCGCCCAGGTCAGGCTTACGGTAACATCTACGGTGTAGCTAACGTGTATGATGACGAAGGTCGTCGTGTGGTTTATGATATGCCAGGTTCTTACGGTGGCGTTCGCTACCTACGTGGCGATGCGGATGTCATTGGCAACATCAATCCTGATTGGATGGCTGGCTTGAATAACAGCTTCCGCTTCGGAAACTTCACTGCTAGTGCTTTGCTTGACATGCGCATGGGTGGTAACTTCTTCTCACTGGACACTTACTACGGCTTCGGAACAGGTATCTATGACATCACTGCGGGCACTAACGATTTGGGTAACTCCGTTCGTGACTTGGCCGCCGACGGTGGTGGCGTGAAAGTGACAGATGTTGCTTACTGGGACGGTGCAACCGTTGACGCTGATGGCAATCCATCTGGCTTCGTTGCAGGTGACTACTACGCTGACATGCACTACTACGGTAACGCATTTGGTTGGGGCCGAGCTCCTAAGGACCTGCACGTTTATGACGCTTCTTACTTGAAGCTTCGTGAAGTGAGCTTGTCTTACTCTGTGCCTTCTGATATGATCGCTTCCTATGGCATCCAGGGTCTGGATATAGGTTTGTCAGGTCGCAATTTGGCTATTCTTTGGAAGAACGCTCCATACACTGACCCAGAAGCGGGTCTGTCTGCGGGTAACATCCAAGGTTACCAGTCAGGTGCGTATCCGGCAGTTCGCCAGATAGGTTGGAATGTTAATATTAAATTTTAATCTAAAAGAAAGATGAAAAAAATTCTAATTGCGGCTTCAGCCGCCCTGATGGTCGCCTCTTGCGGTGATCTAACTAGCCTCAACCAAAACACCAAGGCGCCCGAAACGGTTCCTGCAGGTACGTTGGTTGCCAATGCGACAGTATCCATGATGGATTACTTGAGCACTGTGAACGTGAACGTAAACAACTTCACCTTGTGGTCTCAGCACTGGACGCAAACGACCTATGTGGACGAGTCTAACTTTGATTACAACAACCGCGACGTGAACGGCAATACCTATGACGCTATGTACGCGACCGTATTGCGTGATTTGAGCGATGCTAGAGGAATCATCAATGCTGATGAGCAGCTTGATGCAGCAACCAAGGCACAGCAACTTGCTGTTATTGATATCCTTGAGGTCTATGCTTACTCAACGCTTGTTGACGTGTTTGGCGATGTGCCTTACAGTGAAGCAATTGGTGAGAGCTTGGCTCCAGCTTATGACGGTGCTGCAACTATCTATGGTGACCTAGGTACCCGTGTATTTGCAAGCCATGCCGTATTGATGGCAGGCAGCGACAATGGCCTCGGTTCTTATGACCTCCTTTATGGTGGTTCAAGTGCTGGATGGGCAAAGTTTGCTGCTTCCTTGGGTCTGAGGTTATCTATTCGCATGGCTGATGTCAGTCCAGCTGGTGCTCAGGCAGCAGCTGAGGCTGCAATCGGTGCGGGTGTTATCACTCTTGCTTCTGAGTCAGCTGCGTTGAACTACACGTCTTCGCCTCCTCACACCAATCCTTACTGGGATGCATTGGTGCAGTCTGGTCGTAAAGACTTCATTGCTGCAAACACCATTGCTGATGTGATGAACATGTATGCTGATCCACGTCGTTCTGCTTACTTTAAGAACCTTGGCGGAAGTGATTCTGTTATTGGTGCTGCATACGGTTTGCAGTCGTCTTACACCTTGCACTCTCAACCTGGCATTGCTTTGGAGAACGCTTCGCGTCCTGCAATGTTTATTGACAATGTAGAGGTTGGATTCTTGCTTGCTGATGCTGCTTCTCGCGGTTGGTCTGTTGGTGGCTTGACTGCTGATGCTTTGTACAGCGCGGCTGTTGCTGAATCTATTCTTGCTTGGGGCGGAACGGCTACTGATGCTGCGACCTACTTGGCACAGACAGGCGTTACTTATGATGCCACGAATTGGAAAACAATTCTTGGTACACAGAAGTGGCTTGCTATGTACTCACGTGGTAACGAAGCTTGGTCAACGCAGCGCATGTATGATGCACCTGCAATGAACATTGCTGATGCAGCTCAGCGCGTGACGCCTTTGCGCATGTCTTACGGCATCGACGAGTACTCATTGAACACTAGCAATGTTACAGCCGCTCGCGGTGGTAACGATGATGATACCTCTCCCATCTTCTGGGACGTGAACTAATCATGCTAGTCTATTGACTTTGAAGCCGCCCCGAAAGGGGCGGCTTTTTTATTGCTCAAGGTTTTGTCTCGCTGATGCCTGCAATAAAATCCCCAAGGTTAGGAGATAGCTTATGCAATTAAAGTTTTGATCAAAAGAAAGGCCCTCCATTGGAGGGCCTTTGCTGTTGTTGTGAGTTCTTTTACTTCTTCGCGCGCTCCTTGTAGGTGCCATCAGCTGTAAGGACAACGATTGAATCACCGGTATTGATGAACAAAGGCACCTTGATTTCAGCGCCAGTTTCAACAGTCGCAAGTTTGTTTGTATTGGTGGCTGTATCGCCTTTCAGGCCTGGCTCCGTGTAGGTGACTTCAAGGCTGACGGCTTTAGGTAGATCCACACTCATGGGGCGATCCTCATCTACGTGGAACATCACCTTGCATTCCATGCCATCCTTCAAGAGCTTGGGGGCATTGATCAATGCCTCTGCCATAGGGATTTGCTCAAAGGTTTGCACATTCATGAAATGGTAATCAGAGCCATCGTTGTATAGGTACTGGTAGGTTCTGATTTCAATGTTGACCTCTTCCAGCTTTGTGCCAGAGGGAAATGTGTGCTCAAGAACGCGACGATCATTGAGATTTCGGAGTTTGGTCCGAACAAAGGCGGCGCCTTTGCCAGGCTTTACGTGGAGAAATTCCATGATTTGGTAAGGCGCATGGTTGAAGTGTATGCACATGCCATTTTTAATGTCTGATGTTGAAGCCATTGCTGTTGTGTTAGTTGTTCGGTGTATGGGTATTGGAACCGGGTAAAGTTACATTCTCTCCCGCTGGATTGATTGCGCGCTCGCAATGCTTCACTTCCTCTGGGTGGTGATTGGAAGCAATGAGGGCGATGCGATGGGTGTGCCGAGGTGTGGCAGCAAGGTTATTGAACAGTTGTTCATTGTACCATGCCATTCCGGCAGCATCCAAATGACTGCAGGGCTCATCCAACAAAAGCACATCAGCTTCTGTCCAAATAGCTAATGCCAGCTTGACCCGTTGCTTCATGCCACTGGAAAGTTGCTTGATTCGTTTGTGTTGAGCAGATGAAGGCAAGTCCAAGTTCTTGAAGCTAACGAAATGCCGCATTGGCCTTAATTTTTCATGAAAATCCAAGGCCTCTTGCACCGTGAGCATGTCAAGTAGGTCGACTTCTGGACCGGTGTGACTAATGACAGGGTCAGCTCCATTGAGTAGAAAGCTGCCGGTGCTAGCCTGGACATTACCTGCAAGGAGTTGAATCAGTGTGCTTTTGCCAGACCCATTGCTACCAAGTATGGCCACTCGATCCCCTGGTGAGAATGACATAACCAGTGGTGGAATCACCTGTTGGCTGCTAAAAGTCTTACTTAAGTTAGATAGCTGAAGGGCCATGGCTCAGGATTTGAGCAAAATGCCACGTTCAGATTTTGCGATAAAATCTAGAATGGCCTCGCTGTCTGGGTCTTTGTTGTCCTTCATTGCCTTCCTTGCCTGAGTGACATTAAGTCCAGATTGGTAAAGCAATCGGTAGGTTGATTGAATGCGCTCAATGCGTTCATGGCTGAAACCTCTCCGCTTCAGACCAATGGAGTTGACCCCGTCAAATGCAAGCGGGGTTCTGGCTACTGTGATGAATGGTGGGATGTCCTGTCTAACCATGGATCCGCCGCCAACCATGACATGCTCGCCAATATGGACAAACTGATGCACGGCGGAAAGGCCACCTAAGATGCTCCAATCACCAATGACTACATGCCCTGCAAGGGACACGGAGTTGACAAGAATGACGTGCTCTCCAATGATGCAATCATGGGCAACATGTGCATAGGCCATGATTAAGCTATGGTCACCAATTTCCGTTTTGCCATAGGCTTTGGTTCCTCGATTGAGGGTGGCGTATTCTCGAATGACTACATGATCGCCAATGATTAGCTGACTGTCCTCGCCTTCAAATTTGAGATCCTGGGGAATGCCGCCAACCACTGCGCCATGGAATACCTGGCAACATTTGCCCATGCGGGTACCATTGAGAACAGTGGCATGGCTAGCTATCCATGATCCTTGACCGATGTGGACATCCTTTTCAATGACAGCAAAGGCATCGATGGTGACATCGCTGGCTAATTGCGCATCAGGATGCACAGAAGCAAGGGGGGATATTTGGAGCATAGGCTTACTTGTCCTTGGTGATCATGGCGGTGAATATGCCTTCGCAAGCTATTTTGTTGCCAACGTAGGCCTTGCCATGCATGACCACAATGCCTCGGCGAACGGGGCCTTCAAATACCAAATGGAAGATAAGGGTGTCGCCAGGAGTCACCTTGTTTCTGAATTTTACCTTGTCCATTTTCAAAAAATAGGTGAGGTAGTTCTCTGGGTCAGGAACGGTGGACAAGGCAAGAATGCCGCCAACTTGTGCCATGGCTTCAAGTTGCAGAACACCAGGCATCACTGGGGTTCCAGGGAAGTGACCTTGAAAAAATGACTCATTTATTGTCACGGCCTTGATGCCGACAATCTCCAAAGCGCTTTGCTTGATGATTCTGTCAATCAACAAGAATGGCGGGCGATGGGGAATGATATTCTGAATGGCAGTGACATCCATCAGTGGTGCTTCCGTGATGTCGTAGATAGGTATGTTCTTGAAAGCTTTCACTGTATCCATGATCTTGAGTGCAAGTTTGGTGTTGATGTGGTGACCGGGTCTAAAAGTACGGATATCCGCGCTAACTGGTTGTCCGACAAGCGCTAGATCGCCTATCATGTCTAATAGTTTATGGGCAGAAGGCTCATTGTCCATGCGCAATGGGGTTAATGGGTGTGCGCCAAGGGCTTCTGAATGTTCGCAGGTGACATGGAACAAGTCATTGAGCTGGCTCCATGAGCTCGCATTGAGCGCCTTGTCAATGATGACGACACCGGCATCTTTGTTAGCACCTTGGAGTAATCCGCGCTCTGCCAATTTGATCAATTGGCTTGACATGGTGAATGTTCTGGCCTGACCGATGCTTGATATAAAGCTTGCGTCAGATGACCATTTCCATTGGGCATGCAAAGGGCCAACACAGGCTAGGTTGTCACTGAGAGTGCATTGCACCGAGGGTTGCCGGCTTGGGACGGCCTCTGCCCATGCGCCAGTTGTTTCATCTTCCACCCGGATAGCATGGGGCAGTTTCAGCATAGGCATGTCGCCCATGGCTTGAAGGCCTGCATCCTCAATGGCTTCGATCCATGGCTTTGCACTGCCATCCAAAATGGGCACCTCTGATGCATCCATGGCGACATGAGCATCCAAGATGCCAGATGTTATCAATGCTGCGAGCAAATGCTCTGTCGTGTCAATGGTGAAGGTTCCGTTTGAGAGGCTGGTTCGACGATCTGTGGCAATCACATCTTTGGCGCTGGGAGAAAAGTCCGGCTGCCCCTCAAGGTCTAAGCGCTGAAAAACATAGCCAGAACCCACCTCTCCTGGGGATATTGTCAGCTTGCATGGCTGTCCGCTATGGATGCCATGACCGCTGAGTGTCAAGGGTTTTTGGAGTTGGTTTTGGGTCACTTTGCTTGCCGAGTTTTTGAGGCTGCGAAGTTCCGTCTAAATTCTTCAACAGGCAGTGCGGGATAGCCCATGACAGATTGCCCATCAGCAATCGATTTGGTCACGCCAGAACCCCCGCCAATGCTGACATTATTGCCAATATTGATGTGGCCTACAATCCCTGACTGGCCACCAATTCGAACCCCGTCACCAATTGTGGCTGAGCCAGCGATGGCTACTTGTGCTGCAATGATGCATTGCTCTCCAAGGATGACGTTGTGACCAATCTGGCAGAGGTTGTCAATTTTTGTCCCTTCCCCGATCACAGTTTGTCCAACGACGGCTCGGTCAATGCAGGTGTTTGCGCCGATTTCTACATGGCGACCAATGTGCACCCCTCCAATGTGAGGAATCTTGTGCCAGAGCTGTTTGGCGCTTGGATCTGGCGCAAAACCAAAGCCGTCTGCACCGATGCTTGCATTGGCATGAAGGATGCTGTTTGAGCCAATATGGCAATGAGGGTAGACAACGACGCCTGGATGAATCACCACATGGTCTTCAATGGTTACGCCTTGGCCAATGCTGGCATTGGGCGCGATGATTGCGCTTGGATGGACATGGGCTTCTGGATGGATCCCAGACACCCATGGACTGAAATCCTTTGCAACCAGCTCAAGGCATTGAGCCCATGCCACATAGGCGTTTGGCACATGCAAGACCAGCCCAGGGAAGCCCTTGCCTTTGCCGTGATCAGTGATCAAGACAGAAGCCTTGGAGTTCTTCACCAGCCGTTGGTACTTTTCCTGCGCCAAAAACGTCACTGAGCCAGGTCGTCCATGACCGATTCCACAGGCTGCATTGATGACGAGACCCTCCTGATTTTCAGGGCATGGAATACCCAGGCAATTGGTCAGTTGAGTCAAACTGATTTCGGAAAATGTACTGATATTCAGTCCTTCCATGGAATATTTTTTGGCCAACAAATGAAGGGTCGGATGATTGTATGGGTATAAACGCTGATCGGAAGGATTTCTGATGCCTTGGTTAAAGGAATCACCTCACCATCGCGTTTAAGAATCTTTATCTCCTGGGAGTCAGACCTGTAGGTGGCATTGCTGGCGACACCCTCCAGCATGAATTGGGCTGTGAGATCCATGGGAATGCCATGAGCCTTGTGGATACTTGATGCCAAATAGCTCCGCTGCTGTTCACTGACATCCTGCTCAAGGAAGCGTACCTGGAACAGCTGACGGTTGATGAGTCGGGTGCAGAGTTGGCTCAATACTGGGTCGTCGAAATGCATCCATTGCTTCATGGCCCCCGTGATGTCTGCGTCATCCAACAGGGTGAAGGCCTCCAGAACCTCAGGGTTGTCCATGAAGTCTTGCTTGTTGGGTCGGTGGGCTAGAAAGAAGGCCAATGATTTGCCAGCAAAGAGTTCTGTGCCACTTTGAGCCAGTTCATTGGCCCGTTTGAGCACTTGGGCTAGCATGTACTCAGCAGAGAGGACAGTCTTGTGCATATAAACTTGCCAGTACATTAGGCTGCGGCTGACAAGGAATTTCTCAATGGATGTGATGCCCTTTTGCTCCATTACCAATTCATTGTTTGCCACGTTGAGCATGGCAAGTAACCGCTCTGAGTTGATAACCCCTTCCACAACACCCGTGTAGAAGGCGTCCCGTTTGAGGTAGTCCAGCCGGTCCATGTCCAGCTGAGAGGAGATCAGCTGATGGAGAAAGCGTTTGGGGTGTTTGTCTCGAAAGATGTCAATGGCCATGTCAAGCTTGCCACCCATGTCCTTGTTGAGTTTAGCCATCAGCATGGTTGAGATGCTTTCATGGGACACTTTGTCAACCAAACTGTTCTCTAGGGCATGGGAAAAGGGCCCATGGCCGATGTCATGCAACAGGATGGCCACATAGACGGCTTCTGCTTCTGCATCAGAAATGGCATGACCCTTGCTTTGTAACACATGGATAGCACGTTGCATCAGATGCATCGAACCCAAGGCGTGATGGAATCTGGTGTGATTAGCACCAGCGTAAACCAAGCTGCTCAGCCCTAATTGGCTGATGCGACGAAGGCGCTGAAAAGTTGGATGTTCAATAAGATCAAAGACCAATGCAGATGGTATGGCAATGAAACCATAGATTGGGTCGTTGAATAGTTTGAACTTGTTGGTCTGGGTAATCATGGCCAATAATTGAATGACAAAGGTAAGCAAAGCCAATATGGAGCAAGGAAAGATTCTTTGGGTAGATGATGAAATAGCAAGCTTTAAGCCACATGTGATGGTCTTGGAGGGAAAGGGTTACCATGTAACCACGGCTTCGAGCGGTGCAGAGGCCATTGAACTCATGGATGGCCAACCCTTTGATTGCATTTTGCTCGATGAGCACATGCCTGGTCAAACAGGCTTGGATTGCTTGCCAATCATGCACCGCAAGGCACCCAATGTACCCATTATCATGATCACCAAAAGTGAGGAAGATGGTGTAATGGAGGACGCCATTGGTGAAGCCATTGCAGATTACCTGCTTAAGCCCGTCCAGCCAAGGCAAGTCCTGGCGTCATTGACGCGCGTATTAGGGAGGAAGCGATTGATTGAGGGGCGCAGCGTGGAAACCTACCGCGCATCCTTTGCAGCGTTGACGGAGAAAATTTCCACAGCTGACTCATGGGATGATTGGCAGGCCATTTACCAGGAATGGATCGATTGGGAACGCCGACTTGAGGGCAGTGATGCGGAGTCTATGCGACCCATGCTTACCTACCAAAAGGAGGAAGCCAACCGATTATTCATTAGATTCTATGCAAAGAATTACCCTCAGTGGATCACCAGTCAGGATGCCCCTTGTGACTTCAGCCACCAGATTTTAGATCGCTATGTGTCACCCTTGCTTCACGAAGGACGGAAGGTGGTGCTGCTGGTCATTGACAATTTGCGCTTGGACCATTGGCATGACATCCAACCATTTTTTACCGATTCTTTCCGGGTGAAAGAGCAAATGGTGGTGTCTAGCATGCTGCCAACTGCCACGCAGTATGCACGCAATGCCATGTTTGCAGGCATGTTGCCGGCTGACATTGCTAAGCGATACCCAGATAAGTGGGTGAAGGATGTATTGGATACAAAGCCTGGCCGCAATGCGCATGAGGCCCTGTTTTTTCAAGATTGGGCAAGCCGCAAAGGACTGAGCAAACCTGCTTATGGCAAGTTGAGTAATGCACAGGCAGAAAAGCAATGGGTGGACCAGTGGCATCAGGTCAAGGGTAAATCTTTGGTTGGTTTGGTGGTCAATTTTGTGGATCGCATCTCGCATGCAAAGACAGACCAGAGCATTGTCAAAGATTTGGCCACTGATGACCGGGGATTCAAAGCCTTGACCCATGGTTGGTGGAAAAATTCACCACTGAGGCACTGGGTTAATGCCCTGGCCGATGAGGGTTATGAACTCATTGTCACCACCGATCATGGAACGTTGTCTGTTGACAAGGCCATCCAGGTGAAAGGCCCTAAGGAAATCAGTGCAAACATGCGTTACAAGGTGGGACGTGGTTTGCAATTCAAGGACAAGGAGGTTCCCTTGGCAGTGAAACCGGAAAGCATAGGCCTACCCAGTGTCGCTTTGGGCGATCAAATCATTTTTGCTGGGGGTACAGATTTCTTTGTTTACCCCAATCAATTCCATCGCTACGCAGGGCAATTTGCTGGTTCCTATCAACATGGTGGCATGTCCATGGAGGAATTGATGATACCCTTGGCGCATTTGGTCCCTAAGGGTTAACTCAAATCGGCAAACCACAACTTCTGGACTAATTTCGCTCTATGAGCCAAGTACTTGATGTTAGTTTGATGCATGACCCCAGCGAATGGGAAGGGTGGGCAATGCGTCTATCTGATTCATTGCTTGGCCTGGTTGCTATCGAAGGTGAAATGGGGGCGGGAAAGACAACTGCTATCACCCATTGGTTGAAAGCCCTAGGTTCCTTGGACCGGGGTTCCAGTCCAACGTATGCTTTGTGTCATGATTATGTGGTTCCAAGCATTGGCATTGTACATCACTTTGACTTTTACCGATTGGACAACGAATCTGAAGCTGAAAATCTGGGTTTGTCTGATTATTTTGCATCAGGTCAGCCCTGTTGGATGGAATGGTCGGATAAAATCCCGACCTTGATGCCTGAAAACGTGGTCACTGTGTCCATTCTCGTCCTAGAGGATGGCGCGAGAAAGGTGACCCTTAGCCAATCATGAGCATGCAAGCAGAACACACATACGCAACCCAAGAAGAGCGATTGTTGACCAAACAGTCTTACCATTCCATGAAAATTGGCGTTCCCTTGGAGACGTCATTGGCTGAAAATCGAGTAGCCATCACCCCGGAAGGTGTTCACATGCTTGTGTCACAGGGTCATGAATTGATTGTGGAACGGGGAGCAGGCATGGCAGCCAGGTACAGCGATCATGCCTATTCAGAGGCTGGCGCACAGATTGCAGATGACCGGCAAACGGTCTTTCAATGCCCCATGTTGCTCAAGGTTGAGCCCCCATCAAAAGATGAGTTGACCTTAATGCCAGGTAAGCAAATTCTTTTTTCTGTGCTGCAGCCAAACATGCTCACCAAGGCCTACTTACAAGCCATGGTAGACAAGCAGATGACAGCTATTTCCTATGGCGGCATCAAGGATAAACAGGGCAGAGCCCCATTCATCCGAAGCATGGCTGAAATTGCTGGCAATCAGGCCATCACTGTGGCCATGGAGTACCTTTCAACCTGGTCTGATGGCAAGGGCTATGTCATGGGAGGTATCACAGGCGTGCCACCAACAGACGTGGTCATCATTGGTGCGGGTACGGTGGGAACCGTTGCCGCAAAATTGGCGACAGCCATGGGGGCATCTGTCAAGGTGTTTGATGCATCGTTGACACGAATCAAGGCCTTGACCGATCAAGTCGGGCAGGGAATTTACACCTGTACTTTGCAGCCACAAATTCTTGCGAAAGCCCTTGCGCGCTGTGATGTAGCCATTGCAGCTATGAGACCTATTCAAGGAAGAACCCCGGTTGTAGTATCTGAGGACATGGTCATGAAAATGAAACCCCGATCCCTCATTGTGGACATCAGTATCGATCACGGTGGATGCTTTGAAACTTCGGAAGTGACCACCTGGGATGCGCCCGTGTACACCCGCCACCAAGTGGTGCACTTTTGTGTGCCAAACATCACCTCTCGGGTAGCCAGGACCGCTTCCTTTGCCTTGAATAACTTGACTTCACCGCTCTGCCATGAGATTGCCAACATGGGGGGCTTGGGTCAGGCACTTCGGCTCAATGACAACCTTCGACCTTCAGTCTATGCATTTCATGGAACCCTTACAGATCAGGACATGGCAGACCGATTTAACCTTCCTTCAACACCCTTGAGTCTCCTGGTATGACAACATTTTTTGAACGATTCACCCGCTACGCTGTTGGCTTGGTGCTTGGAATCGCTATCTCGTATTTTTTCTTTGGAGATAGAGATATTCAGTGCACCTATTTCCCCAATCAACGGGTATTGGCTGACTTGCATCGCAAATCTTGGCATGCAGAAGGTGAAGCCTTATCAGCGTGGCAAGTAAACTACCAGGGTGATAGCAATCTGTTGGGCGCTTTTCTGTTGCGTGGCGATGTGGATTTTTCTAAATCGCTCACCAGCACAAGGCATGACGTGGCTTACCCCAGGTACCGCATTGAGCTCACATGGAAGGATGAACCCATGGATGCCTTGTTTGAGGTCAGGGGTGACTCTGTGGTTATGTTAGAGCTAGGACTTGTCGATTGATCGACGCCGCAATTCTTGTTGAATCAACCGCAGTTCACGGCCTGTTTGGCCCTTGATGCTGGTATTTTCTTCTGCCCGTCGAAAGAGGTAGGGCATCACTTTTTTCACGGGACCAAAAGGCAGGTACTTGACCACTGGGTGATGGGCCGCGGCCAAATTGAAGCTGAGGTGGTCACTCATGCCATAGAGCTGAGCAAACCAAACAGGTGCCTGGCCAGGTTTCCACCCACGATCTTCCAAGCTTTGCACGCACAATGCGTTGCTTGATTCATTGTGTGAGGCAATCACCAAGGCTGCCTTTCCCGGTTTCTTTGCGGTGCCAATTGCATCAAGCATGACTTGTGTGCAGTCATTGAACTCTTTGTCAGATCCAGCTTTGTCTGGCTGAATAGGCGAAGGGTATCCCATGGATTTGGCTCGTTTCCGTTCCTTTTCCATGTAGGCACCACGCACCAACTTCGCCCCGTAATGGATGCCGTTCTGAGCTGCATGGTCAAGGGCTTGTTTGAGGTACTCCACGCGGCCCATTCGGTAGCATTGTATGGTGTTCATGATGATGACCTTGTTTCGGTTGTGAGCCTTCATGGCTTCTTGCACCAATTGATCAATGGCATCCTGAATCCAGGATTCCTCGGCATCAACCATCAAGGGGACATCCAGGTCTTCAGCCAGTTGCGTGATGCGATTCACGCGTTGCTTGACTGCTTGCCATTGCTGAATTTCCTTTGCATTGAGGGCCTCTTGTGAACTGACTTTGCACAGCAAATCTGCACTGGCTAAGCCGGTCATTTTAAACACAGACAAGGGCACGCCTTCTTCCACGGAAGCCAATTGAATGGTCTCCATGATGGTGTTTGCGGATGCTTCAAAAGCCATTTCGCTTGCTTGACCCTCCACGGAATAGTCTAGAATAGCGCCGACACCTTGTTGCCACAAAACCCTTGCCGCGGGGATGGAGCTAATCACAGATTCCCCGCCACAGAACTGTTTGAAAACGGTGGATTTGATCAGCCCATTAACGGGTAGGTGAAGCCAGAAAGCGATGCGGGTGAGTTGTTGGCTCAATGCCACCAATTTTGGGTTGGCCATCAACCGAAACAAAAGGGCGCTTTGCCGGAGGTCATTGCTTCGCTTGGAGGCGAAGGCTATCTGGGTGTTTTGAAAATCCAAGGCCATGCTGAAAAATACTTGGTTCAAATATACTGCGCTGCCCTTCTAAAAAGTGGCAACTTTGTGCCATGCAATGGGACAATTTCTTCTTCGGGCCTGTTAGATTGGGCGAGCATGTATTGGCTGATTTTCAGCAATGGTTGGATCAGCTGGATGAACCCTTTTCAACGGTGCATGTCTTGGTTGACAGCAACACATTGACGCATTGCTTGCCAGAGCTCATGTCACAAGTTCCTGCGCTTGCTCAATGTGAGGTGTTGGAGGTTGATCCTGGTGAGGAAACGAAAAGCATGGCCATCGTTGAGCAATGCTGGATGTCCCTTTTAGAAACGGGGGCAGACAGGCAGTCTTTGTTGATTTCACTAGGTGGCGGTGTGGTCACGGATTTGGGTGGCATGTTAGCTTCTACCTTCATGCGTGGCATCGCCCATGTAAGCATGCCTACCAGTTTGTTAGGCATGGTGGACGCAGGCATTGGTGGCAAGCATGGTGTCAATGTCTTTGGCGTGAAAAATTTAGCAGGCTGCTTTCTTGAATCGGCCTATGTGGCCATTTGGCCTGGGTTCCTAAGCACCTTGCCTGATGAGCAATTCAGGGCGGGCTTTGCTGAGGTGGTTAAACATGCCATCCTGTCCGGCGGAAAATTTTGGGAGTCTGTGCAAGGCCTTACCCATTTGCGCGACAGTGGATCAATGATTGATATGGCGGCTCAGGTTAAGATCCAAGCGGTCACGGCCGACCCATTTGAGAACAGCGATTCCCGCAAAGCTTTGAACCTTGGTCATGGCTTGGCACATGCCATAGAAACGGTCTCTCAGGGTCAGGTTTCACACGGTGATGCTGTGGCAGCAGGCCTATGGATAGAGGTTGCCATGGCTGAACATCTTGCATTGATTGATCCTGACGATGTGGCGGCCATCCATGCTGTGCTTGATCGACACTGGCCACGCTGCACCTTCACTGACGGGTTGTGGGAAGCGCTGCAGTCTGATAAAAAACGGTCAAAATCCAAGGTGATGCTTTCCCTTTCAGTTGGCATTGGCAAAGGCATTGCTATGACAGAGGTTCAAGCAAAGGATGTTCACTCAGCCATAGCACATCATGTGGCATCCTAAGCTGCCGTGGTCTAAGAGCTTAGCTAACAGAATCATGGTCAAACGCGCTGTGATGGCCATGCCATTGCCAGCGCCTGATAAGACCTGGTCGGAGGATATACAAGCCATGCACAGGGTCTTGACAGCCACAGAGGTGGCTCAAGCTGGGGAGGCTGGCACCGCATTCAGGTTTGGGATGGCTTATTGGGCTTCCATGCCAGGTAAGCACATCTTATTGACCGGTAGTCAGCGTCTGTTGCGGCGTCCCATTGAACCCTTAGTCAGTGCATTGAAGCAAATGGGTGCTAGCCTGCATCGTGTCGATCATGGCTGGCAAATTGCAGGCCAACCGCTGTCTGGTGGGCACATAGACATGGCCATGAATGTGTCATCACAATTTGCCTCGGCTTTGCTCTTGATTGAGCCGCGGATGGCTGAGCCCTTGATTTTACCTGACATGAGCGACATGGTGAGCTTGCCTTACGTGCAGATGTCGCAATGGGTGAATCCTGAAACTTGGCCGCCTGAACCCGATTGGAGTTCAGCCATTGTTTTTGCCTTAGCAGCAGTGATTGAGGGCAAGACATTGCGCTTGAACCTAAATGCAGACAGCCTGCAGGGGGATGCTGCATGGATTGATTGGGGACTGATGCTTGGTTTCCGAGTAACCCAAGAATCAAACAGCTTGGTGATACACCCTGGCAAGCCACAGATGCTGTGGGACTTGGATTTGCGCGAGCAACCAGATCTTGCACAGCCTTTGGTGATGGCCTCGGTGGCATTGGGGGTGGAGGCGCAGTTCTCAGGCTTGTCAACCTTGATGGGCAAAGAAATTGACCGCATGAGGGCCTTGAAGGATGCGTTAAAGCAACTCAATGTGATGGCTGATGTGGGAATTGAAACCATTGCTTTGGATGCCAGGGAGTGGCAGCCGTCCGATCAGAGCTTGTCTGTGGATGCGTCGGGCGACCATCGCATGGCCTTTGCATGGGCCTTGATGTCCTTGGTTCAACCCCTTCAAATCACGGGCGAGTCATCAGTGAGTAAGAGCTTTCCTGATTTTTGGTCTGAATGGAAGGCCTTGTTCAAGTCCACTTGAATAACCAGCCGTCCAGACCATCCACTGGGCCTGAATCGAGCCACTATTTTGCCTTTGATCAAGCCTTGATGTGTCAAGCCTATTTGCAGGTAGTAACCAGCTGACCGCATTCCCAAGGGATCCCCATGCCACATTTTGCTGGCATGCCCACTCAAATACCCAGCTGCACTTTGCAGTCTCCACGCGGACCAATGCCTGTGCAATGCTAGGGAAGCACCGGATAGGTCCCCAAGTATGATTTGTGCGCTGCCATCTGGGTGAAGGTTTTGGAGGCTCAGACTTTGCTGGCCTTCAGATTGCTGCCATTGCAGGTTGAACCGTTGACTTTGCCATCGAATGCCTCCGCGTCCAGGTCGATGCCACAGCTGAAGGTCACCACCCCAATAGGGGATTGTCAGATCCATGCCCGGTCGTTGCGTTCTGCGCCAGGGGCTGTCGATCAATGGCAGGCTAATATGCGGCCGCTCCCCAGCAAGTCTGAAGAGCAAGGGGCCTCGAAGCAAAACGGTGAGCTGCCCTCCTGCCAGCCCTTGTTTGTCGCCCCAATGGCTGAGGATGAATGTTTGGTTGCGCAATTGATGCTGCCAGCCCATTTGTTCTAAGCCATGAAACAGGCCCCAAGTATGGGTTTGATTGGACCATGAGGCATGCAGGACGCCATGGGTGCTGCGTGAAAAGATCCATGGGTCAGTCTGAAGTGCAAAGGATGCATCAGGGCCCAGTCTGACAAGGCCAGGCCATTGCAATTGGCGACCTATTCGCCAAGCATCGTAAGCAATCAGTGGCCATAAGCCTGATGCCGTTGACCAAGAAAAGCCAATGAGCCGATGGCTTGGGTTTTCAAACTCACGCCGCCCCCTTCTTGTACTAAAAAGGCCCTGCATGCCAGCGATTTCTAGGCTGTCCATCTCCATAGCAAGCCATGCGAGGGCGTCAGTGGGTAGACCCATTTGTGCAACAAATGCCCCCAGCTTGAAGGCGGACCAGGGAGAAAGGAAGGGAATGTCTACGTAGCGATCGATGGGCCAAGCGCCGATGTACAAGGGCTGATCTTGCCAGGATGTTAAAAGGGCCTCCACGGAGTCCCTTTGGTTGAAGTGGTGATTAGGGTGGAGCTGAATGTAACGCTGGAAGCAGGCTTCACTCAGGGGACTCGCTTGCTTGTGTTGCTGAGCCCTGGCAGGTAGTCCACAGAAGACCATGGCCCCCAAAAGGAAAAGCCAATGTCCAGTCGCCATGCGTCCCATTGCCATGCGCTGACCCATTGCCCATTGGACGAGCCGTACAAGCCCAGCAAGGGCCCGTTGTCGCTGGCGACACCCACGGTCCAAAGGCCTTGTTGGTTGGCTTGAATGGCTGATGCAATGATGACTCGCCATCCAGAGGGCATCCTGCTGCTGCTGGTCAAGGATGCATGGTTCATGTTGCCCCGCATCAACCACTGTGCATGCCAGGTGATCTGCTTGCTTTTCAGCACCCAGTGGCTGTGCAAGTGCAGTGCTTGCGCATACCAATGAAGCCCCATGGTCAGTTGTTGATTGCCCGTGAGTTGCACGTGGCTGGCAATGCCTGCTTGCCATTGGTTGGTCAAGGCCATGGCACCGAGGTAAGCATCCATGGCATCTCCTTGCCAGCTTACACGAAGGTTTTGTATGCCTGGCGGGTAGCCCATGTGGCTGCCCGTTATTGCCCATCCTTTGATGGGATGGCAGAGTTGGTTGGGGTCCATGCGTGGTTGTGCGAACAAGCCGACAGATAAACAGAGCAAAGAGAGCATGCGGCATGTGGTCCAGGGTAAGATTGACATGCTGCAAAGGAGTCGCAATGCAGAGATTCACAGCTGTCAGGAATCATTTATGATGCGCTGAGCTTGCCACGAAATGTCCGACCTTGCATCCCCTATGCGATCAGCCATGTTACCTGCCATTGCCTTGCTCACCCTGATGAGTCTGCCTGATTTGTCAGGTCAGGCCATCACATTTGGACTTCGGGCAGAATCCTTGCCAACCTCTGTCAGTGGTCAAGGGTTGCAAGTGACGGACATGGCCCTGGATGACATGGGTCGCGTGTGGATGAGCACTGCCAGTCAGGGTATTTATCGCCATGATGGCCAACAAATGACCCGGATGGATTGGGCAGATCAAACGGTTCCACGTTATGATGCCTGCATTGAGGTATTTCCTAATGGGGATGTGTGGATTGGCTCAGATCAAGGCATAATAACAAGGGAAGGCTCAGCCTTTCTCAACGACAGTTCATGGACTTTTGGTCCTTGTATTGACATTGTCAACAGCGGCATGGGTGAGGTCTTTGCTTTGAGCCCTCAAGGGGTGTACAGAAGGCAAATTCTTGGCACAACGTGGCAGGAAGAACCCATCGAAGGCATGAATCAAGCCTACCAGCTCACCATGGCTCATGGTGCTTTGATGCTATCTTCAGCGGAAGGACTTTGGATGCGCAATGTGGCTGGACAGTGGATGGCCCTGCGTGATGGCATGGTCTCAGCGTCCATGCCTTTGGGCGAGAGTTGGTTGGCTATCACGGACAACGGGTTGGAGCAATTGGTTGACGGAGGTTGGCGCTTGTTGCAGCCCGCCATCAAGGGCTACCACCGAGGCATACCAACAGCCAATGGCGATCGACTGTGGCTTTATGGGGAAAGCGGTCTCTGGCATATCAGGGAAGATGGTGAAGGTGTCAGAATGCATGGCATTGGCGGCGCGACCATTGAATCTGTGCAAGCTGCTATCACAACTGGTGCGGGGGGATTGTTCATGGCTGTGGGTAATGAGGGCGACATGCTGCGGATTCATGATGTGTCAACCTGGTACGATTTGCGCAGCCAATATGTGCACATCGGGCACATTCAACACATGCTTCCACTGCGATCAGACTCAGTCTGGTTGGTCACTAACCAAGGCTTGTTTTCAGCCGGTTTGCAACGCCTGAGTGCCTTGCCATCACCTGGTCCGGGTGTCATTAAGCAATTGATCAAGGGCCAAGGGGAACCCGTGGTAGCTGTCGGGGAATTTGGCCAATCACAATGGCTCAAAGGCCAGTGGCAAACAGCCAAAGGGAAGGCCCTTGATGGCCAAGCATTGGATTTGGGTGCCCTGCTATCCTATGACAGGCTTGGTTGGTACAGTCAGACAAGTAAACGGCGCATTGCTAACTCCCTCAAGCCAGCTGTGGTGTTGTTTGAGCAAAGTGTATTGAAGCCCAGCTTTGGCCAGGATTTGTGGCTAAGAATTGGCCTGAAAGGCTTGAATCAGCCTGATATGTTGTCCATGTCCTATGTCATGGATGGCGGTGACACGGTGCAAATGGGCAGAGGTCGTCGGCTGAATTTGATTGGTCTGTCTGCAGGTCCGCATGACATCCATGTCATGGCGTCTGGGGCAAAGGATTTGCATCATCAGATCATGGTATTGCCACCCTGGTGGATGGACCTGTGGGTTATGGGCCCAACAGCCTTGCTGCTGTTGATGGTTGGGAGCTATATCCTGTGGATTTCCATGCAAAGACGGCGGGAAAAACGCCATTGGGGCAAGGAAAAAATGCAACTTGAACGCATGGCATTGCGCCTGCAGATGAACCCGCATTTCACCTTCAATGCCCTGGAAAGCATCTCTGCCTTTGTGTTGAAAAACCAACCCAAGGTGGCCATCACTTACCTCAATAAATTTGCCAAATTGATGCGCTACACCTTGGAGAGTGCAGACCATGGCTGGGTTGACTTAACCAGAGAGTCAACATCCCTCAGCCATTACATTGCCTTAGAGCAAATGCGATTTTCGGATGGTTTTCAATCGGTGGTTGAAATGGACGAAGGTTTGATGGAGGATGCACGCATTCCTCCCATGATGCTTCAGCCCTTGGTTGAAAACGCCATCTTGCATGGCCTCAGACCAAAAATGCAGGCTGGCAATGCCGATTGCTACGTGAAATTAACCTACCGCATCGATCCCGCTGATCAGCATGTCATGGTTGTCACGGTGGAGGACAATGGCATTGGTCGCCAAGCAGCCATGAAGCTGGCTTCAGGTGATGAAGGGGAGAAACGATCGGCAGCAACTGACATCCTTGCACGACGATTGGCAGCCCTCAGTCAGGAAACAGGCAAGCCACATACCGTCTCTACTGTAGATTTGGATGAAGGAACGATGGTGACCCTTGTGTTGCCGTTGCATCGTGAATGGGATTAAGTACCTACATTAATAGCATGAGATTGACCGCATTGATACTGGATGATGAAGCGCAAAGCAGATCTGCTCTGCGTGCTAAGCTTGAGCTATTCTGTCTGGAAGTCACCGACATACGGGAGGCATCTACCGTGGATGAGGCATGGGATCTTTTGATTGAGGTACAGCCAGACATCGTGTTTTTGGATATCCACTTGGGTGGCGAAGTGGGTTTTGCCTTGCTTGATCGGATCAATGTTGATGAGCCACAGTGGCAAGGGTCCGTGATTTTTGTCACAGCACATGAGGCGTATGCCTTGCGGGCCATCAAATTCTCTGCCTTGGATTACTTGTTGAAACCTGTTGACCCTGAAGAGTTGGTCAAAGCGGTGCGAAAGGCTGAACTCAACAGTGAGGGCAATCAAGGCAGCTTGTCAGTTCTGCAATCGAACTTGGCATCAGAGAACAAGAAAATGGTGATTTCTAGTTCAGATGGTTTGTACATCCTCTCTATCAATGAGATCATGCATTGTGAATCCACCAGCAACTACACCACGTTTTACTTGTGGGGAGGCAAAAAGTACATTGCCTCGAAAACCCTGAAAGAGTATGAGAACCTGCTTGCCCCTATGGGCTTCAAGCGCATCCATAAATCGCATTTGGTCAACATGGCCTATGTCACCCGTTATGTTACGGCTGATGGCGGTTACCTTTTGTTAAAGGATGAAAGCACAGTACCTGTGGCCAATCGGAAAAAGGAATCCTTGGTGACCTTTCTCAAGGGGCTTTAAACAGGCATCAAATCTGTTTTGATAGGTCTAGGCGTTGCCGTCCTCCAAATGCTTAGCCATGTCTTCAACCAAGCCTTTGAGTCCTTCTTTGTAATCTACAATGCGCGCTTGGACTTCTGCGTCACTGGCACCGATGATTTGCGCAGCAAGGATGCCAGCATTTGCGCCACCATTGAGCGCGACAGTTGCAACAGGCACCCCTTTAGGCATCTGTAAGATGGATAAAATGGAATCCCATCCGTCGATGGAATTGCTGCTTTTGATGGGTACGCCAATCACAGGAAGTGGGGTATAGGCGGCAACCATGCCAGGCAGGTGTGCGGCACCGCCAGCACCAGCTATAATCACTTTCAGGCCGCGTTGGCTGGCACTTTTCGCATAGTCAAGCATGCGATCGGGTGTGCGATGCGCAGACACAACAGTCATTTCAAAAGGAATGCAAAGGGTTGTCAGCATGTCAGCTGCATCTTGCATGATTGGGAGATCGCTTTGGCTCCCCATAATAAGTCCTACCATCATTCAGTGCTTTGTGCAAAGGTAGGTCATGTCAGTAAATTCGAAGGTTTTGCTTCCACCGATATAGCATCTCTGACAGCTGCTGCCCGTTGCATGGCTTGCTTAGGGTCCTTGCCAGTGGCTGTCACATGGCCCATCTTTCGAAAAGGTCGGGTTTGTGATTTGCCGTAAATGTGAATGCTAGATCCAGGCACAACCAGGGCTTGGTCTAAGCCTTGGTACATGACATCGCCCTGGTGATTCGCGGCACCAACGAGATTGGCCATGGCTGCAGCGGATTGCAAAGCACAGCTGCCCATTGGTAGGTTAAATGCCACACGAAGCAATTGCTCAAACTGGGAGCTCTGGCATGCCTCGATGGTTAAATGCCCAGAGTTGTGCGGTCGAGGCGCTACTTCATTGACAAGCCAATCGCCGCCCTTGGTTAGAAATAGTTCTACAGCCAATAAGCCTGGGCTATCAAAGGCTTCAGCGCATTGTTTGGCCAATTGGACGGCTTGCTGATTGGCTTGATCGCTCAGGCTGGCAGGGCAAACAACGAATTCAACCTGGTTAGCCGTTGGATGGAAGGCCATTTCAACCGGGGGGAAGGCTTCCGTGTTGCCGTGGCGGTCACGCACGATGACGACAGCAATTTCTTTGTCAATGTCAACAGCTGCTTCGGTGATACAGGGTGCGTCAGGTAGGTCATCCATGTCGGATGCCTTGTTAATCATGGCCACGCCAAAGCCATCATAGCCCCCTTCAGCCAACTTCCAAACAAAGGGCATTGTCAATTGATCTTCTGCTAATGCAGACTGCAATGATGCATGGTTCGCATGCACCTGAAAGTCAGATGTGGGTATGCCTTGATCCCGGTAAAAGGTCTTTTGCTTGATTTTATTTTGAATAAGCCGAAGAGCCTTGGCTGAGGGGAAGGTGGGAATGCCTTGCGCTTCCAAGTCTTCAAGAGCCTTGACATTGACGGATTCAATCTCAATAACAACGGCTGTTGCACCTTGTGAAAAATCCATGACTTGTTGGTAGTCTGTGAAGTCACCTTGCACAAACCGATGTGAGCCAAGACGACATGGCGCCATGTGATCTGGGTCCATGCTGTGGACCGAAAGGTCCATGCGACGGGCTTCAGCTAGCAGCATTTTGCCAAGCTGACCACCTCCAAGCAGGGCGATGAATTGATCAGGCTGTGATATGGCCATGTTTAAGCCACTTGATTTTCAGCCATTTGCGTACTGCCAAAGGAAGGGCAGTCGCAATCCTTGGCGCCACCACAGGCAGTTGCAGAAAAAAGAAGGGCCGTCAAGGCAATGAGGGAGAAGATGCGTCGTTTCACGCCTCAAATTTACCTTAAATTCGGGGCATGATCTATCGATTGTTGCAAGGTGTTGGTGCTTACATCCTTTTTTTGAAGGAAGTCTTTACCTGGCCGGAACGCTGGAGCGAATACAGAAAGTCTTTTTTCCGTGAAGTGGAGCTCCTTGGTTTGTCATCGGTTTTCTTGGTTTGCGTGATATCCCTGTTCATGGGAGCGGTACTAACCATTCAAACTGCCATGAATCTAGACAACCCGTTCATTCCAGATTCATACATCGCTATTGCTGTGAGGGAAGGCATCGTATTGGAGTTTGCGCCCACCATTGTGGGATTGATTCTCGCAGGAAAAATTGGCTCAAATATCACAGCGACCCTTGGTAACATGCGGGTGACTGAACAAATGGATGCCTTGAAGGTGATGGGCATCAATCCTGCTTCCTATTTGGTGCTTCCTAAGTTGGCTGCTTGCCTGTTGTTCATGCCGGTTTTGTTGAGTTTCAGTATGTTTTTTGGTATTATTGGCGGTTACATTGCTGCATTGACAATGGATATGGTGAATGCGGAGATTTTCCTCAGTGGCTACTTCATGGATTTTAGATCTTTTTACATCACATACTCCATGACAAAGACTGTCTTTTTCGCCTTTTTGATTGCAACGATTTCTTCCTTTTTCGGCTACCATGTGAAAGGTGGTGCTGTGGAAGTAGGCAAGGCCAGCACACAAAGTGTGGTCATCATGTCCTTCAGCATTATCTTGTTCAACTACATCCTTACTGATATTTTGTTCTGATGATTCGTATCCAAGGCATCACTAAATCCTTCAGTGGAGAAGAAGTTCTCAAAGGTATCGACGCTTCCTTTGTTCCCGGGAAATGCAACCTCATCATTGGCCTTAGCGGGTCGGGGAAAACGGTTCTTCTCAAATCTATCATTGGTCTGCATCACCAGGATTCAGGTGAAATTTACTTTGATGACAAATGTCTGCATGACATGACAGCGAAAGAACTGAAGCTTTTGCGTCAGAACATGGGGGTGGTGTTTCAAGCCTCTGCGTTGTTCACCAGCTTGAGTGTCAGAGAGAATGTGCAAATGCCTTTGGATTTCTTTTCAAACTTGGATGACAAGGCAAAGGCTGAGCGGGTGGATTACTGCTTGGATCGCGTGCGCATTCCCGCAGAAGCTATCGATAAAAGTCCATCAGAGTTGTCTGGCGGCATGCAAAAACGCGTGGCCATTGCAAGGGCTATCGTGATGAACCCCAAGTACCTATTCTGCGATGAACCCAACTCCGGTTTGGATCCAGAGACAGCCATTGTCATCGATGAGCTGATCAAAAGCATCACGTTGGAATACAACATGACCACGGTGATCAATACCCATGACATGAATTCTGTGTTGGAGATTGGCGACAATGTGCTCTTGCTCAAAAATGGCGTGAAGGCCTGGGAAGGCAGCTCAGCGGAGATCCTGGCAACCGATGATGAGTCGGTGGTCAGCTATGTGTTCCGGAGCAATTTGTTCAAGAAGGTCCGTCAGGCTTTCCGGGACATGGCTTGACGCTTAGCCTCGCCCTTATTGGGCAGCCTGAGCCTTTGCCCAGGCATCCAATATCTCCTGCTCTAGCGTTTCAGAATCCCAGGTGCTTGCAATATCTGGTCGTGCCATGAAAGGCGCCATGACCTGGTCTTGTAGCACGCCATCAGCTAAGGATTTTGCATAGGGGATGTGCGAAAAGGTGACCTGACTGTAAAGAGGTAACCACTTGTCAGGGTGTCTTAGAGACAAGCGTGATTCTATTTTTTTTCTTAACAGAAAACTGGGTTGCCCAGTGAGGTCTCGCATTTCAATGAAGTTGCGCAAGGCCAAATCACTGATGGCGTCAGCATCTGCTTTCCTTGTGGCTTCAAAGGCTGCTAGCGACACAGCTATGTCATCGTCATGCAAGTCAAGCAAGTCATTGAGCACCGTGCAAGATTCAAAGCCAGCATTCATCCCTTGGCCATAGAAAGGCACGATGGCATGAGCCGCATCACCCATCAAGGCAACTTTCCCTGCGCTGGTCCAGGGGAAGCAACGGACAATAGTCAATGGGGATACAGGGTTTTCCGTCCACATGGCGTCAAAGTCAGGCATCAAGTCAAAGGCATCGGGAAAATGCGATTGAATGAAGGCGCGACCTGTTTTCAGGTCCTCAATGCCCGCAAAGCTGGTTTCGCCTTCAAGGCTTAAAAACAGGGTACAGGTGAAGGTGGCGTCGGGGTTAGGCAAAGCAATCAGCATGAAGCCGCCACGCGGCCAGATGTGTAGGGCTTCTTTTTCCAATTGATAGCTACCATCAGCAGATGGTGGGATGCTCAATTCTTTGTAGCCATGGTCGATGGGGTAGACTTTGTGCTCAGTGGTTATCCCTGCGTCATGCAAGGATTTTCTGACGCGAGAAAAGGCTCCGTCAGCCCCAAAAAGGACATCAGCTTCCGATTGAATTTTTGTCCCTTCATGAGATAGGGTAGCGGTTCCGCTATCCATGCTGATGCTGTCGCAAGCGTGATCAAAATGCACCTTCACTTGACCTGAAGCTTCTGCTTTGTTAATCAGTAGCTGGTTCAATCCACCCCGGGATACAGAGTAAATGGCCTGGCCAGATTGCCCGTAAGGCTGGAAGGATAGGCTGCCGTTTTTTGCATGAATGACCCGACGCCTCATGGGAATGGCCATGGCTTCAACTTCTCGTTGGATGCCAGCACCTTTCAGGGCCTTCCATCCCCTGTCACTCAAGGAAAGATTGATGGATCGTCCACCGATGTAACCAGCTTTTCGCGGGTCGGGTCGGCGCTCATAGATGTCAACGTGGTAGCCGCGTTGCTGAAGGTAAAGACTCCAGAGGCTGCCGACCAATCCGGCGCCAATGATGTTGGCTTTTTTCATGAGGCGAGGGCTTGTCTGAGAGTAGCCTCCAAGCGGGCTAGATCCCGGTAGGAAGTGTAAAGGGGGGCAACGGCAAACCGGATGGTGCCGGGCTCTCGCCAGTCAGCGATGATGCCATTCGCTAGCAATTGGTCAAAGAAACCCTTGTCACGATTCAAGAAGGCGACAGAGACTTGGCCGGCACGCTGCGCATCCTCTCTGGGGGTGATCAGATGGATAGGCTCATTCAAGTCCTCTGAAACAGCGGTTAATAGGTCCATCAATAATCGGCTTTGTGCCAAACTTTTTTTGCGAAGTTCATCGAGGTCAACCTCATCAAAAAGTGACAATGAGGCTTTCAGTGCGGCCATACTTAAGATAGGCGCATTGCTGACTTGCCAAGCTTCTGCTCCTTGGATGGGGGTAAAGTCTGTTGGCATAGAGAATCGGGTGGATTTGTCATGCCCCCACCAGCCAGCAAGAATAGGCCGTTCGCCACCGTGATGCCTTTCATGTACGTATATTCCAGCAACCCCGCCAGGTCCAGAGTTAAGGTATTTGTAAGAGCACCATGCTGCAAAGTCAACACCCCATTCATGCAGGTTTAGGGATGCGTTACCGATGCCATGTGCCAGATCAAAGCCCACCAGAATGCCCTTTGCATGGGCTGCTTTTGTGATGGCTTGCATGTCATAGACTTGACCGGTTAAGTAGTTTACGCCACCAATCATCAAGGTGGCGACTTGTTCACCCTGTTCTTCAATAGCCTGAATGATGTTGTCAGTTGTCGGCAGGCCTTCGTGGCCATCCCCATGCACTTCCAGAAGTTGGGATGCGTCCAGGCCATGCCATTGCAGTTGACCCATGAGGGCGTAGCGATCACTGGGAAAGGCTTTGGCTTCACACAGCAGCAATGGCCTTTGTTGAGTTGGGCAATAAAAGCTGGCAAGTAACTGATGCAAATTTGAAGTCAAGGACCCCATGGCAACAACTTCTGAACCCTTCGCGCCGACCAACCTGGCCAATGAGGCCGTCAGCTGTTCATGGTAAGGCATCCAGGGGTTGCTGGCGTGAAAATGGCCTTCAACACCCAGGGTTTTCCAATCGTGCAACTCCAGGGCTAGGGCAGCTTCAACAGCTTTGGGTTGCAGGCCTAGGGAGTTGCCTGTGAAATACAGGCAATCTTCGCCATTCACCT
The DNA here is from genome assembly GCA_963925545.1 of uncultured Flavobacteriales bacterium. Classification (GTDB taxonomy): domain Bacteria; phylum Bacteroidota; class Bacteroidia; order Flavobacteriales; family Schleiferiaceae; genus TMED14. The sequence goes on along the minus strand of CAWUSA010000004.1, from coordinate 52,661 downwards.
GTGGGATATGGAATTGTTGGCGCATGTGGCGCATCGAATCAGCCTGATCTAAAGCGGTAGCTTGGTCGATGGAGAAAAAGCTTTTCATAAATACAAAGAAAGAACAATGCACGTGGAGTTTGTATCAGTAATTTTGCCCTATCAATAAACCCATTATTATCGTATACCATGGCTCAGCATTTCACTTCTCGCCACATTGGCCCACGTCAGGAGGATGTTCAACAGATGTTGGACATAATCGGCGTGAAGGACTTGGATCAGCTCATTGAACAAACCATTCCTGATGCTATTCGCATGGAGGGCGATTTGGACTTGAATGAAGCGATGTCTGAACAGGCCTACTTGGCACATATTCATGGTATTGGTGAGAAGAACCAGGTGCTGACATCCTACATTGGTTGCGGGTATTACCCGAGCAATACCCCTGCGGTGATTCAGAGAAATATTTTGGAAAACCCAGGCTGGTACACGGCCTATACCCCATACCAAGCAGAAATCGCACAGGGCCGCCTGGAGGGTTTGTTGAATTTTCAGACCATGGCCATTGAGCTAAGCGGCATGGAGATTGCCAATGCCTCTTTGTTGGATGAGTCCACGGCTGCTGCAGAAGCCATGTCCATGCTCTTTGCGGCAAGGACGCGTTCACAGCAAAAGGCATCGGTCAATAAATGTTTTGTGAGTGAAGACATGTACCCACAGACTTTGGCCTTGTTGCGCACACGCAGTGAGCCCATCGGTATTGAATTGGTGGTTGGTAGATTGGAAGACTTCATTCCTGACGCAAGCTTTTATGCAGCCATGCTGCAATACCCGAGTGCCACCGGCTCAGTGAAAGACATGACGGCTTTTGCTGCCTCCTGCGAATCCGCAGGTGTTAAAGTGGCGGTTGCTGCAGATTTGATGGCTTTGACTTTGCTGGAGGCGCCAGGAGTCTGGGGCGCTGAAGTAGTTTTTGGTAGCACCCAGCGGTTGGGAATCCCTATGGGTTTTGGCGGCCCACATGCTGCGTATTTCGCCACCAAGGAAGCTTACAAACGACACATTCCTGGACGCATCATTGGTCAGTCCATTGACGTGGAAGGCAAGCCGGCCTTGCGGATGGCTTTGCAAACCCGCGAACAGCATATCAAGCGCGCAAAGGCCACGTCCAATATTTGTACCTCGCAAGTCTTACTCGCCGTCATGGCGGGTATGTATGCGGTGTACCATGGTCCTGATGGCATGAAGCAGATCGCCAGCAACATGCATGATCGTGCCAGAATGCTTGCAGAGGCATTGACGACCATGGGCTATCAACTCAGGCATGAGGCCTTTTTTGACAGCTTGTGCATTGAGGCAGATTCCAGCTTAAAGGCATCCATCGCTCAGGCTACGTTAGCAGTTGGAATCAATGTAGGTTATGGTGATGACCATGTGATGATTGCCTGCTTCGAAGGCATGGATGATCAGCAAACCCATGTTTTGATGCAGGCCATGGCAGATGCAATCGGCAAGGAGGCTGTTGATTTGTCGCCATCACTGCAGTCAGTGTTGCCAGAAGCTGTGCTTCGCCAGTCAGAATTCATGACCCATGAGGTGTTCCATGCTTACCGCAGTGAAACAGACATGATGCGCTACATCAAGCGACTAGAGCGCAAGGATATCTCATTGAATCACTCCATGATTGCGCTGGGTTCTTGCACCATGAAGCTCAATGCGGCGGTGCAAATGCTACCTTTGAGTTGGCCTGCATTCACCAACATGCATCCCTTTGCGCCAAAGGATCAAGCTTTAGGCTACCTAACCATGATTCACCAATTGGAGGATGATTTATCAGAAATTACCGGCTTTGCCGCCACCTCATTGCAACCAAATTCTGGCGCTCAGGGGGAGTATGCAGGTTTGCTGGTGATCAAAGCTTACCACGCAAGCCGCGGTGAAACACAGCGTGACATGGTGTTGGTTCCTACTTCAGCGCATGGCACCAACCCGGCATCTGCCGTGATGGCTGGTATGCAAGTGGCATTGGTTCAATGTGATGCAAGTGGTAACATCGACTTAGAGGACCTCAAGAGTCAGGCTGAGAAGTATGGTGATCAACTGGCTGCTTTGATGATTACCTACCCCTCGACCCATGGCGTATTTGAGCCTGCTGTCATGGAGATCACCAGCACCATCCATCAACATGGTGGCCAGGTGTACATGGATGGCGCTAACATGAACGCTCAGGTGGGCTTGACCTCTCCGGGATTGATTGGGGCTGATGTCTGCCACTTGAACCTGCACAAAACCTTTGCTATCCCTCATGGTGGTGGAGGTCCTGGTGTAGGTCCCATTTGTGTTGCAGAGCATTTGGCTGACTTTTTACCCGGCCATGAGGCCATGGAGACTGGCGGGGCTCAGGGTATCGGTTCTGTTTCTGCAGCGCCTTTTGGCTCTGCCTTGGTGACTTTGGTCAGTTATGGTTACATCAAGTTGCTGGGCCCTAAGGGTTTGCTTGAAAGTACAAGGCACGCCATTTTGAATGCCAATTACTTGAAAGCCCGCCTAGAGGGCGCCTACCAGGTTCTGTACACGGGTGAGGCTGGTCGTGCGGCCCATGAAATGATTTTGGACTGCCGTTCCTTCAAAGCCACAACCAAGGTTGAGGTCACTGACATCGCCAAGCGATTGATAGATTACGGCTACCACGCGCCGACAGTTAGCTTTCCTGTTGCCGGCACTTTGATGATTGAACCGACAGAAAGTGAGTCCAAGGCGGAGTTAGATCGCTTTTGTGATGCCATGCTGGGCATTCATCAAGAGATCATGGCCCTGGAGGTTGATGGTGCAGACCTATCCATGAATCTGTTAAAACAAGCCCCCCATACCTTGGCCATGGTGACGTCCGATGACTGGGACAGGCCATACAGCCGCTTGGAGGCAGCCTTCCCGCTTGAGGGGTCTATGGATAACAAGATCTGGCCTGCGGTTCGACGTGTCAATGAAGCACATGGTGACCGGAATTTGATTTGTGCTTGTGTGCCAATTTCAGATTATGCATAGGTTAAAGCCATGCTATTGACTAGGAAGCACGCCACCCTTGTTTTTGACCGGGTATTCGCTTCGCCGCTGTCTGTTTATTGTGTAACACACGCTTCCATTGAAGGCGGGTAAATAATTCGTTGAATTTTTTTACTTAAAATGGTTATGAATAAGCATGTATAAAAAGAAAAAGCCGTATTATTGGAGTCTCAATAATAAAACATGAGTATGAAACACACTACCCTAATTATGGCTCTAGCATTCGGTTCGCTGTCTGCTTTTGCTCAAAATGCTGATCGCACTGCCCCTATGGAGCGTACGGTTGCAGATGACGTCGTCAAACACTTGACGCCTGCACAGATGGAAGCCATCTACGGTGCAGAAACCCCTGTATGGTCTGAGGACTTTGCTTCAGGTATCCCCACGACATGGTTGACCTCTGGCGGCACTGCCAATGGCGCGTCTGATACAGATGCTGTATGGGTCTACCGTGGCACATCGACTACGCCAAACAATACCGTTGGTAGCCGAGGTGGCTACGCAGGAGCAGCTGGCGTTGCACAATGGCCCATCACTTCAGCTACTGCATCCAATGGTTTTGTCATTTTTGACTCCGACTTCTTGGACAACGCAGGTATCGCCGGAAACTTTGGTAATGGCATCGCGCCTTCAGTTCAAGTTGCTTCAATGGTAACTGACATGATTGACTTGACCAATTACACGGTCATTGACTTGATGTTCACGCAGTACTACCGCCGCTTTGCTGGCCCTGGTGCCTCACAGGCCGTACCTGCAACGTACATTGATTTCTCAACAGATGGTGGTGCAACGTTTCCATATTCTGTGACCTTGAACGCTGCTATTGCAGTGAACTCTGGTACAGCAAGTAATGACATCGCGACCATCAGTGCAGGTTCTATGGTTGGGGGTCATGACTCAGTGAAGGTTCGCTTCCGTTGGGATGGTGATTACTACTTCTGGCAGATTGATGACATTGCGATCATTAACACACCGGCAAACCGTTTGACCTACACTGACTATAACGGTGCGCCAGCACAAGACATCATCTTTGGCCCAGCAAGTGGCTCATCACGCATGGGTATCACTACCTTGAAGCAGGCACGTAGCCTATCATTTGATTGCAACATCATTAATAGCGGTAGCGCTGCGCAAAGCAATGTGAAGTTGACTGTAGATATTTTTAACAGCAGCGGTAGCAATGTTCAATCAGTAAGCTCAGCCACTATTACTACGTTGAATGCACTTGATACAGCCAACTGGAACACACTGAATACTTACGCAACGGCTTGGACGCCTAATGCTGAGGATGCCTACACCTTCCTTTACACGGTAACGTCTGACTCAGCAACCGCTGTGTCTGATACCTTTAATTTCTTCGTGACCGATTCATTGATGTCTATGGACTTCAATTCATGGGACGGTAGCATTGGTGCTTCAAGCAACACAACCCAGTGGGGTGATGGCGCGCAGATGAACAACCGCCATGACTTGGTGGGTGACGAAATGCTTTGGGGAACCAGGGTTTACCTTGCTTCACAAACAACTGCTGGCGCTATCTTAGAGATTGGCGTCTATGACAGTTCTGCTTTTGATGGAAGTACTGGTATGGATCCTAACAAGCTGGTGGCTTACGGTCAGCGTGTGATTACCACAACTGACACAGCACAAGGCTTTGTTCGCTTTGATTTCACTGACCCTACTACTGGTCGTGGTGTTGATTTGCTCAATAGCAATGGCGCATACTTCTACAACTTGACGATGTATGACAACCAAGGTGGTGATCACATCCGCATTCGCAATGATGAATCATGGGCAAAAGTGTCCGGTAGCGGTTACATGTACTTGGCTGCTCTTGGCAACTGGTACTCAGGCTACTCAGGTTCCTTGGGCTTCAATAACTTATGGATTCGCGCGATCGCTTGTCCTGCTGCCAATGCGGCAGCTTGCATGACCACATCCTTGGATGAAGGTCAGCTAGAGGGTATCACCTTGATGCCAAACCCGGCCAATGACATCGTTCATATCGACTTTGGTATGGCTATGGGTGAGTTCAACGTTACTTTGATTGACATGACCGGTAAGGTTGTGAAGGCTGAGTCTATGTTAGCTTCCTCTGACTCTCCAGTTTATGTTGGTGATTTGAATGCTGGCATGTACATGGTTCAGGTTCAGCAAGCCGATGTCATGAAGACATTCAAGCTGTCTGTATACTAAGCAGCTTTAATAGCAAATAGAAGCGGCCCGGAAACGGGCCGCTTTTTTTGTGACTTATTGTAGGTAGGTGGATCAGGACCAGCTTGGATAAAGCCATTTCGATGTCTTCAACGCAGTGCCCTATTTATCAAGGCCTTTGCTCAGGACTTCAGTTGATTGATCAAGGATTTTCTGCCAATCTGTTGGCTGATGGAATCTCTGCTTAATTTCCATCCTCTGGCAGGACTGTATTCCCGGCCATAAAAGATGATTTGTAAATGAAGTTTGTTCCATGCAGATTCAGGGAAAAGGCGCTTGGCGTCTTTCTCTGTTTGTTGAACACTTTGCCCATTGCTCAGAGTCCATCGATGCATCAAGCGATGGATGTGGGTGTCTACCGGGAATGCGGCTACACCAAAGGCTTGACTCATCACCACTGAAGCAGTTTTATGACCAACGCTTGGCATAGCCTCCAAGGCTTCAAAGCTCTTGGGAACTTGGCCGTCATGCAAGCCAACAATCATTTGAGAGAGTCCCTTGATTCCTTTTGACTTCATAGGAGAGAGACCGCAGGGTCTGATGATAGCTTGGATGGTTTCAACAGACAGTTTAGCCATGTCATAGGGGTTGTTCGCTCGGGCAAACAGGATGGGTGTGATGGTGTTGACTCGTGCGTCAGTGCATTGTGCAGAAAGCACCACTGCCACAAGTAACGTGAAAGCGTCACTGTGATCCAAAGGAATGGGGACTTCAGGGTAGAGCTCTTCTAGGGCCTGCATCACGTAGTTTGCTTTATCTTGCTTGGTCATGTGGCAAATGTCGCATTACTTCTTAGAAAACCTCCATTATGACACATTTGAACGTCGGCGACAAGGCCCCAACTATCTCAGGACTCGATCAATCCGGTCAATCAGTCACCTTTGATCGCTTTGCTGGTCAATCGATTGTCCTTTATTTCTACCCTAAAGACGACACCCCAGGATGCACCGCAGAAGCGTGCTCTTTACGTGATGGTTACCAAGATTTACTCGATTCGGGCTATGCAGTGGTTGGTGTTTCCCCTGACTCAGTGGCCAAGCACGGAAAGTTTGTGGATAAATTTGACCTGCCCTTTCCCTTGATCGCAGATGTTGACAAAGCGGTGATTAAGGCCTATGGCGTCTGGGGCCTAAAAAAATTCATGGGTCGTGAGTTTGAAGGGGTGCATCGCTTGACTTTTGTGATTGATGTCGATCGCTGTATTTCTCGCATCATCACCAAGGTAAAGACCAAGGAAAGTGCTGCGCAAATTCTGGAATCAGCAGTCTGAAGTCAATTGAAATTAAGACTTTGAGGCCGTTGATAAACTAGCTGTTTAAATCGCCTATGCATGAAGGCCAAACGGATGCCTTGTCCTATTTTTGGTATTCTAGATACCCGTAAAAACACAAGATAATAAGGATTTGCATAATCCATAAATACTAACTACATTAGCAATCTAATATAATTAGCATTATCATGTATTTCTCACACAACTTTAAGCTATGAGCGTAAACAAAGATGCACGCCTGAAGGCACTGAAATTGACCATGGACAAGATGGATAAAACCTATGGAAAGGGTGCCGTCATGCGTCTGGGTGATAGCCCTACTGTAGATATTGAAGTCATCCCTTCAGGTTCGTTGAGTATTGATATCGCCTTAGGTATTGGAGGCTATCCTCGTGGCCGCGTGGTGGAAATATTTGGACCGGAGTCCTCGGGTAAAACGACCCTTGCATTGCATGCCATCGCTGAAACCCAAAAAACGGGCGGTATTGCTGCTTTCATTGATGCAGAGCATGCCTTTGACCGTTTCTATGCTGAGGCCCTTGGAGTGAACACGGAGGATCTCATCATATCTCAACCGGATAACGGCGAGCAAGCCCTTGAAATTGCAGATAACTTGATCCGTTCGGGTGCCATTGATCTCATTGTCATTGACTCGGTGGCAGCATTGACGCCTCGTGCTGAAATCGAAGGTGAAATGGGCGAAAATAAAGTAGGCTTGCATGCCCGCTTGATGAGTCAAGCCCTAAGAAAGTTGACTGGCACCATTTCAAAGACACAGTGTACGTGTATGTTTATCAACCAGCTGCGTGAGAAAATTGGTGTAATGTTTGGCAATCCTGAGGTCACCACAGGAGGCAATGCTTTGAAGTTCTACAGTTCGGTTCGCGTGGACATCCGCAGAAGTACACAAATAAAAGTGGCTGACCGAGTGGTAGGCAATCGCATCCGTGTAAAAATTGTGAAAAACAAAATGGCACCTCCTTTCCGCTTAGCTGAATTCGAAATTATGTACGGTGAAGGGATTTCACGCCTTGGAGAAATCATTGATTTTGGACTGGAGCATGACATTTTAACAAGAAGTGGAAGCTGGTTTTCTTATGGGTCAACCAAGTTGGGACAGGGAAGAGATGGTGTAAAAATCTTACTCAAGGACAACCCTGAATTGACAGAAGAAATCGAAGCCAAAGTGCTGGAAAAACTCAAGAATGCTTAAGGCCTGCCTTGCAGGTTTAGGACTTGCGCTGTCAATCTGGTCGTGTTCAGAACCGCTCAATCAAGCGACGGTTGATGGGGCTTCTGTCAAAGCGGTTACTCTGACGCCTATGGATAGCTTGAATGATGCAATTCAAGCTAATCCTAATGATGTTATAACCTTGGTGAAGCGAGGGCGGTTGCATTTCCAGACAGCAAATTTGCCGTATGCCTTGGCTGATGTCAAGGCGGCCTTGGCTATTGATAGTAATGATCATGATGCCATGGTGTTCATGGGTGAACTCATGATTTTGAAAAACCGATCTCGTACTTCGAAAGATTTATGGCAGCGATGCATTGAGGTGCATCCTGAAAGTGTGCCCTGCCGATTGAAGTTGGCGGAACTCTACAGCATAGTCTTTGAGTACGATAAGGCATTGCAGTTGATTGATGAAGCTTTAGCTATTGACCCCAGCGCCGCCCTTGCTTATTACCTGAAAGGCTTGATTGTGCGAGATCACAAGTCAGACACCTTGCGCGCATTGGCTTACATACAAAAAGCTATTGACTTGGAACCGACCTATTGGGAGGCTCTAGATATGGCGGCTCACCTCTACAGCCTTAATGGTTCTCCGATTGCGGTGGGTTATTACCAGCGCATGTTAGCTATCAATCCTGGGGATGGCGCCACCTTGTACAAGCTTGGGATGTTTTATCTGGGGCAAAAAGATTGGAATCGTGCCTTGGAAATTTTCACTGAATCAGTGGAACGCTACCCCAATGATGCAGAGAGCTTGTATAACCTGGGTTTTATTCATCTTGAGTTGGCTTTATTGAAGCCAGCCAGAGAGTATTTCACTCGCTGTCTTCAGGTCAATGCCATGAATTACCGAGCCTACTATGGTCGAGGATTCACATGGGAACGTGGAGGAGACCTTAGTAATGCTGCCGCTGACTACCGGAAGGCCTTAGAGTACAATCCCATCCATGAAGCGTCGCAAATTGCTTTGCGTCGTGTGATGGATAAAGTGGAACAATGAAGCAACCCTTTGCGAAGAAAATATCTCATGTTCATAGCAAGCATGGGGATGAAAGGCATGATCCTTACCAATGGATGACTGATCGCACAAGCGATGATGTCGTGTCACACCTGAATGCAGAAAATGCCTACCGAAAGGCTTTGATGGAGCCCGTTACCGCCCTGGAAGCTGAATTAGCAAAGGAGATGACGGATCGTTTGGTGCCAGATGATGCAACAGTCCCTGTTCGTATCGGTGATTATTGGTACCAAACCCGCTTCGAATCAGGCAATGAGTACCCACAGTTTTACCGAAGATCAGGGGATGAAAATGGCCCTGAGCAGTTGCTTTTGGACGTGCAGACCTTGGCAAAAGACAAGGCTTACTGTCAAGTGAGTGGTATTTTTTTAACTGAAGATCACGCCATGATGGCTTATGGGGTTGATTTTGTCAGTCGGCGTCAATACGACATTCACTTCATGGATTTAACGACAGGAGAGACCTTGAGCAAGGTGATTCATGATAGCACGGGTTCTTTGACATGGTCTAAAGATGGCAGCTATGTCTTCTACGCTACCAAGGATCCAGATACTTTGCGCGTTGATCGCATTTGGCGTGATGAGCTGAAAGGTGATAAGCCGCCGGTTTGTGTTTACCATGAGCAGGATGAAGCCTTCTCCTGTGGCATTGGTAAAAGCAAATCCAAGGCTTTTTTGACCATCAGTACAGGCGCTACCGATGTATCGGAGTCCCATGTTTTAGCGAGCGACAATCCCACGGGGAACTTTGTTTGCTTTCGACCGCGTGAGGCCGGTGTGGAGTACGGGATGTCGCACCGCGATGACCATTGGTTGGTGATGTCCAATACCCATGGGCAAAAAAACTTTGCCTTGGATAAAGTGCCTTTGAACGACTACAGCGATTGGACGCCATTCATTGCTCATCGCGAGGATGTTCAATTGGAGGGGCTAGACCTGTTTCATGAACATGTTGTTACATCGGAACGCTGCAATGGGTTGCTGAGTCTGGTGATCAGGGGACTGGATGGCGCTGTTGACCATGTCATTGATATGGATGAGGACAGTTACCAGATAGGCACCCATGGGAATCCCATGCTTGACACCCACGTACTTCGCTACGGCTACACTTCGCTAACCACACCGTTCACAGTGATCGACTACCACATGGTGAGCCATGAGCGCGTCGTGAAAAAGCAGCAGACCATTCGTGGTGGCTATGACGCCAGTCAATTCACTTCGAAGCGTTTGTGGGCCACAGCAGCTGATGGGACCTTGGTTCCCATGTCCTGGGTAGGTCCGGTGAATGCCCCGGCAGATTGTCCGACGTTGCTCTATGGCTATGGCTCCTATGGTATCACGGTAGATCCCGGTTTTTCCCTATCCAGGTTGAGTTTACTTGAGCGAGGTATGGCCTTTGCAATTGCGCATGTGCGTGGGGGTGAGTACCTGGGGCGAGATTGGTATGATGCTGGCAAATTGGCCAATAAACAGAACACCTTCAGTGACTTCATTGCCTGTGCAGAGCATCTAAAATCTGCAGGCATCGCTGGCGATGTTTATGCCATGGGCGGCAGTGCAGGCGGCTTGCTAATGGGAGCCGTCATGAACCAACGGCCAGACCTGTGGGCTGGTATCATCGCTGCAGTGCCCTTTGTTGATGTGGTGACCACCATGCTTGATGAGAGCATTCCTTTGACAACAGGAGAGTATGGCGAATGGGGTAACCCTAATGAAGCTGAGGCTTATGATCGAATGAAGGCCTACAGCCCCTATGATAATGTGGACGCATTGGCGTACCCACCATTGTTGGTGACCACCGGATTGCATGACTCACAGGTTCAGTATTGGGAGCCCATGAAGTGGGTGGCACGACTGCGGGAACTTCGCAGCAATCGCGAGCCCCTGATCATGCATTGCGACATGGATACCGGGCATGGCGGTGCTTCAGGTCGCTACGCTGCCTTTGCAGAGAGTGCCATGAAATACGCCTTTTTGATTGGCCTAATGAAGGGCAAGCTTCCTTTAAAATAATTGATCCTCAACCAAGTGCTTGACCTTTGTATTGGCGCCTGCATGCTGATCAATGAACCCCTTGATTTGCTTAGCTGGAGAGGTTTTTTGTAGACAATCATTGATCCATTGCTTGAGTTCGTCACTGTTTGAAACAGTGTTAGCATGACCTGATTGAATGGCCTTGTCAGCCTCCCAATGCCCGTCGGTTTCAGGCCCAAAGCAGGTGGGTAAACCGTGCACCATGGCCTCCAATACATTGTGCAAGCCCTGCTTGAACCCACCACCAATCATGGCCATGTTTGCGTGCCCATAGAAGGTGAAAAGGTCTCCCATGGTGTCAACCAATAGGAGTTTTGCATCCTGCCTTGCTTGCAGGCTTGAAGTAGACCAGCTAGACCACATCAAGGCCGTTGTTGGAAGAGCTTGGTTGATGGATGATGCCCGACTTACATCATGTGGTGCAAGAATGAAGGCGATGTGAGGGAAACGATGAATCAAGGGCAAGATCAGGGCTTCGTCTTCCGGCCAAGAGCTGCCAAGAATCAACACCTTTCTGCCTTGGATGAACTCTTCTATGCCTTCAATGGGCTGCCATGCACGAAGCCGCTCTTTCACACTGTCAAAGCGACCATCGCCAGTCAATACCGACTCAGGGAGGCCTGCATGGTTCCATGCGGCTTGCCCGCTTGGCTGTTGCTGACTGCAAAAAGACAAGCCTATCAAGGCAGGGCGATTGATGACGTTCATTGGGTGAAGCCACCAGTGACCTTGAGGGCTGTGAGCAAAGGCCAAGCCGTAGGGAATCTGTCTTTTCAAGAGCAAGCCGCAGAGAACAGGCCACAGGTCATATTTCACAAAGAGCATGGCTTGGGGTTGCAGCTGATCCAAGAATGGATTGAGTTGACTTGACCGATCGGCTGGCAAGTAACAGACGGGGCAGGGGCAGTCTGCTTGAATGCCTTGGCCGCTGGGTGAAAACAAGGAAACAACGATCCGCTTTCCCTCTAAATGCCATTGCTTGATCAAAGGTGCAATCATCCAATACTCGCCAAGGGAGGCAACATGTATAAGTAGGTCAGTGGGTCCTTCAGGCAGTTTCTGCTCTCGGGCGTTCAGCCAAGATTGGGCCTTGATGTGTCCGAAAAAGGCTGAAACCTGAAGAATCAGGTGGTAGCAAAGTCCTGGCAGTCGACGAAGGATCATTGGTAGTATTTGATGCGGTCTTCTACCTTGAGTAGAGGCAAGATCCACGCAGCGCGCAGGCCAATCCATTGATCAAATTTGATATCGGTGTCAGGCTGACGGCTGAAATGGTTGTAGCCACGAATGGACTGGGTTTGAGCAAAGCCTGCATCAAGGCCAATTTGAAAATTGATGCGACCAGCAGGGTCTAGGTATCGGTAGATCAGGATGGGGCTGAGACTGATGCCGTGATGTAGCTGGTCCAAGCCTTCAGTGTAGGGCGATTCCAACAAGGGAACGCCGCCTGAGCTGAAGATGCCAACCTTGTGCCGCAGGTAACCAACAGAAAAGCCTACAAGCCATTCGCCGTAGGGCACCTTGAAAACATGCATCAAGCGGGGGCCGATGATGCTGCCACGAAGTTCAGCTTGTAAACTGCCATAGCTGCCATCATTGGCAAGTATTTCTCCTTCTGAGGTCATCAGGTGTTCAATCAGAGCAGGCCCTTGTTTGAGTTTGCCTGCATGCAGAAAGTCAGCTTGTAACCCAAGGATCCATCCATTGGCCCATTGGTGATCCAAGGCAGTAGACATGGAAAGGCTAGATTTAAAAGACTTTCCCCAATCCCCCAAAGGGAGGAAGCTTCCAGCACCCACATGAATTAATTGACCCTTAGCTTGTGGGTTCTGTGCCACGCCAGAGAGGCTGCAAAAAACCAAGGCAAAAGCAAAAATGAATGGGAGGCTGCGCATGCTGCGAAGGTAACCCCTGAAATACTTCATGTCATTGATTTGATTCTTCCTCAGTTTTTGCTGCATTTCTCAGCTATTTCTGTGGTATTTTTGACATCTTAACGCATTCTATGGCATTCAACCCTCCTATCCCCATGGTGGACCTCAAGACCCAGCATGGACGTATCCGCAGCGAATTGGACAAGGCCCTGTTAGCTTCAGCCCATGCAGGCCGATTCATCAATGGGCCAGAGGTTGCTGTCTTTGCTGGAGAACTTGCTGATTATTTGCAGGTGGAACATGTCATTCCTTGCGCCAATGGCACCGATGCCTTACAGATTGCTTTGATGGCTTTAGGGCTGAACCCTGGCGATGAAGTGATCACGGCCAGTTTCACCTATGTTGCTACGGCAGAGGTTATTGCTCTTTTGCAGCTGAAGCCTGTACTGGTGGATGTGCACCCAGACCATTTCACCTTGGATGTCGATCAGGTGGCAGCAGCCATCACCTCACGCAGCAAGGCCATCATTCCTGTACACCTATACGGCCAGGGTGCTGACATGGAACCTTTGATGGCATTGGCTGACAAGCATGGGCTATTTGTTGTTGAGGATAATGCGCAAGCTTTAGGCGCTGATTACCTGTTCAGCTCAGGCATTCAAGCCAAACTTGGCACGGTTGGTCACATTGGATGCACCTCCTTTTTCCCCAGTAAAAACCTTGGATGCATGGGTGATGGTGGCGCTTTGTTCACCAGAGATCAGGCATTGGCAGATCGCATTGCCATGATTGCCAACCACGGTCAATCAGTGAAATACCAACACGATGTGGTTGGCTGCAACAGTCGATTAGACAGCATCCAAGCAGCCGTTTTACAAGTGAAGCTCAAGCATCTCCCAGCCTGGACCCTTGCCAGACAGCAGGTAGCTGACCGCTACGATGTGGGCCTTACAGGCCTTGATCAGGTTGTTGTTCCTGCCCGAATTACTCAGGGCAGCCATGTCTTTCACCAATACACCATCAAGGTGCTTGACGGTCAGCGCAATGCATTGAAGCAATGCTTAGCAGATGCTGGCATCCCGAGCATGATCTATTACCCCATTCCCTTGCATAAGCAAAAGGCTTATGCAAGCGTTGACCATGGAGCGGGCTTCCCCATTTCAGAGCAATTGAGCGAGGTGGTCTTGTCCTTGCCAATGCACCCTGAATTGGACGAGTCAACCCAACACATCATCACCCAAACCATTCAAAACTTCTTTTCATGAAAATCACTGTTGTAGGTACTGGGTATGTCGGCTTGGTTTCCGGCGCATGCCTTGCAGATGTTGGCATGGATGTTACCTGTGTGGACATCGATCAGCAAAAAATTGCCAACCTCAAAAAAGGCATTTTGCCCATATATGAACCGGGATTGGAACACATCGTGGCTCGCAATGTGGCCGCAGGTCGCTTAAATTTCACCAGCACCTTGTCTGATGCCATTGTTGGATCAGAAACCGTATTCATTGCGGTGGGAACTCCCCCAGGGGAGGATGGATCTGCCGATTTACAGTACGTCTTGAAGGTGGCGCAGTCCATTGGTGAGCACATGCAGGACTACCTGGTGGTGGTGACTAAAAGCACAGTGCCTGTTGGCACAGCGAGCAAGGTGAAATCAACGCTGCAGTCTGCCTTGACCAAGCGAGGTTTAACTACGGACTTTGATGTGGCCTCCAACCCGGAGTTCCTCAAGGAGGGGGCTGCCATTGATGATTTCATGCGACCTGACCGAATTGTATGCGGCGTGGACAATGAACGGGCTGAGGGCGTCTTGTCTCGCCTGTACAAGCCATTCACCCTGAATGGCCACCCTGTGCTTTTCATGGATATTCCATCTGCAGAGATGACCAAATACGCCGCCAATGCCATGTTAGCAACAAAAATCAGCTTCATGAATGACATTGCCTTGCTGTGTGAGGTCATGGGCGCAGATGTCAATCAAGTCCGAAGGGGCATTGGCAGTGATCCGCGAATCGGGCATAAATTCATTTACCCAGGCATTGGCTATGGCGGTTCATGCTTCCCTAAGGACGTGAAGGCCTTGGTGCGCGCAGGCGAGGAAAATGGCCATGCCCTGCGCATCCTGCAGGCTGTCGAGGACGTCAATGACGACCAAAAACAGGTGATGGTTAAAAAAGTGATGGCACAGTTTGGTCAGGATTTGACCGGCAAGCATTTTGCTATGTGGGGCTTGAGCTTCAAGCCAGAAACTGATGACATGCGTGAAGCTCCATCAGTGGTGATTGCCAATGCCTTGCTTGAAGCTGGTGCCACAGTAGCGGCCTATGACCCGGTTGCAATGGAAGAGGCTAAACATCAGCTAGGCGACCGCATCACGTATGCAAATGAGGCCTATGTGGCACTGGAAGGGGCTGACGCCCTGCTGTTAGTGACCGAATGGCGAGAGTTCCGCATGCCAAACTGGGACCGTGTCAAGGAGGCCATGCAGACGCCAGTTGTCATTGATGGCCGGAATATTTTTGATGCCAAGGCGCTTCGCGACCAGGGCTTTGTTTACCAAGGAATAGGCATCCAATGAGCAAGACCAAACCACGTACCCTGATCACAGGGGCCGCAGGTTTCTTGGGGTCCCACCTTTGTGACCGTTTCATCGCAGAGGGCCATGAAGTGATTGCCATGGACAACCTCATCACAGGGGATTTGCGCAACATTGACCATTTGATGGACTCGCCAGTGTTCACCTTTGTCAATCATGACATCAGTCAGCGCATTGCCATTGATGGACCCTTGGATTACATCCTGCACTTTGCCTCACCAGCTAGCCCCATCGATTACTTGAAGATTCCCATTCAAACCATGAAGGTTGGCTCTTTAGGCACACACAATTGCCTAGGCCTCGCCCTGGCTAAGGGTGCAAGAATCTTGGTTGCTTCAACCTCTGAGGTCTATGGCGACCCCGAAGTGCATCCGCAGACGGAATCCTACTGGGGAAATGTCAACCCCATCGGTCCACGTGGTGTCTACGATGAAGCCAAGCGGTTCCAGGAAGCGTTGACCATGGCCTACCATCGTTACCATGGCGTTGAGACGCGCATCATTCGCATATTCAACACCTATGGACCCCGCATGCGACTCAATGATGGCCGGGTACTGCCTGCTTTCATTGGTCAAGCCTTGCGAGGGGAGGATCTCACCATTTTTGGAGACGGCAGTCAGACGCGTTCGTTTTGTTACGTGGATGATTTGGTGGAAGGCATCCTCCGCCTCTTGATGAGTGATTGCTCAGATCCTGTGAACATTGGCAACCCAGATGAAATCAGTATCAAGGATTTTGCAGATGAAATCATTGCCCTCACGGGTACCGACCAGCAGGTTATTTACGAAGATCTCCCTGTGGATGACCCAACCCAGCGCCAGCCAGATATCTCAAAGGCAAGGGCATTGCTTGACTGGCAGCCAAAGGTTAATCGCCACGATGGATTGGCCATAACTTATGCAGCATTCAAAGCCCTACCAGAGGAGATACTCTACAAGCAGGAGCACAGAGATTTTAAAGCATACACCAAGTTATGAGCCGCATTCTCGTCACAGGAGGCCTAGGGTACATTGGCTCACACACAACGGTTGAGTTGATGGCAAAAGGCCATGAAGTCGTCGTGGTAGACAACCTTTCCAACACAAGGGAAAGTGTGCTTGACGGCATCACAGCCATTGCAGGTAAGCGGCCTTCATGGGTCAATCTTGATCTGGCAGATGCTGTGGCAACTAAAGCTTTTTTTGCTGGCAATGCTTTTGATGCAATCATCCATTTTGCTGCCTTCAAGGCCGTGGGTGAGTCCGTAGAAAAGCCAATGATGTACTACAGAAACAACGTGAATGCCTTGATGCATGTCTTGGATTATGTGACATCAAACCCTTCATGTGCCTGTATTTTTAGCTCATCCTGCACGGTGTACGGTCAAGCAGATCACTTGCCGATTTCGGAAGATGCGCCCATGAAACAGGCAGAGTCTCCCTATGGCATGACCAAACAGATAGGCGAGTCCATGCTGACAGATGCGGCAAAGGCTTATGGGCTGAAAGTGACAGCCTTGCGCTATTTCAACCCCATTGGCGCACACCCCAGTGCCTTGATTGGCGAATTGCCCCTAGGCACGCCACAGAATTTGGTGCCTTTCATCACCCAAAGTGCTGCGGGTCTGCGAGGTCCACTGCAGGTCTACGGCAAGGACTACCCAACAGCTGATGGGACTGCCGTCAGGGATTACATTCATGTGGTTGACCTGGCATTAGCTCACATCGCTGCCATGGATCATTTGATCCGCCAGGAAGGCGGTGACATGCATGTGTTCAACCTGGGAACAGGTAAGGGGTCTTCCGTTTTGTCAGTCATTCAGGCCTTTGAAGACGCCACGGGCACAGCCTTGTCATGGGCTTTTGCGCCACGCCGGGCAGGCGATATAGTTGCAGCGTATGCTGACACAGAAAGGGCTGCATCCGTTCTTGGGTGGAGGGCTCAACGCAGCTTGGCAGACAGCATGAAGGATGCTTGGCGTTGGCAAGAAGGATTGCCCTCTTGAATTCCTAACTTGTCAGCATGAAGAAGCATCACGCCCTTGGTTTATTGGTTTGTTTGATGAGCATGCAGATTTGGGCTCAGCCCATTCAAATGCTACTGCCTAAAGTGAGCGAGTTCAGAATGGATACCGCCCCTGCAGGGTTTGACTTGCGCATCCTGCACCTGGAGTCAGGCGATGCCTTTTCCAAGTCAGGCTTTCTCAATGCAACCAAAGTGAAGCACGCCAAACAATTTGGCGTGGCAACAAGGCAAACATCAGGTATGCGACAGAAAATCACTGCGCAGGACCCCTTGGTTCATGATGACTTTGGAATGAAGCGAGTCTTTGCCGTCAATGGCATGCAGGTGCCATTGCCAGGAGGAACCCCGAATGACAACACGATTGCCATAAGCAATGACAGCATCCTGCTAGCTGGGGTGAACTCCTTCATATGGGGCTGGGACCTCAAGCAGGACACCTTCCTTTTTGCGCAGCAATTCATTTCTTTGATTCAAGCCTCTGGCCTGCCAACCAATAGCTACGCAAGTGACCCACGCCTGCATTACGATCCAGTGGAGGATCGATTTGTGCTTCTGTTTTTTGTAGGAAACAACCCACAGACCAGCCAGGTCTTTGTTTGTTTCAGCGAAACCAATGACCCGCGGGATGGCTGGCATGGCTACAGCATTCCAGGCAACCCCTTGAACAACAATCGGTGGAGCGACTTCCCCGCCATCACTGTGACGGAAGATAAATTGATACTGTCCATCAATCTCATCATTCCCGGCGTGAGCTGGCAAGTCGGTTTTGATGGAAGCATCATATGGGAGATGGATAAACATGCTGGTTATGCGGGAGACAGCCTGCCTGTTGAGCTGCATCACGGGATTACCTACGGCGGTGAATGGATCAGGAACCTGCATGCCATCACTGGATGGAATGGAAGCACGTCAGTGCCAATGTTCATGTCCAACAGGAACTTCTCAGCACAAAATGATTCTGTCTTTTTTCTGCGACGCAATGACTCAGCCGTGGGTGGTACGCACAGTTATGACATCCACTTGATTCATGCCAGTGAAGCCTATGGCTTGCCGCCCAATGGGGTCCAGCCTTCCACACCGACGGGGCAGCTCAACAAGGGCATGCAAACCAATGATGCCCGATGGCTTGGAGGCATGGAAATGCCTGATGGTTCCGTTCATGTGGTAAGCACAACCAGGGAGTTCAGCAGCCAGCGATCAGCTATATACCATGGCATCCTCCACAATCCCTTGTCGCCGGACACACTCTATGGTCATGTCATTGGCGACAACATCAAATACTTTGGTTACCCCAACCTTGCCTTTATTGGCAATGAGGAATGCGATGGAGAGGTGTTGATTGGTTTCAATCACACGTCACCCGTCGATTACCCTGGATTTTCTGCCCTGTACTATGGCAACGATGGCACGTACTCCAATGTCATCAGTTTGAAATCGGGCCTTGGCAATGTGAATAAACTCGGTGGTGCAGAACGCTGGGGTGATTACTTTGGTATTCAGTCGGTCTACAATGACCCGCAACAGGCTTGGTTGGCTGGATTTTATGGCTTAGCCAATGGCAGCAATTCAACCTGGTTTTCCTTGCTAGAAAGTC
This sequence comes from uncultured Flavobacteriales bacterium, assembly GCA_963925545.1. Taxonomy (GTDB): domain Bacteria; phylum Bacteroidota; class Bacteroidia; order Flavobacteriales; family Schleiferiaceae; genus TMED14. Next base: position 33,785 of record CAWUSA010000004.1, on the reverse strand, counting down.
CGGATAGCACGCGATTGGATGTGCAAGTTGACATGACTGGTGTTGGCTGTGAAGTTGAAGTTTCAGCCATAGCCATTGGTGGTGTCCCACCCTATAACTATGCTTGGGACAGCAACCCTGGCATTGCGCTTGCGGGACCCTACTGCAGTGGTGATTCCGTCAGTTTGTCGGTCACCGATGCGCGTGGTTGTCAGCAGGCATTGAGCGTGTATGTGCCCTATGCAGATGTCAAAACACCATCGGTCTTCCCAAACCCCACACAGGACATGGTGTTGATGGCCTTCGATGCACCGTCAGGTGGCGAGGTTAGCATCACCCTGACCACGCTCAATGGCCAAGTGATAACCGTAGGCAAGCGTCCTGTGAAAGCTGGACGCAATGAAGCGCAACTCTGGTTAGGTCACCTGCCTGCAGGCACCTACCATGTTCGCATCCACTTCGGTGACCAGACAGGCAGCAGCCAGACCTCCCACTTGCTTTCAGAAAAATTACTTTTAATAACCTCTCCTTGATGCCTTGCATTTTTATCACCGGCGGAGCCGGATTCATTGGTTCCCATGTGGTTCGCCGCATGGTAAACAATCACCCGGATACCACCATCGTCAATCTGGATGCTTTGACTTACGCAGGCAATCTGGCCAACTTATTGGATGTTGAAGATGCCAGCAATTACCGCTTTGAAAAAGTGAACATCTGTGATGTGCCAGCCTTGACAGAGTTGTTCAATCGTTACCAGCCAGACGCGGTGATGCATTTGGCAGCGGAAAGCCATGTGGATCGCTCCATCGAAGACCCCATGGCCTTTGTCAACACCAATGTGATTGGCACGGTAAACCTTCTCAATGCAGCAAGAGAGCTTTGGAAGGGCAACATGGAGGGCAAGCGATTTTACCACATTTCCACGGATGAGGTCTTTGGTGCCCTAGGCAAAGAAGGTTTATTCACTGAAGAGACGGCCTACAGCCCCAACAGCCCTTACTCTGCATCCAAGGCCAGCTCGGATCACTTTGTTCGAGCCTACCATGAGACCTATGGTTTACCTGTGGTGATTAGCAACTGCTCCAATAATTATGGCCCCAACCATTTTCCTGAAAAGTTGATTCCTTTGATGATTCATAATATCCTTGAGGGCAAACCATTGCCAATCTATGGGGACGGGCAATACACCAGGGATTGGTTGTATGTTTTGGACCATGCAGAGGCCATTGAGCGCATTTTCTTGAAGGGCAAGCTAGGTCAGACTTACTGCGTTGGTGGATGGAATGAATGGACAAACATCGATTTAGTCAAGGTGATTTGTCGCTTGATGGACAGCAAATTGGGCAAAGCCTCAGGTAGCTCAGAGCAGTTGATTACCTATGTGACAGATCGACCGGGCCATGACCTTCGCTATGCCATTGATGCCAGCAAAATTGACAACGATTTACAGTGGAAGCCTGCGCACACCTTTGAAGAGGGTATCGCAAAAACCATCGACTGGTACCTTGACAACAGCGCCTGGCTTGAAGGGGTTACCACTGGAGCGTACCAGACCTATTACGACAAGCAATACGCCAAGTGAGCGACGCCATCGCCATCATTCCGGCGCGCTATGCCAGTACACGTTTGCCTGGGAAGCCCCTTGCAGACATCCATGGCAAGCCAATGATTGTTCATGTGATGGACGCAGTTGCTGCGGTGATTGACACCTATGTTGCCACAGATGATGCGCGCATAGCAGCCGTTGTCCAAGCCGCTGGCGGCAAAGTCATCATGACAGATGAGCAGTGTGCCAATGGTACCGAACGGGTGAAAGAGGCCTTGTTGAATAGCGGTCAACAACCTGACATTGTCTTGAACATCCAAGGGGATGAGCCCATGGTGAATAAGCAGGATATCCAAACATTGCTGCAGCTGATGCAACGACCCGATGTGCAGATTGGCACCTTGGTTACCCCATCCAAGCCAGCAGATCACCAATCCACCAACAACTGCTTTGTGGAGCGCCTGCCAGATGGTTTAGCGATAGGCTTTTCGCGTGAAGCGGCTTGTTGCAGCAGCCAAGCATGGCGTCATGTTGGCATGTACGGTTTCAAAGGGGGCATCTTGGATGAACTCATCGCCCTACCTCCGACGGCGGGCGAGAAATCTCAACGCCTAGAGCAACTGAGATGGCATGAGTCAGGCTATGCGATACATACCGCTGAGGTGGCTCAAGCCGGTTTGGGTGTTGATAGCCCAGAAGACCTTGAACGGGTGCGGCAGTTGATGGCCTAAGCCTCGTGATCTAATAAATTGGTGACCACATGGTAGCGCGGATCATCGATGGCCCCCCGCACGTGGTCGATGAAATCAGGACTAGCCTTGGCTAGCAACACTTGGCATTCAGGGCTGAGATGGTGGAAGGTGATGGATTTGCCCAATTCCTCGTATTTCTTACCTAAATTCCATAAGGCTTCAATGCCTGAGTGATCACTCACCCGAGATTCCATGAAGTCAACTATGACATTGTCAGGGTCTTGCTTGGGGTCAAATTTTGCCATGAAGGCTTGGGTTGAACCAAAAAATAAGGGCCCCCAGATTTCGTAAACTTTGACACCCTCTTGATTGATGTGCTTTCGCGCCCGAATCATGGTGGCATTTTTCCAAGCAAAGACCAATGAGGACATGATCACACCAACAATCACCGCAATGGCAAGGTCTTGCCAGACAGTCACGGCAGATACAGTGATTAGCACCACGGCATCAGCAAAGGGAATTTTGTACAGGATGCGAAAACTGCTCCAGGCAAAAGTCCCGACAACCACCATGAACATCACACCGACTAGGGCCGCAATAGGAACTTGTTCAATCCATGGGGCAGCAAAAAGGATGAAACCAAGCAAGGCCATGGCTGCCACAATGCCCGAAAGGCGACCTCGGCCACCTGCCTTGACATTGATGATGGATTGGCCAATCATGGCACAGCCACCCATGCCGCCAAAGAGGCCGTTGAGGATATTGGCTGAGCCCTGTGCGATACATTCTCGGTTACCTGATCCACGGGTTTCAGTCATGTCATCGATGAGGTTAAGGGTCATCAAGGACTCGATCAATCCAACGGCTGCAAGCAGTACAGCTGTTGATATTAATACATCCCAGTGGCCATTGACACTGTCAAACATTTGAAATAAGTCCCATTGAAATGAAGGCAAGCCACCTTCGAGTCCACTACCGCCTCCATCTCTAATGAAGCTTCCCACGGTGCTGACATCCAAATCACCAAGCACAACAGTCAAGGTGACCACAGCAATGCCTATCAAGGCAGCAGGTGCGTGTTTGAAAAGTTTGGGAAGGAATTGCATGATGGCCATGGTCAAGCCAACCAATCCGACCATCAACCAAAGGCTATTGCCTTGAAGCCATGATCCCGCACCTTCAGGTGTCATGGTTTTAAACATGTCTAATTGCGACAGGAAAATCACAATGGCTAAGCCATTGACAAAGCCCATCATCACTGGGTGAGGAATCAATCGCACAAATTTCCCCATCTTCAGGACACCTGCAAGGATTTGAATGACACCAACAAACAGCAAGGCAATGAGCAGCCATTGCAGTCCCAAGTTATCCATGCCTAAATCATTGCCAACCTCGTTGCCAACCATGATCAAGTGCACCATGACCACAGCCATTGCGCCCGTTGCGCCAGAGATCATGCCAGGACGACCGCCAAATACCGCTGTCACGATTCCCATCATGAAGGCGCCATAGAGTCCAACCAAGGGATCAAGGCCTGCCACAAAGGCAAATGCCACAGCTTCAGGCACCAGCGCCAGCGCTACGGTCAGTCCAGACAGGATGTCTTTGCGGGGGTTGAATGTAAAGTTCTTGAGAAGTCGTTGCATGCCAGTTGAATCAAGCCGGCAAAAGTAGACCATTCAAGGACTTAGACAAGCATGCAGTTTGCGGACCTGATCAAGCAATGACCCGCGCCACCATCAAGCCATCCCTGAAGGGAAGGAGCTGATGTTCAACACGTTTATCAGCAGCTATTTTTTCATTGTAGGCTCTCAACGCTTTGGTTTCTGAATCCTGCTTGTCCATGTCAGGAACCTTACCGCTCCAAAGCACGTTGTCTGCAATGATTAAACCCCCTGGTCGCATGCGGTCAATGACTGCATCGTAGTAGTTGCTGTAATTCCCCTTATCTGCATCGATGAAGACCAGGTCCCATCTCTCTTGAAGGTTTGGGATGACGTCAAGGGCTGACCCGATGTGCATGGTCACAGTATCCTGAAGTCCAGACTGTTGTAGGTACCCTTCAACACGTGCTTGCAGCTCTTCATTGATGTCAATGGTGTGTAAATGACCACCTGGCTGAAGGCCTTCCGCCATGCAGAGGGCGGCATACCCCGTGTAGGTTCCAATTTCTAGAATGCGTTGTGCCTTGAGTAAGTGAGACATCAAACTCAAGAAGCGACCTTGTTGATGGCCGCTGAGCATGCGAGGCACCAAGACCTCTTGCCAGGTTTCACGTTCGATGGTTTCAAGTAATTCGCTGTGGTTTTTGGTGAGTTGACCAGCGTAGTCATCGATGTGATCGGGGAGAAATTTCATGTCAGTTTTTTGGTAAGTACAACAGTTGGCTGATGCTATCAGGGTGGTGGATGCGATTGGCCATATCCATGATGTCACTGGCTGTGATGCTATTCACGTGGTTTTTGATTGCGTCAAAACTGTCCACGCGATCAAGTGAAAGCAAGGATTTTCCAAGGGAAGTCATCAGGGCCCCGTTGCTTTCTTGGGCAAGGGCCATTTGCCCAAGTAATTGGGTTTTTGCTAAGGAGAGTTGCACCACGCCAAGCGATTGGTTTCTGACTTTGTGAAGCTCTTGGAGAATCAATTGAATACAGCGGTCCATGTTGTCAGCATCGGTTCCTGCATAGATGCCCCAAATGCCGGTGTCACTCATGGGGTGCAGGAAGCTTTCAATGTGGTAGGCAATGCCATGGCGTTCGCGAATGTTTAGATTCAACCGGCTGTTCATGGCAGGGCCACCCAATAAGTTGTTCAACAGAACCAAGGTGGGCAGCTTGTCATGATCCACGGGAAGCGCCTTGCCGCCAAGGATCACATGGCTCTGGCTGATGGCACGCTTCATGGTGTGTTTGGTGACCTGTACAGCAGGTGCAGGGAGGCGTACAGGAGCCTTTGAGTTGGCGGTCCAGTCGCTGGCAAACTTCATGGCTAACCGTTCGAATCGTTCGGGAGAGATACCGCCAACCGACGAGAGAACTGCGCGCTCCGGGTGGTAAAAAGCTTGTGTGAATCGCATGATATCCTCTCGATTGAAGGACTTGACTGTCTGCTCTGTTCCAAGGATATTCCGTCCCAGGGCATGGTCAGGAAAGAGCAGTTGATCAAACCCATCGAATAGCATCTCAGCTGGTTGATCTTTGTAGGCATCGATCTCGTCGAGGATGACATCTTGCTCTTTGGGGATTTCCTTGTCTGGGTAGGTGGCGTTTTGGATCACATCCATCAACAATTCCATTGCCCTGCTGTAATGGGTCTTTAAAAAGCTGGCATAAATGCTGGTGTCTTCCTTGGAAGTGTAGGCATTGAGTTCGCCACCGACAGACTCCACCCGTGAAAGCACATGAAAGGCCTTTCGCTTGGTCGTTCCCTTGAACATCATGTGTTCAATGAAATGTGCCAACCCTTCATCCTTAGGGTCACTTTCATCCCTGGATCCTGCCTGAATGACAAGGCCTACATGGCCAGCTGGTGAAGCAACCTGCTGATGTATCCAGCGCAAGCCATTGGGCAATGTGCCCTGAGTAAAAGGGGGACGTTTCAAGAGCGAAGAATCAGTCTTTGAGCCACTTTTTCAACCAGCCAAAAAACTCGTCATGCCAGACAAGCCCATTTTGAGGACTTTGCACCCAATGGCCTTCTTCAGGGAAGTACAAAAAGCGTGATGGAATGCCGCGCAACTGAGCTGCTTGGAATGCCTCCATCCCTTGGTTGACAGGCACACGGAAATCATTGGCACCATGGATGACCAATAGGGGAGATGTCCAATGCTGCACGTAGTTGATGGGGTTGTGTTTGCTGTACGAAGGAGGTTCGTTGTCTTGCCAGAATGGGCCGCCAAGGTCCTTGTTGGCAAAGAACATTTCCTCCGTGCTGAGGTACCAGCTCTTCATGTCAAACAGGCCACAATGTGAAATTAGCGCAGCAAATCGGTTCTCGTGAATGCCTGCAAGCATGTACACAGAGTACCCACCATAGGATGCACCTACTGCGCCAAGGTTTGCTTTGTCAACATAGGGCTCTTTTGCCAGCGTGTCAATGGCTGCGAGGTAGTCCTCCATGGCCTGACCACCCCAGTCTCCAGAGATTTGCTCATTCCATGCTTTACCAAAACTTGGCACACCGTGCCGATTAGGCGCAACCACAATGTAGCCCTGGGATGCCATCAGCTGGAAGTTCCAACGGAAGCTGTAGAATTGACTGACGGGGCTTTGCGGACCACCTTGGCAATAGAGCAGGGTGGGGTAGGTTTTGCTGGCGTCAAAGTGTGGCGGGTAAATGACCCAAGTCAACATGGATCCACCATCAGAAGTAGGGATCCATCGCTTTTCAACCTTGCAAAGATCCAGTAGGTCATAGATGCTGTCATTGACATGTGTCAGTGCTTGAACATCGCTGGCCTTCTTGCTGCTGAACAGGTAAAGCTCATTGGCGTGGTTCATGTCTTGACGCTGTGCCACCACATGTTTTCCCTTTGCAATGAAATGGCCGTAGTTGTAATCGCCACTTGTCAGATCCACGATTTGTCGCTTGCTTAACCCTCGCTTGCCTTTGAGTAGATCCAGTCGATGGATTTGCTGCGTGGCTTCATGCTGGTCTCGGTATACGATGCTGCTGTTGCTGAGCCACTGAAATTCAGAGACGTACTCAGTTTCCATGACAGGGTCCAATGTCTGGACTTTGCCAGCGTCACTGCTTGCAACGATGTACAGTTGATTGATATCAGATTCGTAGCCATCCTCTGCCATAGCAGTGAATGCCAGCCATTGGCCATCGGGGGAGAACTGCGGGTTGTTGTCGTAGCCATCAAGGCCATGCACCGTTGCTGTCACGTGGCTGGTCCGGTCATGCAGATAGATCTTGGAATCGGTGCTTGTGGCAAAATCCAATTTGCTCACGCTCTTCTTGCTAGCATACGCAATGAATCGACCATCAGGACTGATGTCAAAGCTTTCTGACCCACCAAATGGTGGCATGGGTGCATGCACAGCTTCTCCCGCCATGATATCAACCATGTCTGTGACAGGTTGATCTGAAAGTGGGTCAATCACAGCCACCGCAATGTGGTTGAATCGGTAATCGGTCCATTGGTTCCAGTGGCGGTACATGAGTTCATCGTAGACGGCGTAATTGGCCATCGGCAATTGAGGGCGGCGCTCTAAAGGCGTTTGCTCCATGGAGACAGATGTGACAAAGGCCATAACCAGCCGGCCTTCCTTGAGCTCCACGCATTTCGCGTCAGATACCCCGCCTTCAATGGCTGTCAATGCTTTGATTTCACCGGTCCGTGGGTCGACGCTATGTAATTGATCCTGGTAAAAAAATCCCACAGATTGGCCACCACGAAAGAAAAAAGCTTGGTATTCGCCGCCGTCCAAATCCGTCAACTGAGTGACCTCTCCAGAGGCCTTGTTGACCATGTATAGGTTGCGGTTACCCTTGTTTTCGTCCAGGTCATAATTTGTGACGCCATAAATAACGGCATGCTCGTTCGCGTCATCCAGGCTGACCCGTCCAAGGTTCCAAAGGGTTTCAGGCGTCATCACGTCTTGCGCGTTTAGACTCAGACTTGTCAGCCCAATCAGGCAAAGGGAAAGTAATTTCATAATTGAGGGCTTTGGGTATCAATGATTTCAAGCAAGGTACGGAAGGCTACCAGTTTGTCTCCATACTTGGTTTGGGTGGCGTGTTGCAGATCGGGAGCGTAAATTTCTTGGTAGAGCTGGTAGTCTGCCATGGACGCAAACCGATACTGCATGGCATAGGTCACCCCCGATTCTTCATCCAACATAACCCGTGTCAACTGACAGTCAAGGAACTGTCCAGAAGCAAGAACATCAGGGATATGTGTGGCCTTCATCCATTGGAGCCAATTGTCGTGAATATCGCTATCCACATTCACGGTAACATTGTATAGATACATGCCTACAAGGTCGTGTTTTCCCAGTTGTCCCATCGCATTTGGAAATGCGAATCTAAGCTGTCTTGGTTGGCCATGACCCATGTTGCAGCCTTGCCTTTGTCAACAATTGTTTGAAGCAAAGGCCAAAGCAATTGCCTTTCCGTTGACAGGTGTTGCAGCGTCAAAGAATCTGCCCGCAATTCATGCTGCCAGTCATTCTTTAGATCCCGTAACTGCTTGTCAAACAAATCCAGCGTTTCAGACCATTGCTGATTGTTCAGGCCATCATGCCATTTGTTCAAGGCTTTGTTAGCATAGCGAAGGCCGGAAAATTCTGAAAGGAATATGGCTTTTTTACTGCTATCAAAGGCCTTGCTGTTGGCGACCTCCATGTGGCGAGAAAGGATGCTGCGTGCATGGTCAATGTCTTGGTCTTCCAATGAGGTAATGATGGCCTGGGCGGAGTCAATGCTCCAGATTTCCCTGTCAATGTCATGACCAATGGGCCCCTGTCTCCCACAAGCTGCGATGACCAATGCCATGACGCAAGCGACAAGAATACGTGCCCACCGATGATTCGTCATGCTTATTGAATCCTAGTGAATCCTGTGTATTGATGCAACACATCAGGGATGTCAATGCCGGTGGCATCTTGGTTGTTTTCCAGCAAGGCAGCGAGTACCCTAGGCAACGCAAGGGAAGATCCATTCAAGGTGTGACACAAAGTTGGTTTGGATTGCGCATCTTCTCTGTAACGCAGCTTCAAACGTGAGCTTTGAAAGGTTTTGAAGTTGGATACGGAACTCACCTCAAGCCAGCGTTCCTGTGCAGCGGACCAGACTTCAAAATCGTAGGTGATTGATGCGGCAAAACCTAGGTCTCCACCACAGAGACGAAGCACTCGGTAATGGAGGCCAAGGGACTCAAGCAAAGAGCCCACGTGAGATACCATGCTATCAAGATGTGCTGCTGATTTTTCGGGTTTGTCAACGCAAACGATTTCCACTTTTTCAAATTGATGCAATCGATTGAGTCCTCTCACATCCTTGCCGTAGGAGCCAGCTTCGCGTCGGAAGCAAGGACTGTGTGCGGTATATTTCACTGGCAGGTCGTCACTGGAAAGAATTTCATCACGCAACATGTTGGTCACAGGAATTTCTGCGGTTGGAATGGCGTAAAGATTGTCGACGGGCATGTGGTACATCTGACCTTCTTTGTCGGGCAATTGACCGGTGCCATAGGCAGAGGCTTCATTCACGAAAAAGGGAGGAATCACTTCGGTGTAGCCCGCTTCAGCGTTTTGGTCCAAAAACCATTGGATCAAGGCACGTTGCAAACGCGCGCCCTTGCCAGTGTATACGGGAAATCCAGCGCCAGCAATTTTAACACCTCGTTCAAAATCAATGAGACCATATATTTCAGTGAGGTCCCAGTGGGGCTTGTTGGCTGTCAACTCAGGTTTTGTACCCCAGGTGCTGACTGTGATATTGTCTGATTCAGAGTTGCCTGCTGGCACCAACTCGTCAGGTCGGTTGGGTAAACTGATCAATACGTCCATTTCCTGGGCCTCTAGGGCTTCAAGTTCACGTCCCAAATCTTGAATGCGCAGCTTCAATGCCTTGGTATCCTCTTTCAGGGCATTGGCCTGATCACCTTTGCCAGACTTGAATAGCTGCCCAATTTTCTTGGCGATTTGGTTGGCTTCTGCTTGTGCAGCTTCAGCATCTACTTGGATGCTTCGTCGCGATGCATTGATTTCAAGGATGCGATCAACGATGGGCTGCGCGTCAAGGTTTCGCTTGGCCAGGTCTTGGACGATGCCAGCTGCATCATTTCGAATAGCGGAGAGTAATAACATGGTGTAAAAGTAAAAATCCCCTGCCGCCGAAGCCACAGGGGAAAAAATAATTTATTCTTTCGAAGAATTATGCTTCGGCCCCTGGTACAGGAACGATTGACACAAAGCTCTTATTTTGAGCTTTTTTCTCGAATTGCACCATGCCATCGGTCAATGCAAAGAGTGTGTGATCCTTGCCAATGCCTACGTTTTTCCCAGGATGATGCCTGGTTCCGCGCTGCCGAATAATGATGTTACCTGCGAGTGCTGGTTGACCGCCAAAAATTTTGACGCCCAATCGTTTACTTTCTGATTCGCGTCCGTTTTTGGAACTACCTACGCCTTTTTTATGTGCCATGGAATCTTAATTATGCTTTTTTAGCAGGGGTTTTTGCAGCCGTCTTTGGAGCTGCCTTCTTTGCAGCCGTCTTTGGAGCTGCTTTTGCTGCCGCCTTTGGAGCTGCCTTTTTTGCTGCCGCCTTAGGTGCCGCCTTTTTTGCTGCCGCCTTAGGCGCTGCCTTCTTAACGGCTGCCTTTGGAGCTGTCTTCTTTGCAACTGCTTTAGGTGCAGCTTTTTCAGAGACTTCCTTGGTGGCTGCCTTTTTAGCGGCAGAGAGGCTGATGCTAGTGATGCGAATCTCAGTCATCATCTGGCGATGGCCAGTCTTCTTGGTGTAGCCCTTGCGGCGCTTCTTCTTGAAGATGATGACTTTGTCACCCTTAACATGGGCTTCAACTACAGCTCCGACACTTGCGTCAGAGATAACGGGGGCGCCAACATTTACTTTGCCATCCTTGTCTTCTGCGAGAAGTACTTTGTCAAAAGACAAAGTTTTTCCTTCCGCAGCGTCCAAGCGATTAACATAGAGTCGCTGGTCTTTTTGCACTTTATACTGCAGCCCTGCTATTTCAACAATTACATACATGACTTTTATTCTGTCTTTAATGGGGCGCAAAGATAGTCAGACTTTCGGGAGTGACCAATGCCTTGGGGCTAAATATTTTTCATATTGAATTGGACTGCTGCCTGTCAAGGCTTTACATTTGTCGACTCATCAACGCAAATCCAAGATTTATGCGATTTATACGCCCCCTTTTCACATCAATAGCTGCCCTGGTTTTGGCGGGAAGCTTGCAGGCTCAAATTGCCTTTGAGGAATACAACATGGCAAACGGCATGCATGTCATCCTGCATAAGGATCCTACGACACCTATTGTGGCGGTATCCGTCCTTTACCATGTTGGTTCAAAAAACGAAGTGCCCGGCCGAACAGGTTTTGCCCATTTCTTTGAGCACTTGCTGTTTGAGGGGTCAGAAAATATTGACCGCGGGGAGTACATGCAATTGGTTCAAAACAATGGTGGCTCGTTGAACGCTAACACCACCCAGGATCGCACCTTCTACTATGAAATCCTGCCATCCAACCAGTTGGAGCTTGGCTTGTGGATGGAGTCAGAGCGCATGCTGCATGCAAACATTGATAAAGCAGGTGTGGAAACACAGCGTGAGGTAGTGAAAGAGGAAAAGCGCATGCGGGTTGACAATCAACCCTATGGTACATTCATCAGCAACATGTTTGACCGCACCTTCAAGACCCATAATTACCGATGGGCTGTGATTGGAAGCATGGATGACCTTAACGCAGCTGAGCTAGAAGAGTTCATGGCGTTTTACAAAAAATTCTATGGCCCCAACAATGCAACCCTATCCATTGCTGGAGATATTGACATAGCGCAAACCAAGGCATGGATAGACACCTACTTTGGTGAAATTCCTGCCGGTCCAGCTATTGAGCGACCGAGCAAGGTAGAGGACCATCAGGCAGAGCAGATTGTTGACACTGTCTATGATAACATTCAGTTGCCTGCAGTTTTTATGGGCTATCGCATTCCCGGTCAGACCCATCCAGACACTTATGCCTTGACACTCTTAACCACGGCATTGAGTGATGGCCCATCTTCTCGATTGTCTAAGCGCATGGTGGATGAGGACCAAACAGCCGTGCAGGTATATGCCTTCCCCTACGCCCTTGAAGATCACGGAATCTTTATCAGTTTGGCTTTGCCCAATGGTGACATTGGACTGGACAGTTTAATGGCTACCATGGATGAAGAAATTGCCCGCATGCAGGATGTCTTAATAACAGAGAAGGAATACACCAAGGTCTTGAATAAAATTGAGGCCCAATTTATTTTGAGCAACGGATCCGTTTCTGGCATTGCTGAGTCGCTGGCCAATTACCATGTCTACTTTGGTGATGCAGCTTTGATTAACGATGAGATCAAGCGCTACCAAGCCGTCACAAGGGAGGATATCCTTCGCGTGGCAAAAACCTATTTGAATCCTGATAACCGCGTTGTGCTGAACTACTTGCCTAAGCCTGGCGCCAATCCCGCTGTTGAATAATGAAACGTTGCATTCTTACCCTAACCTTGATGTTGGCAGGCCTAACGGCCCACGGTCAACTTGATCGCAGCATCCGTCCCCAAGCTGCAGAAGCCAGGCTTCCTTCCATTGCTGAATACAGCCAATTCAAGCTGCGCAATGGCTTAACTGTTTTGGTGGTTGAAAACCATAAATTGCCACGTGTCAGCATGAGGCTATCCATCATGCCTGGGCAATTATTTGAAGGCGATTTAGCTGGTGTAGCGGCATTAACTGGCTCTTTGCTCAGTGAAGGAACGAAGATTCACAGTAAAGCAAATTTGGATGAGCAAGTGGATTTCATTGGTGCCAACCTTGGAACCAGTGCTACATCAGTTTCAGTCAGTGGTTTGAGTAAATACACGAGCCAGTTATTTGATGTTTTGCATGAGGTGGCTTTGAAGCCATTGTTTGATGCAGATGCCTTTGTGAAATTGCAGAATCAAACGTTAACGGGAATGAAGTCCCAGGATGATGATCCAGGTGCTATTCAGTCTAAGGTTTACGGCGCCACGCTCTATGGCAAGGATCACCCTTATGGTGAGTTTGCCACTGAGGCAAGCATCCATCGCGTTACAGTGAAAGATTGCGAGGATTTTTATTCAACGTATTGGAAGCCCAATGTGGCAGTATTGATAGTGGTTGGTGATGTGTCAAAGGCAGAAATTGAGGCTTATGCCGACAAGCATTTCAAAGGATGGAAAGGGAAGTTTAAAAAGGCGAAAACCTACACCAACCCAACCTTACCAACCCAACCGTCCATTGTCTTGGTTAATCGAGATGCCTCTGTGCAATCCAATATCAAGATGGGCCATGTCATTGAGTTGACGATTGGTGACGCCGACCTTGAAGCTGTCGCTGTGATGAACCAAGTGCTGGGTGCTGGGTCAGCCAGCCGCTTGTTTAACAATTTGCGTGAAGACAAGGCCTTCACCTATGGTGCGTATTCAAGTTATGGCACCAGCAAGTACGTCAGTAGCATCAATGCAAGTGCAGAGGTCCGCAATGAGGTGACTGACAGTTCGGTGGTGGAGTTCCTTATGGAGATCGATCGCATGCGATCCGAGATAGTGGGTGAAGAGGAGCTGCAGAATGCAAAAAACTTTTTAGCCGGGGCCTTTGGCCGTTCGTTAGAAAACCCTGTAACGGTAGCCACCTTTGCCTTCAACAACATGTATTTCGATTTGGATGCCGATTATTACAATGGCTACCTCAAGCGATTGAGCACCGTGACATCTGATGATGTGATGCGCGTAGCAAAAACGTACCTCAGAGCAGATGCCTTGACGGTGGTTATTGTCGGTAAGGCTTCAGAGATTGCTCAGCCATTGGAAAGGTTGGGCTTGCCAATCCGTTATGTCACCTCCCAGGCAGAAGCTACGACTGCGCCCATTGTGCGCAAGTCAGAAGGTATGACTGCTGCTGATGTGATTGGTAATTACTACAGAGCCATTGGCGGCAAATCGGTCATTGATGCGTTATCAACCTTCCAAATGGAGGCTGAGGCGAAGATAATGGGGATGTCTATCAAGAGTAAAACGGTGTATATCGCGCCAGGGAAATACTATGAAAAGCAGCAATCTCCACAAGGGACCAATGAAACCTTTGTAGTTGATGGCCGTGCAAAGGTTGTGAGCTCCGGCAACGAGACACCCCTCGATGCAGAAGCGACTGCAGCAGTCATTCAAGAGTCTGTTTGGTTGCCAGAGTTGCTGTGGACAACAGGTGCGCTTGGCAATGTGCAATTGCAAGCCGATCTTCAGGATGTTGAAGGCAACCCCTGTTATGTTTTGGTGGTTACCGATGCGAACGACAACAAGATCAAGGTATTTTATAACCAAGCCACTGGCTTGAAGGTCAGAGAAAGCCGTGTAGTGCCCGGGCCTGAGGGCGACATGGTACTCAACATGGAAATCAGTGACTACCGAGACGTCAACGGCATCATGATGCCCCATTTGACAACCATGCCAGTGGGACCAGGTATGGTATTGGAATTCAAAACCAAGGTTGCCATTGTCAATGGTGAAGTGGACGCTTCTGTCTTCGAATGAACACAGTGAGTTCAAACAAAAAAGGCCAGCTTTTTAGCTGGCCTTTTTTTGTGCGTTGATAAAATAAACACCAATCAGTATGCCTCCCATTCCTATCAGGTGATGGAGTTCAAGTGCCTCGCCATCAAGGAAGCCTAAAGACAGGGCAACAATAGGGATGAGGTAGGTGGTTGAGGTGGCTATCAATGGGCTGGATAACTTGATCAACCGAACAAACAGGATGGTTGCCATGCCAGTAGACACAATGCCTAAAAAGGCAATGGCCGCTAGAGGTTGAGAAACAGCCATCAAGCTGTCAATCCGCTGCCATGGTTGGCTGTATAGCAATATACCAATGGAGGGGATGCTGGCTATCCATAGGGCAAACATTGTCAAAGTCCGTGGCTTTAAATGGCCAAGAAAACTACCCATGGTATTCACGCTTAAGCCATAACAGGCAGAGGCAATGATGGCCAGAGAAAGGTAGCCCCATTGCTGAGATTCGCCGCCATGATCATACCAGGGGGCAATCAAGATGATGGCGCCAACAAGGCCCACCAATACACCCACACTTCCCATGGTGCTGAGGCGTTTGCGGAAAGCAATCACGCCAATAATCAAGGTAAACAAAGGGGTGGTTGAGTTGGCCACGCCGACCACACCAGAGGGGACGTAAGCAATGGCAATAGGGAAAAGTAAGTAGGGCAATGAATTGCCAATCAACCCAACAATGGCCAAATGCTTGCCATCCTTTCTGCGCCAATTTTTTCTGTGTGGCCAGGCAATGACCGTAACAAAGCAGGTGGCAAACAAAATTCGAATGGCCCCAATCTCAATGCCGTTGAATCCGTTCAGGGCTTGCTTCATCAGCATGAAGGAAGTCCCCCATATGAGAACAAGGGCAATGAAGATGAGCAAGGCGAGCTGTTTTTTTGACATGATAGCGGCAAAGGTAGACCTACCTTTGTTGACCATGAAACACGGCACGAAAATTTCCTTCAACTCAAGGATGGCATGGCTTCTTCAAGCAGCTATTGCATTGACCTTTATGGTGATATTGGCTGGTTCTGTGGTTCGAGCCACGGGGTCAGGGATGGGCTGTCCAGACTGGCCTAAGTGCTTTGGTTTATTGATTCCGCCAACGGATGTGGAACAAGTCACTTGGCATGCAAACAGCGATTACAGCCAAGGACAAATGATTGTGCGCGATGAAGCCTTATGGCAGGCCAATCTGGATTTCACCACAGCTGAATCTTGGGACAAATCTCAATGGACGGTATACACCCGCCATGATTATGCCATATTCAACCCAGTCCATACGTGGATCGAGTACATCAATCGCTTGTTTGGCGCCCTCTTGGGATTGCCTATGTTGATTGCTACAGGCATGGCCTTCACAGTCATGCGATCTCGACCCAGGCTTCTTGGAGGCATGATGCTTGCCATGTTTTTCTTGGGTTTTGAGGCCTGGTTAGGTAAGCTCTTGGTAGATGGTCACCTGATACCCCAGCAAATCACCTTGCACATGGTGGGTGCTTTTGCCTTACTTGCAGTGTTGGTGAATGTGCTTCGCTCTGTCAAGCCTATGGGCCAGCATTCAGGTCAGTCAAAACTCCGGGTGAAGGTCAAGCAATGGGCCATGGCAGTGATTGCCTTATTGGCTATTCAAGTGGTGCTTGGCACACAAGTCAGAGAGCAAATCGATGTCTTGCTTAAAACCTTTGGGGTGCATGACAGTCGATTGGCTTGGATGGGGGAACTGGACATCACAGTGCTTGTGCACCGAAGCTTTTCATGGATGTTGTTGATTGCCTCATGGTACCTGCATCGCGCCTACAAGGCATGGCAACCATCGTCTCCACTGACCTTGATGTTGCTCATAGGCTTTGTTTTGATTGCAGTGTTGGGAGCCATGATGTACTACCTCTCCATTCCGGCGGTTATCCAGCCAGCACACCTGTTGCTTACGGCTGTGACATGGATGATAGGGGTTGATGTCTTGGTGAGATCCTGGCAATCGACGGATTAGTCCATCCAAACCAGCGACTCCATGATTCGTTCCATTTCTTGGTGAAGAAAGGCATTCACCGGTGCCAATGAATCCCTGTTGGGCCTTGCATAGATGGACGTTGCAGCCCTCAGGAAATGCCGGCTGCTATCGGTGGCAAACCATTGGGTTGCGGACGCTGAATTGCCCTGAATGGCAAACAAAAGGCCATGGACGGCAACTTCAGGGTGGCTGTAAACGTGCTGGGTCATCCCATCTGCCACAATGTTGTGCTTGTAAGCAAGGGCAAAGGCGTCATCGATGAGGCGCAGCAATTGCCCATTGACAGGTTTGTAAGTGAACTCAATCCGTGCATGTAAATCGGGGTAGACGAGATCTCCCCAGCCAGATTCTTTGCGAGCTTCCCAATGCGCAGAGGCGTTGTGTTTGAAAGCAAAGGGGCGTTGCTGCAAAGTGTCATTACTTAACATCACCACGCTATCAGTGGGGACAGCAATGCGCATGTGACCATGAGGGAGTGGCATGCCATTGTTGTCACTGCAAGCGAGGCCAGTCGCCAGCGCCATTAAGGCGACCATTCCGCGAATTTTCATCGATTGATGTGAATCTTCACACGCACAATGCGCTTGTTGTCTATGGCTTCAACAGTCCAATCAATGGGGCCTGTCGACAGTTGTTCGCCTTTGTCAGGCATGCGTTCCAGAACTTCCAACAGTAAGCCAGCCACGGTGTCAGCTTCACCGCGGTAGCGGTCAAGGAGATCCATATCTATGTCAATGATTCTGCACATATCACTAATGCCAGCCTTGGCTTCAAAGACAAAATTGTCATTGTCCAACTTGGAATACAATTGTTCATCTTGGTCAAATTCGTCGGCAATTTCACCCACAATTTCCTCCATGACATCTTCTAATGTCACCAAACCAGATACGCCGCCAAACTCATCCACCACGATGGCAAGGTGCATTTTTCTCTGCCTGAACTCTCCCAGTAAATCATCGATTTTCATCCCTTCTGTCACGAAAAATGGCTCTCTGAGTAATTGGGTCCATGCCATATCATCTTGCTCCAAGTAGCCTAAGAGGTCTTTGACGTGAAGCACTCCGGCAATGACATCCAATGCCTCTTTGTGCACAGGGATTCGGGAGAATCCATGCTTGGCAACTTCTGAGACCACCGACTTCATCGGCATGTCCATTTCAAAGGTAAACATGTCCTTTCGCGGGGTCATGATTTCCTTGACAGAGGTGCTGCCAAACCGGACAATCTCCTTCAACAGCTTGTGCTGTTCAGCAGAATGTGATCCATCATCGGTCAATTCCAAGGCGTCCTCCAGTTGATCCACGGTCATGGTTGAAGCTTGCTTTTGCTCAAAAAGTTTGGATATCGCAGTCAAAGCAGTCACCAGGGGCGCAGTCAGCTTCATGATGCTTGCAATAACATGCACCACTTTCATGCTGTAGGATTTTGCATGCCCGCCAGCATAAGTTTTTGGAATCACTTCGCCAAGCACCAGCAAAAGGGCTGTGACCCCGGCCATTTGAATGGCAACCATCAACCAAGGGTGTTCACTTAGGTTGAAGATCTCTTGCACGGCCCACCCGCTGCTGAGAACAAAGCCAATGTTGAAAAAGTTGTTGATGACCAGCAAGGTGGCAAGCAGTCGATCAGGCGAATCAAGCACAGCAATGACCTGCTGGGCTTTTGGTCTCTCGTCCTCTTGCAGGTCTTTGATGTCCTTTGGCCTCAGTGAGAAAAAAGCCACTTCTGATGCTGAAGCGAATGCGGATCCTGCGAGCAAAATGGCCATGGCCATCAAGGGAATGAGGGCTTCAGCGGACAAGTTGATCAAGTTGACAAGAAGGGGTAGGGGGTCAGGATCCAATACTATTCCAATTGGTGCTTTCTTTTCGATGGCCTTCTCGATACGTGCAATGCTCAGAGGGGCCTATGGGGAATTTGGCCAAAATACCGCCACGGTCAAAGCAGTAAACACCTGGGTATTTACCCAGGTTGCCGATCTGCATGACTTTGTTCAATGTACCTCCCATGTTTCTGTGTGATTTGCTTGAATAGCTGAATCAAATGTACTTGAATTCTCGCAACCATCGCGTGAATGGTTGTGGCCATGCAAGCTCACTTAATTCATTGATATCCACCCATTTTATGCTGTCATTCAGGTCTGATAGCTGGGCCTCATGGATGGTGATGTGAAGCTGCATGTGGGTTAATGCATGCTTGCATGACCAGAGCAGCGGCTGCCCATTGTCGGGCTGACTGGCTGGCAGGGTGACTAGTCCGGGCCAAATGCCCTGATTGTTTCTGTTTGTGACTGCCATTTTCCCTTGGTGGGTCACCAGCATGAATGCCCAATGGACCTTTTTGACAGTGATTTTGACCGACTTCACAGGCCGCAAATGGATGTTTGACCTTTCTCGCGCCAGACAATAGGTCGACACGGGGCATTGGTCGCATGCAGGCTTCTTGCCCTTGCAAATTTGACTTCCTAGGTCCATGATGGCTTGGTTGAAGTCACCAGGTCTGTCTTTGTCAATGCTGTCATTGCCCAAGGCCTGTATGGCTTGCTTTCCCTCCGCTTTATCCACGGGCAAGGGCAGGTCAAAGAGCCGGCTGTATACCCTATTGGCATTGCCGTCAATGGCTGCAATGGGGTCTTTAAACAGGTAGGAAGCAAGTGCTGAAGCCGTGTAAGGACCCACCCCCGGCAGCTTGAGCCATTGGGCATGATTTAGGGGGAAATGCCCTTGTTCATGAATGATGATTGCTGCCTTGTGTAGCTGATGAGCACGCCGGTAGTAGCCTAGCCCAGCCCACTCGCTGAGGACTTGATCGATGCTTGCCTTTGCCAGATCTGCTACGCTAGGGAAAACTTTCAGCAAGCGATACCAATAGTCAATGCCTGTGGCGACCTGTGTTTGTTGCATGATTATTTCACAAAGCCATAGCTCATAAGCGCCTGATTCTCTGCGCCATGGGAGAGATCGGCCTTGTTGGTCGTACCATGAAAGTAAGTGAGAAGAAATCAAAGGGTAAATGTTGTTCGTTCAGGCACAAGTCGTTAACTTTGCCGCCTCTAAATTTAATACCCTGAAGCTCAGGGTTTCGATTAATTATTTCGATAAACAATATATCCATTATGACAAAAGCAGACATTGTTTCCCGCATTTCCGATCGCACAGGTATGGAAAAGGCAGACGTTCTGGCCGCAGTTGAAGGTTTTATGCAAGAGGTTCGCTCAGGCATGGAATCCGGCGAAAACGTTTATCTGCGTGGCTTTGGGAGCTTCATCCTAAAGCGCCGTGCACAAAAGACCGGTCGCAATATTTCAAAAAACACGACCCTGATCATTCCAGCGCATTACATTCCTGCCTTCAAGCCAGCAAAGACATTTGCTAAAGAAGTCAAGGTCAACGTGCCTGTTAAGGACTGATTCCTGTGAAACGAACACTCATCATCGCCCTGGCTGCCACCATTTTGTTGGCCCTTGCTATGTGGATGCTGCCTACCACCCCTCCGGTGGAAGTTGCAGATCCAGATGACGCTTTGGTGCAGTCAATCGTTGCAGATATCGAAGCCGGATCTGCCAACCCCATGGAGAGTATTCTCAAGCTCCGTGCCGTGGCAGAACGCAATCCAGACCATCGTGGCGCACAACTTTGGTTAGGTAAATTTTCCATGATGACAGGTCAATGGGACAATGCAGTTGATCGTTTTCAACTAGCCCTTGATGCTGCGCCAGCCATGCCCGAAACAGCCATCCTCTTGTCAGAGGCTCTACAGAAGGCAAACGATATGCCTGGGGCCATGGAAGCCCTGCGCCAGTTCCAAGAGATAAACCCAGACCTCGCGTCAGAGGTTGAGCAAGCCTTGGAGCAACTCCTTGAGGCGTCTGATTCACAGACCCTTTGATTAATATTTAAAACTCACAGATTATGCCAAGCGGTAAAAAAAGAAAACGTCACAAGATGGCCACACACAAACGCAAAAAGCGTTTGCGTAAGAATCGTCACAAGAAGAAATAAATACTAAATGACCATGCGAAACGAGCTAGTAATACAAGCCAGCGAATCGGATGCAGTCATTGCCCTTCTTCAAGAAGGTCGTTTAATGGAACTCGTGAAGGAAGATGGCGATCAAGCCTATTCCGTCGGAGATATCTATTTAGGGACGGTGCGCAAGTTGGCGCAAAGTCTCAATGCGGCCTTTGTAGATGTTGGTTATGAGAAGGATGCTTTCCTTCATTATCATGACCTTGGTCCTCAATATAAGTCAGGAAAAGCCTTCTATGAGAAGGTGATTAAGGGCAAGCAGAACACAACGATTGCAAAATCGGACCTGCTTCCTCACATTGACAAAAACGGATCCATTGATAAAGTGCTCAAGTCCGGAGATCAAATTTTGGTACAAATTGCCAAAGAACCGATTTCCACCAAGGGCCCTAGAATCACTGCAGACATCTCATTAGCAGGTAGGTTTATGGTACTCGTCCCCTTCTCGGACCGGGTTTCTGTTTCACAGAAAATTCGCGACCGAAAGGAGAAAGAGCGCCTAAGAAAACTTGCTAAGAAGATCAGGCCAAATGGCTTCGGAATGATACTCCGCACCGTTGCAAAGGACATGTCCGCTGAGGACATACAAGCTGACCTTGATGACTTAGTCAACAAGTGGAAGAACCTGCACCGCCAATTGCGAGGCGCCAAGCCGCGCAAATGTGTTCTTAGGGAAGTCGATCGATTGAACGCTTATTTGCGTGACATCATGAGCGACAGCTTTGAGAAGATTGTGGTGGACAATGCAGAACTGACTGGAGAAATCCGTGAATACATTGAGACCATTGCCCCGGGTAAAGGCAAAATTGTGCAAACGCACAGTTCTGAAGTGCCCATTTTCCAGCACTACAATGTTGATAGGCAAACCAAGTCTGCTTTTGGCCGTACGGTCAATATGGGCAAGGGAACCTACCTCATTGTTGAGCACACGGAAGCCATGCATGTCATTGATGTGAATTCGGGCAATCGAAGCAACAAAAATGAAAGCCAGGAGGACAATGCCATTGCCGTCAATTTGATAGCGGCAGATGAAGTTGCCCGCCAGTTGCGCTTGCGCGACATGGGAGGTATCATCTGTGTTGACTTCATTGACATGCAACGGTCGGAGAACCGCAGGAAATTGGTCAAGCATCTAAGTGATGCCATGGCAAAGGACCGAGCCCGTCACAAAATCTTACCACCTTCCAAGTTTGGGATTGTGGAGATCACGCGACAGCGTGTGCGACCGGTTCAGCAAATTCAGACCAAGGAGAGTAACCCTGACCTTATGGTTGATGCACCCATCACCATGATTGATGCGCTTGAACACAAGTTTGACAAGATTGTCGCCTCGCGTTTAAGCAAGGGCAAAGAGGGTCCTGTCTTCCTGCATGTGCATCCCTTTATTCACGCCTTCCTGACGCAAGGCTGGTGGTGGGAGACCATCGAGCGTAAATGGTCCAAGACCTATGGCATGAAGTTGACCATCATTCCCCGTGATGCCTTCAAAATGCTTGACTACCGATTCCAGGATTTGAAACAACACCTTCTTAACTGATCGGAAAATTTATTCGAGAAACGGGCGGCCTTTGTGCCGCCCGTTTTATTTTGCAGCCATGGCATTTAAACGTGAACCCATTCATGATCTCAAGCAAGCTGGCTTGGTAGCACGCAAATACTGCGACTACCAGGAACGCTGCCACAGTGAGGTCGTGAAGCGATTGAGGGACATGGGGCTGGGCCAGGCGGCTTGTGATAACCTGCTGGGTGAATTAATCATTGAAGGCTACCTCAGTGAAAGTCGCTTTGCTTTAGCCTATGCCAGTGGCAAATGCCGCATCAAGCGCTGGGGTCCCTATAAGATCACCCATGCCTTGCGGCAGAAACATGTTGATGAAGGCTGTATAACGGAGGCCTTGAAGCCCTTGATGGATGAGGCATTCCCCGAGGCCTTGCAAGCCTTGATGACAAGGCGATTGGCCCGCATCCCTTCGAGTGAGTCAAGCAGTGCGAGAAAAAACAACGTGTGGAAGTACGCTAACACCTATGGTTATGCTGGCGATGACATTGCCCGGACATGGGCCTTGTTGAAGGGGGGCTGATTACAGACGCTTCAATGCCTTGTCAAGGTGTGCCATGTGTGCATCGTTGATGTCCATATGCGTAACGAACCGCAACCACTGACTGTCCATTGCTACAATGTGAATGCCGGAACTGGCCAGGCGTTCTTGGATGTCAGAAGCCTGATGGCTGTCAATGACTTTGAATATGACCATGTTGGTCTCGCAAGGCTTGCGCTCGCTCACCCATGAACATTCAGACAACCATTGGTCAATCAGCTGAGCCTTTGCATGATCTTCAGCCAACTGCTCCACATGGTTCTCTAAGGCATAGAGACCAGCTGCAGCCAGCAAACCACTTTGCCTCATACCACCACCCATGCGCTTTCTGATGCGGTGACCCGATTGAATGAAGGTCTTGCTTCCCAACAACAGGGAACCCACGGGCGCACCCAACCCCTTGCTTAAACACAAGGAGATAGAATCAAAGCACTTGCCATAAGATTTGGGGTCTTCCTTGTCACGAACCAGGGCATTGAAGAGCCGTGCCCCATCGAGGTGATAGGCCAGGTTATGAGATTTTGCAACTTGGCCAATGGCCTCAAGCATGGGAAGACCCATGCAGGATCCCCCACCTTTGTTGGCGGTGTTTTCAACAGAAATCAGTCGGGTTGCCGCCAAGTGGACATTGCCAGAAGGTTGAATCAGGGCCTTCACGTCATCGGCAGTTAATCGACCCAGGTCATCACCGCCACAACGGGCTTGAACGCCGCTATTGGCTGCGATACCGCCCCCTTCGTAGTTGTAGATGTGAGCTAAATGAGAGCAAATCAGCTCATCGCCAGGTTGTGTGTGTGCCTTGATGGCAATCTGATTGGTCATGGTGCCAGATGGGCAGAATAGGGCGTCTTCCATCCCGAATAAGTCAGAAACGTAAGCTTCCAAAAGCTTGACGCTGGGGTCATCACCTAAAACATCGTCACCCAATGGGGCTTGCATCATGGCTTGCATCATGGCTTGCGTAGGCCGTGTAACGGTATCAGAACGAAAATCTGCTTGCATTGCTATCATCTGACTAAGGTAAGCCGCCTTACTTTTACCAACATGATCACCTCAGAAAAAATCAAGCAATTCGGCAAGCGGATTGAGACTTTGGGCAAATACCTCAACATTGAGAAAAGGCGCCGGGATCTTGCCAATGAGGAGGAACGCACAGGTGATCCAGACTTTTGGAATGATTCCAAGGCAGCAGAGATTGTGATGAGGAAAATCCGTGAAACAAAGTATTGGATTGATGGCCATGAGTTATTGATTGCGCAACTGGGGGAAGTGGAGTTGTCTGTGGAGTTTTACAAGGAAGGTGAACTTGAGGAAAGTGATGTAGACAATGCGGTTGAGGAGCTTGAGACTAACTTGAGTGACATGGAGTTTCGCAACATGCTTTCCGGTGAAGAGGACAAACTCAGCGCGGTGGTTCAAATCACAGCTGGTGCCGGTGGAACAGAGTCTTGCGATTGGGCAGCCATGCTGATGCGCATGTACATTCGATGGGCAGAGCGCAATGGCCACAGTCTGCGTGAATTGAATTTTCAATCGGGCGATGTGGCAGGCATCAAAACTGTGACACTGGAGATTTCTGGAGATTATTGCTTTGGGTACCTCAAGGGCGAAAACGGGGTCCATCGCTTGGTGCGAATCAGCCCCTACGATTCAAGTGCCCGAAGACACACATCCTTTGTCTCCGTGTATGTTTACCCCTTGGTGGACGACACCATTGACATTCAAATCAATTTGTCTGACATCAGCTGGGACACGTTCCGGTCATCTGGTGCAGGGGGGCAAAATGTCAACAAGGTGGAAACGGGGGTCAGGCTCCGGCACAAAACTTCAGGTATCGTCATTGAAAACACAGAAACCCGTTCCCAGCTTAAGAACAAAGAGAAAGCGATTCAATTGCTCAAATCTCGCTTGTATGAAGCGGAGATTGAAGCAAGGAATGCCAAGCGAACTGAGATCGAGGCTGGTAAAATGAAAATCGAATTTGGCAGCCAGATTCGCAACTATGTGTTGCATCCTTACAAGCTGGTAAAAGACGTCAGAACGTCCGTTGAATCAGGTAACCCAGATGCTGTTTTGGATGGAGATCTTGATGTCTTCCTCAAGGCCTTTTTGATGGCGCAAAGCAACGCAGATGAAGACTAGCAGATTACCTTATCTAATCATGAGTCTGCCGTAAATTGGGGGAATGCAAAGCATGCGCCATTTTTCAGGTCTATTGACCGTGCTGTTATTCCCCGCGTCCTTGCTTTCGCAGGCACTTAGCGGCAGCAGCAACGGCTTGATTGCCAATCACGGCCAGTGGCACGATGAGGTTGTGGCGGCAGTCAACATGGGCGATGCGAGGGTGTGGGTCCTGCACGATGGGTTGCGGTTTGCCATGGCCTTGGATTCAGGTATCTGGGTCAGCACAGAGCGATTCGTTGATGCCAATCAATCAAGCCATTGGGAATCTGATGCCAGCGAATCATCACAGGTGGTGAACTTTCACTTGGGGAAGCGACAAGCATCCGGACTGCCATTGGTTCAGGGAGGTTGGCTACGCAATGTCTACCCCGGCGTAGATTTGCGAATCTCGGTGCAGGGTAATCAGTTCAAAACCACTTGGTATGCAAAGCAATCAGAGGCTTTAGCAAGGATTCGTACCCAATGGGAAGGGGTGAATCGGCAGTCAGCATACCGCGATGAACTTCACCTTCAATTGCCAGCAGGGTCCATCCACGTTAGCATGCCTGCATCGTATGCAAAAGAGGTATTGGTGAAGTCCACATGGCGACGTGATGGCAAGCAATGGCGGATGCATGCAAAAGGGGCAACGGTCATTGACCCCATCTACCGTTTCAGCAGCTTTTCTGGCTCAACCAGTGACAACTTTGGCTACACAGCAACCTATGACGCCATGGGAAGAACATGGGCAGGTGGAACAGCCTTTGGCAGTCAGTACCCTACCAGCAATGGGTTTCAATCCAGTTTTGGTGGCGCAGTTGACATGGCATTCATGCTATTTGCTGGTGATGGTCTATCCATCATTTCCTCTACCTATGTGGGCGGTTCAGGTGCTGAACAGCCGCATAGCATGATGGTAGCTCCCAATGGGGATCTGGTTGTGATGGGAACGAGCAATTCCAGCAACTTCCCCCATACCAGTCAATCGTGGGATAGCACAAGGGCAGGTGGACCTGCCACCAATGGTGGCGGCACACAATTCAATCCCGGGCCGGATTTGGTGTTGTTTCGCTTGGATTCCACAGGGTCCCAATTGCTTGGGTCTACCTATGCGGGGGGCTCGGGATCAGACGGCATCAATGCCCTAATTCCGATGAATTATGGTGACCAGGCACGGGGAGATGTCTTAGTGACATCGGATGCCATTTATGCTGTTTCATCGACCCAGTCAACCGACTTTCCAGCCACCTTGGACAGCACTTTGGGTGGTTCGCAAGATGGATTGATCATGCAATGGTCACCGTTCTTGGATTCACTGAACTGGGCCTCATTGGTTGGCGGCAGTCAATTGGACGCCTGCTTTGGTGCCACCTTGGTCGATCACAACAACCAAATGGTTCTGGCCGTAGTCGGCGCTAGCACATCAGACAACCTCGCCAGCTCAAATGCTTACCAAAGCAGCAGAGGAGGGAATGTGGACGCATGGATCAGCACCTACGACGCAAGCAATGGCAGCCCCATTGCAAGCAGTTATTTGGGTGAAAGCCTTTACGATGCGGCATTCATGGTTGGCCATCAACCCAAGGGGGCCTGGTTGACTACGGGAGACTCCAGCGCCATTGCCTTCATTGGCTTGAGTCAGGTGGGCTTGCAGGATGTGGGCAGCCATTGGTCACAAAGCTCCCGGGCACAATTCATTGCTTGGATGCCCCTGTCGCTTGATAGCCTCTACCGCGTGCAATCATTTGGCTCACCATCAGGTGCCAGACCTAACATCTCACCCACAGCTTTTTCCATGGACCCTTGTGGTTCCGTTTACTTATCTGGTTGGGGTGGGCTAGTCAACAGTTCGGGGACAGGTAACACCACCAATTTGTACACCACACCAGATGCCTATGACAGCATCACCGATGGCAGTGATTTTTATTTCATGGTTTTGGGTCGACACGGTTCGCCCTTATACGCAACCTATTTTGGTGGGCAGGGCAGCGCAGAGCATGTGGATGGAGGCACCTCCCGGTTTGACCCTAGCGGAGTCATTCATCAAGCGATTTGTGCTGGCTGTGGCGGCAATTCATTGCTGCCGATATTCCCTCACAATGCTTATGCCACCATCAATGGATCAAGCAACTGCAACATGGCAGCTGTGCAAATCGCTTTTGAGCAACAAGCGGCACAATTGGACTTGCAACTGGTTAAAGACTCGCTCTGCATTGGTACACAGGCGGAACTGATTGGTGTGGCTTTGCGGTCAGATTCAGCTCGCATTGATTGGGGCGATGGAACCATGCAGTCTGTGACCTCTCCATTGGGGCAAACTCATTGGTATGCCACCGATAGCATGTATGTGATTCAAGTCAGCAGCTGGGACACCCTTTGCCAGACATGGGACAGCCAGACTTTGATTCTTCATGTGCATTTGCCTGACCCTCCCAAGGCCCTCATGTCATTGGTTTATGATCCCTGTGACAGCACACATCATGTGGAGTTACACCCCACAGATTCTTTGAATTCTCATGCACTTTTGGTGATGTGGGGCGATGGTGATTCTCATTATGAGGTCATGAAGTGCCCCATGATTCACGATTATCGATTAGACAATTATGGCCCCTTTACCATCACCTTGATTGCCTACGATACCCTGTGTGGATTGGCAGATACGGCAACGTGGGTGGTGTCTTTCCGACCCCCTTTAGGCAACATTGTCACGGATGCCACTGTGGACCCGTGCACAAGCCCGCCACAAGTCAGCTTGAATGCAGCAGCCAATCAAGCCACCCATTATGCCTGGTACCCCAATGGTTTGAGTGGGTCAGCAATTTGGGGCCAATACATCAGTTTACCTACTACCGTTGGGTCCCATGACATCGTCGTCGTGGCAGTTGACAGCACCTGCTTGCGGTATGATACCCTGACCGTCACCTACCAGGTGGGCATGGATGACATGAATGCTTTGATTTTTCCTAGCATTTTTACGCCCAATGGGGATGGGGTGAATGATTGGTGCTATTTACCGGAAGCTGCACAGTCCTCATTGGCCTCACTGAATTTCCAGGTTTACAGCCGATGGGGACAGCTGGTCTTTGAGACCACGGATCCAAACTTTGCATGGGGTGGGGAATCCCGGACAGGCGCATTGCCTGATGGCGTGTACTTTTGGGTGGCCCACTGGACATCTCTCTGTGGCTCTGAAGGCGACCATCACGGATCAATCACCATCAACCGCAAACCATGAAGCCAATTATCTACCACAACCCACGATGCACCAAGAGCAGAGAAGCGCTAGCCTGGCTTGAAGCCAATGGCCATGAGCCCGTGATTGTTAAGTACCTTGATGAGGCGCTGACTTACGAGGTGTTGGATGCCTTGTTGCAAACGATGGACATGGATCCCCGTGCGTTGATTCGAAGCAATGAAGCTGATTGGAAAAGTCACTTTGCTGATGCAGAGCTTGGTGATCAGGAGCTGATTTATGCCATGATTGAATACCCCAAGCTGATGCAACGCCCCATTGTTTCATGGAAGAACAAGGCCGCCGTGGGCCGCCCCTTAGAGGCCATCAAAGACCTGTTTTAGCACATGTCGCCGGGCTTGACCCAGGCGTCAAACTCAGCTTCAGTCACATAGCCTAATGCCAATGCAGCATCCTTGAGTGTGCTACCTTCTGCATGCGCCTTTTTAGCGATGCTGGCAGATTTTTCGTAACCAATGTGGGTGTTGAGGGCAGTGACAAGCATCAGTGAATTGTTCAGATGCTTGGTGATTTGCTCATGGTTGGGCTCAATGCCAGCCACACAATTGTCGGTGAATGACATGCATGCATCCCCAATCAGGTGACCGCTTTCAAGAATGTTTTTTGCCATCATGGGCTTGAACACATTGAGTTCAAAATGCCCGCTTGCACCGCCCATGCTCATCGCTACATCGTTGCCAATCACTTGTGCTGCAACCATGGTGACGGCTTCTGCCTGCGTGGGGTTGACCTTGCCTGGCATGATGGAGGATCCTGGCTCATTGGGTGGGATCAATATTTCACCAATACCTGAACGTGGGCCGGATGAAAGCATGCGGATGTCATTGCCAATTTTCATCAAGGACACAGCCACGCGTTTATAGGCTGCATGCAATTCTACCATGGCATCATGTGCTGCCAATGCTTCAAATTTGTTGGGCGCAGTCACAAAGGGCTTGCCGGTCAGATGCGCAATGTTGGCAGCTACTTTGACGGCATAGCCTTTGGGTGTGTTGAGTCCTGTGCCAACTGCTGTGCCGCCAAGAGCCAGTTCTGCCACCATCTCTAAGGCGTTGTGAATGTTGCGCATGCCATTGTCTAGCTGCTGAACATAGGCAGAGAATTCTTGACCCAAGGTCAATGGCGTGGCATCCATGAAATGGGTTCTGCCCGTTTTCACCACATGTGCAAAGGCAGTGGATTTGGCATCTAGGACCTCACGCAAATGTTTCAGGCCGGGTAGGGTGACATCCACAGCTTGGCTGTAGGCAGCAATGTGCATGGCGGTAGGGAAAGTGTCATTGGAGGACTGTGATTTGTTCACGTCGTCATTCGGGTGCAACACCTTGTTGCTGTCGGTCAACTTGCCACCTTGTAAGACATGGCCGCGGTTGGCAATGACTTCATTGCAGTTCATGTTGCTTTGAGTGCCAGATCCAGTTTGCCAGATCACCAAGGGAAACTGATCGCTGTGTTGTCCTGCAATGATTTCATCGCAGACTTGACCGATGAGGTCAGATTTGCTGGGATCCATTCCACCCAACTCTGCATTGGTCATGGCTGCAGCTTTTTTCAAGTAAGCAAAGGCCTCAATGATGGCTTCTGGCATGCTTGCTTCAGGCCCAATTTTGAAATTGTTGCGTGAACGCTCTGTTTGTGCGCCCCAATAAGCCTTTGCTGGTACAGCAATATCGCCCATGGTGTCTTTTTCGATGCGTGTTGTCATGTTCTGGTGCTTTGTGCAAATTTACGAACAAATCCATGCTGTCACATAAGGTGTCCCTGACGTACATTTGTCAAAATTCTTAAACGACGCCATGAAATTCGCTGGATTCCTTATCACACTTTTGATCATCCTTATGGGATTCAGTATGCTCATCTTCTTAGGCATGTTTGTCAGTTACTGGTTGACTTTGATTGGCCTAGAGAAAATAATGCCTAAGCGTGTTTACCGTTGGTTAGGTCATAACGAAAAAGAGGCGTCGTAACCAAAGGACTCAAGCCAAAAAAGCCGCCAGGAATGATCCTGGCGGCTTTTTTTATGCTGACAATGTGATGCGATACCTTTGCACCTAGACAAAGTCATCACCGATGTCGTGCTTGACATCACTGACATAGCGCTTGATGGCTTGTTCTTCGCTTTTCGGGCAGATCAAGAGCCGATCCCCGCTTTGAATCACAATGAAATCATCCAAGCCAGATATCACTGCGGCCATTTGGCGAGGCAGATCAATGACATTGTTGTGTGCGTTATAGGTCAATGTGCGTGGACCGTTCCCCGTGTTACCATCATCATCTGCTTGGCGTTGTTCATGCACAGCTCCCCATGACCCTAAGTCACTCCATCCAAAGGACACAGGCATCACATAGACTTGCCTGGCCTTTTCAAGGATGCCATAGTCAATGGATTCATTGGGGCATTCAGCATAGACATCTTCGATGAAGGCGTTTTCTCCCTCACTGTTCAGCACTTTCCAGCCGGCATTCAACGTGCTGTACAGGTCGGGCATGTCTTTTTCAAAGGCACTCAATATGGCATTGGCATTCCAAATGAATATGCCAGCATTCCATAGGAATTCACCAGTGGCAAGGAAGGATTCCGCCATTTCAAGGTTGGGTTTCTCCATGAAAGTTTTCACAGATTTGACATCCTCATGCCAGTCGACTGTAGTCTCGTTGAATTGAATGTAACCATAGCCAGTTTCTGGCTTGTGTGGCTTGATACCAAGGGTCAACAGGATGTTTTTCTCAGCGGTTGCCTCCAATCCTGATTCGATGGCTGCTTTGAATGCAACCTCATCGGCAATCAAATGATCGGAGGGGGTAACCACAAAGTTGGCCATGGGGTCCCGTTTTTTCAATTTGAATGCGGCGTAGGCAATGCAAGGTGCGGTGTTGCGCCGGCTGGGCTCTGCAAGCACACGCATGCGACTCAGTCCCGACAACTGCTCCAGACAGAGATCCACATAGTCCCTGTGGGTGACTACATAAATGTTTGCCTCAGGCACAATGGTTGCCATGCGACGGTAGGTTTGCTGAAGCAAGGTTTCACCTGTTCCAAGGATATCCAGGAACTGCTTTGGCTTGCTGATGGTGCTGGTTGGCCAGAAACGGGTACCGACACCGCCAGCCATGATAACTGCGTATTGATGCGACATGCGACTTGGTATTTTTACGAAGGTAAGGAATCATAAAGCAGAGCGTACTTTAGCCGCTTCAAAACATTGACATGACACATCTTGTTCTCTTTGGCCCACCCGGTGCAGGCAAAGGCACTCAATCCGCTTTTTTGGTAGCGCATTTCGGCTTCATTCACCTGAGTACGGGGGATATTTTCCGCCGCAACATCAAGGGAAAGACTGAGCTGGGCAATTTGGCAAAATCTTACATGGACAAGGGTCGGTTGGTGCCAGATGAGGTGACCATTGCCCTGTTGAAAGACGCGTGGTCATCCCATGCGGATGCTAAGGGCTTTATTTTCGATGGCTTTCCGCGCACAACGCCTCAAGCAGAGGCATTGGATGCCATGCTGGAAGGCAATGGGTATCAGGTGGATGCCATGATTGGTCTTGAAGTGCGTGAATCTGAGTTGATTGGTCGATTGCTTGAGCGGGGAAAAACCTCTGGGCGTCCTGATGACGCCAATGAGGCGGTTATTGCCAGCCGCATCGCTGTCTACCGCAAGGAAACAGAGCCATTGCAGTCCTACTATGCAGCTCAAAAAAAATACCAAGGTCTTTCTGGTGAAGGAAGCATCGAGGAGATCACCCAGGGGTTGAAGGTTATCATTGAGGACATTTAATCCTTAAAGCCATGGCAGGAGGGAGCAATTCAAATTTCATCGATTACGTTAGACTGTATTGCGCTTCAGGGCATGGTGGTCCGGGTAGTGCACATTTTTACCGTGGCAGAGGCATACCAAAGGGTGGTCCCGATGGCGGTGATGGCGGGCGTGGTGGTCACATCATATTGCGTGGCAATTCACAGGTATGGACCTTGCTCCACCTGAAGTACCGCAAACACATCAAAGCCCCTCATGGTCAGAATGGCAGCCGCAATGACCGCCATGGCTCCAATGGGGAGGATGTCTACCTGGATGTGCCATTGGGCACAGTAGCAAAGGATGAAGAGACCAATGCTGTGATTTGTGAAATCACGGCTGATGGCCAGGAAATCATTTTCAAGCCGGGTGGCAGAGGAGGGCTTGGCAACACCAATTTCAAATCGTCCACCAACCAGTCGCCCAGCTACTCTCAACCAGGTGGGGAAGGCCAAGAGGGCTGGAACATTCTTGAGTTGAAGGTCTTGGCGGATGTTGGCTTGGTCGGCTTTCCCAATGCGGGCAAATCCACCTTGCTCAGTGTGGTGTCAGCGGCTAAGCCTGAGATTGCTGACTACCCTTTCACCACATTGGTTCCCAATTTAGGCGTGGTGTCTTACAGGGATTTTCGATCCTTTGTGATTGCAGATATTCCCGGCATCATTGAAGGCGCCAGTGAGGGCAAGGGCTTAGGCCATCGCTTCTTGAGGCATATTGAGCGCAATTCCATTTTGTTGTTCATGGTACCTGCAGATTCAGATGACCATGTGAAGGAGTACAACACCTTGCTGGATGAATTGACCAAGTACAACCCTGAGTTGCCAGACAAGCAGCGACTTCTAGCTATTTCCAAGTCGGACATGCTTGATGAGGAGCTGCAAACTGAGATTCATCAACAGCTCAAGGACGGGATCGATGAACAGGTTGAAATCTTGTTCATCAGTTCGGTGGCTGGCATGGGTATGCAAAACCTGAAAGACCGTTTATGGATTTCATTGAATCCCTGATCGCAGCAGATCAATCCCTGTTTCTTTCCTTGACCAGTCAGGGCAATCCATCCTTGGATGCCTTATTTCAAACGGTAACCCAGCCCTGGATCAGTTACCTGATTTTACTGGCCCTATTGGTTCACGCATTCCTTCGCATGTCTTTTCAGCAGGCGATACGATTCGCGGTGATTCTTGTAGCTGCGATAGCCTTGGCGGATCTGGCATCAGTCCACCTGCTGAAAAACCTGGTGATGCGACTCAGACCTTGCCATGCCATGGCAGACCAGTTCTTGCTAGCTGCGACATCCTGTGGTGGTCAATACGGTTTTGTGTCCAGCCATGCAGCTACCTTGTTTGCTGCCTGGGGCGTTATGCAGGCGAGTAAAGCGTCAAAAAATTGGCTTCTAGCATTGGGGCTATGGGCTCTCGTGGTAAGCTACAGCCGCATTTACTTAGGGTTGCATTACCCCGCTGACATCCTTGGGGGCATGCTCTTGGGGTTGGTTATTGCGAAGGGCTTGCACAGATGGCGTGGGGTGCCGACCTTCACCAACTCATGAATGTCATTGCCGTATTTCTTCGAGGGGGACTTGGCGCTATTGCCCGTTGGGGCACAAGCCTTTTGATGGAATCGTTGTTCCCCCACTCATCCAAAGCTGAAATGATTGGCACCCTGCTAGCTAACATCATGGCTTGTTTAATCTTAGGTGTTGTTGCAGCAAAAACGATGGACCAACGCTTTGTCCTCTTGCTTGCTGTAGGTTTTTGTGGTGGATTCTCCACGTTCAGCACTTTTTCCCATGAGCTGCTTGCCATGATCAAAATGGGCAATTATTGGGTAGCAATTGCTTATGCTGTGTTGTCTATTGCCACGGGAATGATAGCCTTGGTGGTTGGCATGAAGTGGGTGATGCGCTAGCGCATCAACAGCACCAC
>CAWUSA010000003.1:0-87606 GCA_963925545.1 uncultured Flavobacteriales bacterium | reverse complement strand
TGAAGGCACTGCTACAACAACAACGATTGCGACTGACGGTTGCGGTGTTGATGATGGCGCAGGCAACATCAATCGCACCTTGGTGATTCCATCAAGTGACACCACCCTGCGTTATTGCTGGGATGCTTGTTACCAATGTGATGGATCTGACCCTGGCATCTCCGACATCATCATCACCTTGCAAGTTGATGTGACGGATTACATTGCCGCTGGCAATACCATTGCAGCCAATGGCCTTCGCCTAGGCGGTGACTTTGCTGCACAGGGCGCTAGCAATGCCAATGGTTCCATGGTTGACTGGTCTCCAACAGACACTGCGTCTGGCATGGAGGACTTAACCAACGACGTGTGGTCCTTGACCATGAGCTTTCCCCCATCTGCAGTGGGATCTACACAGTACTTCAAGTTTGTCAATGGCAACTGGGGCGCTAATGAAGGCACGGCGACAACGACAACGATTGCAACTGGCGGTTGTGGCGTGGATGACGGTGCTGGCAACATTAACAGAACCCTTGTGATTGCTAGTGATACCGCATTGAAGTTCTGCTGGGATGCTTGCTTCCAGTGCGATGGCTCTACTGCCAACGTGGTTGGTCTAGACGAGTCTGCTTTCAGCAGCCTGTCTATGTACCCCAACCCTGCTAATGGGCCTGTTTCCATTGACTTTGCAGCACGCAAAGACGGCAAGGCCACTGTACGCATTGTGAACCTTCTTGGTCAAACCGTGAACAGCTTCTCCAAGGAGATCAACGCGGGCGAGAACCACATCGTTTGGAACCTGGATGCCGCCAATGGCAGCTTGGTGAATAACGGCGCTTTCTTGGTAGAGATTACCGTGAACGGCGAGCGCACGATGCAACGCATTGCTGTGAGTCACTGACCCTTGATCTAATTTTTCATGAAAAGGTCGGCCATGTGGCCGACCTTTTTTAATTTCACCACAATGAAACAAATTGCCGCCACCTGTTTATTGCTCTGTTCAACCCTCCTGTCTGCACAGGGCATTCTTATTGAGCCACCCAATTGGTGGACTGACATGCCGGGTCATTCCGTGGAGTTATTGATCCATGGACAGCATGACATTGAATCGGTCACAGTACAAGGCCAAGGGGTGAAGGTCATGACCGACAGCCCCGCCAACAATCCTCATTACCGTTATGTGACCTTGAGCATCAGCCCAGAGGCGGAACCGCAAGACTTGATCCTTGCCATCGATTACGCAGGCAGACACCGAAGCAAACAGGTCAGCTATGAACTCAAGGCAAGGGACCCGTTGACCCATGCCAACATGGGGCTCAGCGCCCGGGATCAATTGTACTTGGTGACCCCTGATCGTTTTGTCAATGGCGACACCCAGAATGATGTTGTCCGAGGCATGAAAGAGCGGGCAGTGGATCGCCAGGATGATTACTCACGACATGGCGGTGACCTGAGTGGATTAGCAAGCCAACTAGACTACATCCAATCGTTAGGCACTACGGCAGTCTGGCCTATGCCTATCCTAGAAAATGACATGCACGGCCAGAGCTACCATGGCTATGCCATCACGGACCACTATGCTGTTGATCCACGATTTGGCGGGCTTGAGTCCTACCAGCTGCTTGCTGATCAACTGCATCAGCGAGGTATGAAATTGGTGATGGACATGGTGCTGAATCACACAGGCAGCATGCACCACCTCTTCCAGGATCCGCCGGATTCCAATTGGTTCAATGCATGGCCCCTCAGCTCAAGCAAAGGCGATGAGCAGACCTTGTCATTGCGGTCCTCCCATAAGTACCAGGGGATTTATGATCCGTATGCTTCGAAGGATGATGTGCGGAGATTTACTGATGGGTGGTTTGTGCCATCCATGACGGACCTCAATGGGCGGGATGTGCATTGTGCCCAATGGCTCATCCAAAACAGCCTATGGTGGATAGAAACCGTTGGTGTTGATGCCTTTCGGGTGGATACCTATTTCTACCCAGATCAAGCATTCATGCGGCAATGGACTGCCGCTATCCATGCAGTCTACCCTGAGTTTTTTGTCTTTTCTGAGTCATGGACCCATGAAGCCCATTCGCAGGCCTACTTCCTCAACAGCCAGCCAGCTTTGGATGCCGGTGCTGACTTTTTGATCTACCATGCTTTGAAGTCGGTGATGGAAGAGCCTGCTAGCTGGACAACGGGGCCTACTAAACTTTACGCAGCCCTTGCTGCGGACTACCTCTACCCAGAACAGGCTAAGGACATGGTCATCTTTTTAGATAATCACGATGAAGGCCGCTTCATGGGCAAGATTGATGGCAACATGAAGATGTACAAGGTGGGCTTGGGTCTGTTGTATGCCTTGCGAGGCATGCCATGCCTTTATTACGGTACAGAAATTGGCTACGATGCCGTGAATGACCATGGTGCCATGCGGCAGGACATGCTTGGTGGGTTCCCGGGGGACCAAGGGTCAGCCTTTCGAGGCGAAGGCTTAACGGAGACGCAGCAAGAGGCCCTGGCCTATGTCAGACAATTGGGGGCATTGCGCCACCAGGAAACCTTGATTGGAACAGGAAAATTGATGCAATGGGCGCCAGATGGCGGGGCTTACGCACTGGCTTGGTACGATGACAAGGAGGTCTTGATAGTGATAATCAATGTAGACGAGACAGATCGTCAGTGGGACATGAGTCGATTTAGCGAACTGGGCATAGATCAGGGGCAATCAGCAAGAAGCCTATTGGATGATCAAGTCATGACCATTGAATCATCACAACACCTACCAGCTCAATCCATTCGCTGGCTAAAAATCACAAAGGACTGATCGGCAGATATTGGCTTAAATAAAGCGAAAAGTCGTACTTTTGCAACAATATTTAGATTAATTCCAAATAGCATGATTCACATTTCAGACGAAGCAGCACGCAAGGTTGCAAGCCTCATGGCAGAGAAAGGACAATCCCCGGATAAGGCGTTTGTTCGTGTTGCTGTGAAAAGTGGCGGATGCTCAGGCTTGAGTTATGACCTGGACTTTGTAGACAATGAATCTGAGGGTGATCAAGCCTTTGAAGCCAAGGGTGTGACCATTTTAGCGGAAAAAAAGAGCCTGCTTTACCTGATTGGCACAACCTTGGAATACCAGGGTGGCCTCAATGGCAAGGGCTTTCAATTCAACAATCCTAACGCCTCACGCACCTGCGGTTGTGGTGAGAGCTTCACAGTATAATTGCTGAGATGGGTCAAGATACAATCCTTGATGATGTCACTTCATCCGAGTACAAATACGGCTTTGAAACCAAGGTTGACACTGATATCATTCCGCCAGGGCTGAGTGAGGATGTGATCCGAACCATTTCAAAAAAGAAAAAAGAGCCGGAGTGGATGACACAATGGCGTCTGGATGCCTATGCCGTATTTATGACCCTGGAGGAGCCAGATTGGGCCAATGTGAACTACCCAAAATTGGACCTGCAAAGCATCAGTTACTATGCGGCCCCCAAAAAGATTCAAATCAATTCCTTGGATGAGGTGGATCCTGAATTGCTCGTAACCTTTGAGAAATTGGGCATTTCACTGGATGAGCAAAAGCGTTTGACAGGCGTAGCCATGGATATCGTGGTTGATTCCGTATCCGTGGCAACCACATTCAAAAAGACCCTCAATGAGAAGGGCATCCTATTTTGTTCCATGTCGGAGGCCATTGAAAAGCACCCAGAATTGGTCCGCAAATACCTTGGCACTGTGGTGCCAACCTCTGACAATTACTACGCAACCCTGAACAGTGCGGTGTTCACTGATGGCTCTTTTTGCTACATCCCGCCTGGCGTGAGATGTCCGATGGAGCTGAGCACATACTTCCGTATCAACAGTTCAGGAACCGGTCAGTTTGAGCGCACCTTGTTAGTGGCTGACAAAGGCAGTTATGTGAGTTATTTGGAAGGCTGTACGGCCCCTTCGCGCGATGAGAACCAATTGCACGCCGCGGTGGTTGAACTGATTGCCATGGATGATGCAGAGATCAAATACTCCACAGTGCAAAACTGGTACCCAGGCAACGCAGAGGGCGTCGGTGGGGTTTTCAATTTTGTCACCAAGAGGGGCATCTGTCATGATCGCGCAAAAATCAGCTGGACACAAGTGGAGACAGGTTCTGCTGTGACCTGGAAATACCCTAGCTGCATCCTTAAAGGGGATGATTCAGTGGGGGAATTCTACTCAGTCGCTGTCACCAATAACCATCAGCAAGCGGACACAGGAACCAAGATGATACACCTTGGCAAGCGATCTAAAAGCATCATTATTTCCAAGGGCATTTCTGCCGGACAGAGTCATAACAGCTACCGAGGCTTGGTCTCTATTTCTCCACGTGCTGACCATGCCAGGAATTTCTCTCAATGCGACTCCCTGTTAATGGGTGATCGTTGTGGAGCACACACTTTCCCGTATATCGAGGTCAAGAACCCCACAGCTAAAATGGAGCATGAGGCCACTACCAGCAAGATTGGGGAGGATCAAATTTTTTACTGCCAGCAGCGAGGCCTTGACATGGAGACAGCCATTGCCTTGATCGTGAATGGCTATTGCAAGGATGTATTGAATCAGCTACCCATGGAGTTTGCCGTGGAAGCGCAAAAACTGCTAGCCATCAGCTTGGAAGGCTCAGTGGGATAAAGGACTATGTTACAAATTAAGAATTTACACGCCTCGATTGGCGACAGAGACATCCTCAAGGGCGTCAATTTGGATGTCAAACCAGGTGAGGTTCATGCCATCATGGGCCCCAATGGTTCAGGTAAGAGCACCTTAGCCAATGTCATTGCTGGAAGGGAAGATTACACCATCACCAAGGGCAGTATTCACATGGACGGGAAGGATATCATGGAGATGAGCCCCGAGTTAAGGGCCCACCAAGGTCTCTTTCTTAGCTTCCAGTACCCCATTGAAATTCCCGGCGTCACCGTGTCCAACTTTGTGAAAACAGCATTGAATGAGCTGAGAAAGGGCCGTGGAGAGTCCGCCATGGATGCTTCAGCCATGCTGAAGAAAATGAAGGCTTCGCTGGCCTTGCTTGAAATGGATAAAGGCTTCCTCAGCCGCCCCTTGAACGAGGGCTTTTCCGGTGGCGAAAAGAAGCGCAATGAGATTTTCCAGATGGCCATGTTGGAGCCGAGATTGGCCATTTTGGATGAGACTGATTCTGGCCTGGATATTGACGCCCTTCGCATCGTAGCCAATGGTGTCAATGCCCTGCGAGGAAGCAACAGAAGCTTTGTGGTGATCACGCATTACCAACGCCTCTTAGACCACATTGTGCCGGACCACGTGCATGTGCTCTACGATGGGAAAATTGTGAAATCAGGCGACAAGTCCCTAGCAATGGAACTAGAAGCTAAGGGCTATGACTGGATCAAAAAGGCTCAGTCATGATGGACCGCCTTTCAGCCCACTATTGGCTGAATGAAAAGGCTTATGCTGCTGCATCATCTGATGCGGTGATCGCTCGCAGGCGTGAAGCGCTAGAGCGCTTTGAGGCCATGGGCTTCCCTACTAAACGCGATGAAGAGTGGAAATACACCTCGCTCAAAAGCTTGCTCAAGCCTGCCTACCGATTGGTTTCTCCCTTTGCCTCTGAAGACAGCGATGAGCACATTGAATTCAAGGACATCAAACAGTACATGGTCAATGACATCGACTGCTACAAGGTGGTCTTCATCAATGGCTGTTATTCTTCATGGTTGTCTGAAACAACGCATCAGGGCTTTGATGTGTGCACCGTTGGCTCTGCATGGAAAAAATACCCTGAGATGGTGGATGCGCATTTTGCCAAACTCTCATCACAAGGGGGACCTTTGAGTCAATTGAACACGGCACTGGCATGGGACGGTTTGTACGTTAGGGTTCCCAAAGGGGTTATCGTTGACAAGCCCATCCAGGTGTTGTATTTCACCACGGGCAGTCAGCCAACCTTTATCTCGACGCGCAGCTTGATTATTTTGGAATCGGGCGCCCATGCAGAAGTTATTGAAAGGCACCAGTCCATCACCAAGGAAGATATTTGGGTTAATGCGGTGGATGAGGTATTCATGGATGACAATTCAAGCCTGCATTGGGTTAAGCTTCAGCATGACAGAGACAGTGCCAGTTTAACACAGCACAGCATCATTGAGCAAGGCAGAGACAGCAGGGCCACCTTCCACACCATCAGCACGGATGGCAAGCTCATCCGCAACAATTTGGATTTCCGCTTGACAGGAACTGGAGCAGAAGCTAACATGTATGGCCTGACGTTAGCCAATGGCAAGCAACTGATTGACCACCACACCAGGGTAGATCATTTGGCAGCCCATTGTCTTAGCAGAGAAAACTACAAGGGCATTTATGACGGCAAGTCCCATGGGGTATTCAATGGCAAAATCATGGTTCATCAGGATGCGCAAAAGACCCAGGCCTTCCAGAACAATGACAGCTTACTGCTCTCGGATAAAGCACGCATTGACACCAAGCCTCAATTGGAAATTTTCGCCGATGATGTGGCTTGTTCACACGGCTGCACGGTTGGCCAACTCGATGAGGAAGCCCTGTTCTACATGCGCAGTCGAGGCATCGAAGAAGAGACGGCCAGGGCCATGCTGATGGTGGGATTTGCCTCTGATGCCATTGAGGGTATTCAGCACCCCAGCCTTCGAGCGAAGCTCAGCCGATTGATCGGCTTGAAGTTGGGTTTGAATATGGAATTCATCGTCTGAGACAAGCATCACTTGCTGCCTTGCAAGGATAAGTCTGTCAAGGCTTGAAACCCTTATCTTCGCCTTCTTACAAGCCAATCAAGCACATGAATTTTTCAGATAAGCAAATCAATAATGGCCTGGGTTGGATGACCTTTGTCATCGCCCTCATTACCTATGTATTGACCCTTGAGCCCACAGTCAGCTTTTGGGACTGTGGTGAATACATTGCCACCTCTGTCAAGCTGATGGTCGGTCACCCTCCCGGTGCCCCCGTGTTTCAGCTGATTGCCAATGTCATGTCACAGTTGGCCCTAGGCGATGTGACCCGTCAAGCTTTTTATGTCAACTTGACTTCGGGTCTTTCCAGCGCCTTCACCATTCCCTTCTTGTTTTGGACCATCACAGCGATGGGAAGAAAGTTGTTTGACAGCGACAGCCTTTCTCCCGGTCAGCGCATCGTGATGTATGCCGGCGGTGTTGTGGGTGCATTGGCGTTCACTTGGAGTGATTCTTTTTGGTTCTCTGCTGTGGAAGGTGAGGTATACGCCATGTCCAGTTGCTTCACTGCCATTGCTTTTTGGGCAGTGCTTAAATGGGAAGCTGCAGTTGATACAGACCCCTATGCCAACCGCTGGTTGATGTTGATTGCCTACATGACTGGCTTGTCTGTTGGCGTGCATATTCTGGTCTTTTTGACCATCCCATCGGTGGTCATGATTTACTTCTACAAGAAGCAAAGCAA
Source organism: uncultured Flavobacteriales bacterium (assembly GCA_963925545.1). GTDB lineage: Bacteria > Bacteroidota > Bacteroidia > Flavobacteriales > Schleiferiaceae > TMED14. Next base: position 80,163 of record CAWUSA010000003.1, on the reverse strand, counting down.
GATCAATATTCGCACATGGATCATGGGCAATGCGGCAGCCATTGGCGTGCTTGGGCTGGTTTTTGCTGTGATCATTCCAGTGGTTTTGAAGCTATTTGGCTTCTTGGAAATCACAGCAGTTAACAGCATTGGCCTTCCCAAAAACTCGGGCTCCATCATGGCCTTGCTTTTGATTGCAGGCAGCATGGTCTTTGGTGTGCGGTGGGCTCACAAGCGCAACAAACCCTTGGTTTCACAGGGCATTCATGCAGTTTTGTTCTTGCTGATCGGTTATTCCAGCTTTGCGGTCCTGGCCATTCGCTCCAATGCCAATACACCCATTGATGAAAATAACCCCGAGGACTCCATGTCCCTTCTGTCGTATTACAACAGAGACCAATATGGTTCATGGCCCATCCTCTATGGCCAGAGCTTCAACTCTGAGTTGGACACGCGCAAGCCTTACAAAGACGGCAGTCCCTATTACATCTTCTCTGAGACAACAGGCAAGTATGAGGTAATGAATGATGGCAAGGCAGCCTTCCCCAACTACAAGGACGCGGACAAGAGCCTCTTCCCTCGCATGTGGTCGGACAAGGAGCCCAGCCATATTCAAAACTACCAGAAAATTATGGGGGTGAAAAAGACCGATAAGATCACCTTTGCGGATCACTTTGGCTTTTTCTTGGAATACCAGGTGGGTAAAATGTACCTCCGCTATTTCATGTGGAATTTTGTTGGTCGACAAAATGATGATCAGCATCGCTATGAAAAGTCCAAGGGCAATTGGCTCAGTGGCATTACCCCTTGGGATTCAGCAAGGTTGGGCCAGCAAAAGAACTTACCTGATCAGTTCAAAAACAACCCGGCACGCAACACCTATTACGCTTTGCCTTTCTTGCTAGGATTGATAGGCCTTTACTACCAGTACAAAAAGGACAAAAACAATGCATGGGTTGTCACCTTGCTGTTTTTGATGACAGGATTGGCCATTGTGGTGTACACCAACCACAAGCCATTTGAGCCGCGAGAGCGTGATTATGCCTTTGTGGGATCCTTCTATGTGTATGCTATATGGATTGGCTTAGGGGTAATTGGCCTCTATGAGATGCTGGGCAAAATGCGCAGCAAAGCAACCGCCTGGACTGTCACTGGCATCACTCTGTTGATTCCTGCCATCATGGTTGCGGAGAACTGGGATGACCATGACCGCAGCGATCGCTATGTGGCACGTGAGGTGGCTAAAATGTACTTGGACTCTTGCGAGCCTAATGCCATCCTCTTTACCAATGGTGACAATGACACCTTCCCAATATGGTATGTTCAAGAAGTGGAAGGTTACCGGACGGACGTCAGAATTGTCAACCTGTCCTTGCTCAACACCGACTGGTACATTGACATGATGAAGCGCAAGTTCTACGACAGTGACCCTGTGCCATTCAGCTATGACAAGTCCCAGTATGTGCAGGGAACTAGGGATGTTTTGTACTTTCAAAATGACCCTAGTCTGTTGTCCAGACTTGGACTCAGTGCATCAAAATTGGGTGATTATTGGCCTGTAGAAAAGTTCATTGAATACTCGAAAATTGACAACCCCGCAGTCGAGTTTACAGCCTTTGCACAAACAGAAAGCCCCAAGAAGCTTCGTTGGTTCCCTATGAAAAATTTCCGAGTGAACATTGACAAGCAATCAGTCTTGGATGCCGGGGTAGTTGCCTTAGCAGACAGTGCGAGCATTGTAGATCATATCGACTGGAACTGGCAGGGCCAGGCTATCCAAAAACGTGACTTGATGTTGATTGATTTGATTGCCAGCAACGATTGGAGCCGACCTATTTACTTTAGTACAACCGTTGGCACATCTGCAAAATCTTTCTTCTGGCTTCAGAAGTATTTCCGATTGGAGGGATTGGCCTACCGATTTGTTCCGGTATTCACAGATGTGAAAAAGGGGAGCATGGAGTTTGGATCTGTGGCTACAGAAAAGATGCATGCGCTGATGGTTAACCCCAATGGCGAGGCTGGCAAATTCAACTTTGGCAACATGGAAAAGGAAGGGGTTTACCTCGATGAGACAACCCGCCGTTCAAGCTTCAACTTGAGATCCAATTATGGCCGACTTGCCAATGCTTTGGTGGACAAAGGAGATAGCGCAAAGGCGATTGAGACCATTGATTTTGCCATGGAAAAGATGCCCGTGAGCAAGCTCAAATACGATTACTTCATTCTGAGCTTGGTGGAAGGTTATTTCCGTGCGGGGGCTGTAGGGAAAGGCCGTGAGCATGTCAATGCTTTTGCAGCAGAACTTGAAGCTGAGTTGCGGTATTATGCAACGTTCAAGAGCACTGAGCGAAGCAGCGTGAATCAGGAGGTACAGTCTGCATTGCAGTACTATAACATGCTTATTCGCATGGTGATTCAGTACGAGTACCAGAATGACTTTTCTCAAGGTAATCTAGGTCAGCTTGATCTGGTTATAACCTACGAGGAGCTGGCTTCCCTGTTCAAATAGTCCATCCTTGACCTCTGTTAAGGGGTCCTATTGACCACAAAAAAAGCGCCTGCATTGCAGGCGCTTTTTTCTTGATGTATAATCAGCTAACCGATCAACCTACAAGGTGCCTCGGTTGGATTGCTCAAGCTCAATGGCTTCAAAGAGAGCCTTGAAATTGCCCTTGCCAAAACTCACGGCGCCTTTGCGCTGAATGATTTCAAAGAACAATGTGGGACGATCCATCAATGGGCGCGTGAAGAGCTGAAGGAGGTAGCCTTCATCATCACGGTCAACCAAAATACCCAGCTCTCGCAAGGGGACGATGTCTTCTTCGATGTCACCCACGCGATCCAAGAGGTCGTCGTAGTAGCTCTTAGGAACCTCCAAGAACTCAACGCCTTGGGCGCGCAGTGTCCTTACGGTTTGAATGATGTCATGGGTTGCAACCGCAATGTGTTGGCAGCCAGGACCATTGTAAAAGTCGATGTATTCCTCTATCTGAGATTTCTTGCGACCTGCTGCCGGTTCATTGATGGGGTATTTGATGCGGCCATTGCCGTTGGTCATCACTTTTGACATCAAGGCAGTGTATTCGGTTGAGATGTCTTTGTCGTCAAAGGACACCAACTGCGCAAAGCCCATGACATTTTTGTAGAAATCCCCCCAGATGTTCATTTCGTTCCATCCCACATTGCCTACCATGTGATCGATGTAAAGCAGGCCAACATCTGCTGGTTGGTGTGGCCGTTTCATCGGTCTATAGCCCGGCATGAAGGTGCCGGAATAGTTGTGGCGTTCCACAAAGACATGCACGGTATCCCCATAGGTTTTGATGCCAGAAAGGGTCACTGTGCCATCTTCATCTTCGAGTGTGTAGGGCTCAAAGGCAGATTCAGCCCCGCGACCTGTGGTGATTTCCCAACTCTTGGTGGCGTCATCCACCCATATGGAGATGTTCTTCACGCCATCTCCGTGCTTGACAATGTGGTCATTGATGGGACTGTCAGCCTTCATAGGCGCAGTGAAAATCAAGATGATCCGACCTTGCTTGAGCACATAAGATGTGCGATCCTTCACACCAGTCTCCAAGCCTGCGTATGCGTGGTCCTGGAAACCAAAGGCTGTTTTGTAGAAGTGGGCAGCCTGTTTGGCATTGCTAACATAAAACTCAACATGGTCTGTGCCATTGAGAGGAAGGAAGTCTTCTGCTTCGGGAAATTGTACGGGAAGTTGAAGCGAGGTGCTATCAAGTTGTGTGCCCATGATGTTGCTGTTAAAGGTTGTGTGTTTTGTCAGGATTCCTGCCAGGAGGCCCAGTAGTCATTCATGCCCATGTCTATGGCAGCTTGGGTCAATTGGAGGGGGCGAAAGGTGTCCACCATGACAGCGAGTTCTTCAGTTGCTGTTTGCCCGATGCTTCGTTCATAGGCGCCGGGGTGTGGGCCGTGAGGAATGCCTGCGGGGTGCAAGGAGATGAACCCCTGCTCAACATGGTTGCGTGACATGAAGTCACCATCCACATAGTACAGCACCTCATCGGAGTCGATGTTGGAGTGGTTGTAGGGTGAGGGGATGGCCTTGGGGTGGTAATCATACATTCGGGGGGCAAAGGTGCATACCACGAAGTTGTGAGCCTCAAAATTTTGATGGACGATTGGCGGTTGATGCACACGTCCTGTGATTGGCTCAAAGTCTAAGGCGTTGAATGCATAGGGGAAGCAATAGCCATCCCAACCAACGACATCAAATGGATGGCTGCCATAGACGACATGATGCATCATGCCAGCTTTTTTTACCTTGATGGTGAAACGCCCCACTTCATCCTTTGCTTCCGCAAACTCAGGCAAGCGCAGGTCGCGCTCACAGAAGGGTGAATGCTCAAGCAATTGACCGACTCCATTGGTGTATCGCTTAGGGAATTTGATGGCTGACTTGCTTTCAATGATGAACAATCGATTGTCCTCTGAGTCAAAGGTCATTTGGTAAATGGTTCCGCGAGGAATGTGGATGTAGTCTTTGGGGCCAAAAGCCAATTCACCAAACAGGGAAACCATGGTTCCGGTTCCTTTGTGCACAAAGATCAATTCATCGGAATCCCCATTCTTGTAGTAATACGCCATGGCTTGGCCAGTAGGCGCAGCCACCGCCAAAGTGACGTCGTCATTGAATAGGACAGGCGTGCGTGAATCCAGGAAGTCATCTGTTGGTTCAGCTTGGAAACCCTGAATCATGCGTGGACTGATGTTTTTGCTCACAGCTGCTACTGGGGCAATGACCTTGGACTCGCCGACTTCAGCAATCATTGTGGGGCGATGGATGTGGTATAGCAGCGAACTTGCGCCATGGAAACCTTCAGTGCCAAAGAGCTGCTCATAATAAATGCCGCCTTTGGGGTTCTCGTGAACAGTATGTCGCTTGCTGGGAATGTTGCCAAGTTTGTGATACATGTTGTCAGACGTTTATGTTGTTGTGATGCGCAAGATAGATTTGAGCATGGTACAAAGGTAATTTCTTTCAAATGGCAGCGCATGACAAATGTCATTCATGGGAAATGGCCTTGCAAGGAGTAAATTTGAGGTATGGAGAGGGTATTGATTCTAGGAGCTTCAGGCCAAATAGGCACGGAGCTTGTCAACACATTGCGCGCTGCGCATGGCAATGATCAAGTCATTGCTGCAGATCTGCGTGCGGCCGGCCTGTCAGAGCCATGTGCCTGCATGGATGCCACCGATGAGCACGCCTTGCGTGAGTTGGTCACCAAGGAGGGGGTCACCGTGGTCTACCAGTTGGTAGCCATGCTCTCAGCCACGGGAGAAAAGATGCCAGAGAAGGCTTGGGCCCTTAATATGCAAGCCCTTTTTGCCGTTTTGAACCTTGCCAAGGATCAGCTGATTAAGCAGGTTTTCTGGCCCAGCTCCATTGCAGCATTTGGCCCTAACACACCGGCTCTTGGTAGCCCTCAGACGACGGTCATGGACCCCACGACGGTGTATGGCATTTCCAAATTGTCCGGTGAGCTTTGGTGCCAATATTACCATGATAAATATGGTGTGGATGTGCGAAGCATTCGCTACCCTGGATTGATTTCATGGGGTGCAGAGCCAGGTGGTGGCACAACAGACTATGCCATTGACATCTTCCATGCAGCAAAGAAGGACAATGCGTATACCTGCTTTCTTGCAGAGGATACCCGGTTGCCTATGATGCACATGGATGATGCCATTCGCGCCACCCTGGAGCTCATGAACGCCCCCAAGAAGCAGCTTAGCATATGGACCAGTTACAATGTGCCCGGTGTGGATTTCACCCCCCTTGAGTTAGCTGAAGCACTCAGAAAACATTACCCGACCCTGGCCATGCGTTACGCCCCTGATTTCAGGCAAGCCATTGCCTCAACATGGCCTCAGCGCATTGATGACAGTCAGGCTAGATTGGATTGGGGATGGCAACCTGCCTATGACCTGAGCGATTTGGTTCAGGACATGGTAGAGCATATTTGAGCAGACAATTCACCCAGAATAGAGCTAGGAACTCTGCAGAATTTTTTGCGTTTTTGCAATGAATGCAGCCGTTGCTTCAAGTGACCTGAATGCAAGACCTTGATCGATGGCTGATTGGTTGTCGTACTGACTGATGGCACTTGCTGCCCGTGCACCATCAATGCCTAGGTTGGCTTTTCTGCCAATGAGGCGGTCCAAAATGGCCTCAATGTGGGCGACGCTAAGCAATAACCATTTAGGAATCAGCCACCGCGGAGGGGTTTTGCCCATAGCTGTTGCAAGCACTGAGAAGAGCTTTGAAAAGCTGGCATTGTGGCCATTGAGCAGCACTTGCTTTCCAAGGCCTTTAGCATCGATTAGGTGGCAAATAGCAACTGCCACGTCCCTGACATCTACCCAGCCAGTTGACCCTTTTGATGCAAAGGGCATCCCCTTAGCAATGCTCCGAGGAATGCCGCTGCTTCCATCGGGCCAGGCCGGGGGCCCCAGTATCACGGTGGGGTTTAACACCCACAAAGGCATGCCCTCAGCATGGTAACGTTGCATGACTAGCTCACTGTCCAGTTTGCTCTTGCCGTAGGCATGGAGGGTCTTTCTGTCGGGTATTGAGTGGATAGAAATGGCCTTATCAGCCTCTTTCCCTAACGCCGCAACAGAGCTGACATGAATAAGATTTCTCACCCGAGAATCTGCAGCAGCTAGCGCCACATGTTCAGCCATCAGAGGGTTAACCATTTGCATCCTCATTGCATCACGTTGACGAAAGGATATCATGGCAGCCGCATGAACCACATGGCTGGCTCCCTGCATGGCATCCATGACTTCCTGTTGGTTTTCCAAATCGACTTTAACCCAATGGACGGATTTACCTTGAAAATCTTGCGCTGACCATGAGGCGATTGCAGCCGCTCTAGACGACTCGCTTCGGTACCATGCATGGATGGTTTTTTCTGGAAATTTCTGGCTGAGTTGCAAGACAACTTGAGAGCCAAGCATGCCGCTGGCACCGGTGACGACGATCATTGGGTAAAGGTACAGCCATATCAAGCGGCAATGAATACCTTTGTTACTATGAACACATTCATCGAGGAGTTGACATGGCGCCGCATGTTGCAGGACAGCATGCCAGGCACTGCGGATTTGCTGGCCTCTGGGCCACAGAAGGCATACATCGGTTTTGATCCCACAGCTGACTCTTTAGGGGTCGGTAACCTGGTTCAGGTCATGACTTTGGTGCATCTGCAACGCGCGGGCCATCAACCCATCGCCCTGATTGGTGGCGCCACAGGCATGGTGGGAGACCCCTCCTTCAAAGCATCTGAGCGAACGTTACTGGACGAGGATACCCTGGCAAAAAATCTGGCAGGGCAACGCCGTCAACTGGAAAAATTCTTGAACTTTGAGGGGGACAATTCTGCACGCATTGTCAACAACCACGACTGGTTCAAAGACATGAACTTCTTGGACTTTATCCGTGATGTAGGGAAGCACATCACTGTCAATTACATGTTGGCAAAGGACAGTGTCAAATCTCGCATGGAGACGGGAATCAGCTTCACGGAGTTCAGTTACCAGTTGATACAGGGCTATGACTTTTACCACCTTTGGAAAACGTCGGGTGTCACTATTCAGATAGGGGGATCAGATCAATGGGGCAATATCACCACAGGCACAGAATTGATTCGGCGCATGGGCGGCGGCGAAGCTTTTGCACTCACCACGCCCTTGATCAAAAAGGCTGATGGCAGCAAGTTTGGCAAATCAGAAGGCGGAAACATCTGGTTGGATCCTCAGCGAACCAGCCCGTATCAGTTTTACCAATTCTGGCTCAATGCCGGTGATGAAGATGCCAGCAATTACATCCGAATTTTCACTATCCTGAATCAGGATGAGGTATTGGCCATCGAGACAGAACACGCAGAAGCTCCCCATCAGCGGGCATTGCAAAAGGCCTTAGCTAGGGATATCACTTTAAGGGTCCACGGTGAAGAAGCATTGGTTTCTGCCATGAAAGCCAGCGGTATTTTGTTTGGTAATGCCACATCAGAATCCCTTCAAAGCCTGGATGAAAGCACCTTGCTTGAGGTCTTTGAGGGTGTCCCCAAGATGACCATCTCCCGAGCTGAATTAGCTGCTGGCATGCCGATTCTTGATGTGGTCTGCGCAGACCAAGCCTTGTTCCAATCAAGGGGAGAAGCTAGAAAGCTCATTGAAGCTGGTGGTGTGTCCTTGAATAAAATCAAATGCTCATCCGACCAAATGGTTGGATTGAGTGATTTGCTTGGCGACAAGCATCTCCTGGTGCAAAAGGGTAAGAAAAAGTATGCCTTGGTTACGCTGTCGTGACACCGTAAAGTATCACAATGGAATGAAGCGGTAGGCAAGTTCCTCCAAGGCTTCAAGCTGTTTGTCAGTGGGCTTAGCAAACAGTTGCAGTTCACCATAAATGGTTGATGATTGGTGTTTCACCTTAGGCATGGTTAACACCTGATCATGATGGATAACCCCTTGAATGAAGGAGCTTCCTCTTGTGATGATGATCATTTTAAAAGGTTGCTCATCAGTATTGCTTCGGTGCTTGTAGGTGAGCACGTGCGCAAGCATCCCCCGACCCTTGAGCTCTAATGGCATGTCACGCAAAGGCACGGATATGAAACCATGCTGCGCGAGGTAGGCGTTCAACAATTCATCAAGGGGACCTCGGCGCTTTTGCGTCAATAACCGCTCAAACTCACGCTCAGGGTTGGTTTGTATAATGAAACTGCTAGAGGTCACATGGCCAGTCAACAACCCGCTTCGATGCTTGCGCATGCTTCGATGGCTGCCACCTTCTTTTGCATCTTCCAATACCAGGTCCATCCATGTCTGTCCAACCGGTTTCAAATCCTGGTCATAAAGCGTGCTGCCTGAATCCAAGGTCTCCTGATGAACCTCGCTAGCTAAGACCCATACCCGACGCTGAACCAGGTACCCGTCTGGGGTTTTTATGGCGTGAATAGCAGAGCTGTCCTTCAGGGAAAAGGCTTGCTTGTCATTCATGGTGATGGTAGACCAAGCGTGCAGCCTTTGCGCAGAAAGGGACTGAGACATCGCAGAAAGGATCAGAATCCATAGCGATGACTTGAGGAAGCGGGAGGTTGTATTCATGGCAGACATTAAATTACAAGCAGATTGCAACCACGAAGGTCAGCATTGTCTAGTCGACCTTGCACATGGAAGCTGCCATCTGCATGCACCAAGCCAATGTCATCGGTGGCAATGAAGGCACATGAACTGGCATTAGCCAGGTCAACGATGTTTAGCCCAGCTGGCCGATCCAGATTTTCCACTTCAAGGGGTGATTCTAAATTGCGTGGAAAAACCTTCATGTGAGGGGGTGTTCGAAAAAGGCCATCTCCCTTGCTGTAAGCCTGAGACATCAACTCTGTCATCCCGTATTCAGAATGGATCACGGGTAAACCAAAGGCTTTTTTTAAGGTGGCGTGAAGCGATTCCCTGGAGGGCTCCTCTCGCCGACCTTTCATGCCGCCTGTTTCCATGACCAGGGTGTATTTTAATGCAAGATCCTCATCCAGCCATTCGGCAAAATCCATCAAGGCAAAACTCACACCCAAGAGAATCGTTGGGGTGCCATTGAGCTCCAATTGATCGATGCGGTATTTGAGCTCATCAAACCCTTTCAGGAAAAACCCACTTTCTTCTGCGACGGAAGCCTCAATGAAATGGCTTGCCATGGCAACCAAGGAGGAGCCTTCACGTTCTAAATAAGACGGCAACAAACAGAGCCAAGCAAAATCTTCAGGTGGCGCATAGCTATGTGAAAAAATGGCATGGGTATTCTTCAAATAGGCCGCCAAATTGGCCACGTGGTGGGTGGATACGTTGTCCCCCGTGGAGCCAGATGAAGTGAACAGTGCTTCTGCTTCAAAATTGCCTGTTTTCACGGCATGGTGCTTGAATGCGCCAATCGGTAAAAAGGGAATGCCCTCCACCTTGTTTAAGGATTGAATGGCTGCATCGTCCCATCCCAAATGCTTGACCCAAGCCGCATAAGTGGTGTTGTGAATAGCCTGGTACTTGAACATTGCCAGTGCCATTTGTTTGAAATCGTCATTGAGGTAGGGCAACGACATCACTCCAAAGGGGCATTAAGATCAATGGCATCCTTGCGCAAACTGTCGATGACATGCTGATAAATATCAGCCATCAGCAAGGGCTGGTTGTGGTAGTAGACGAAGGCTGACTCAATCAAGCTGTCAGAGTATCCGCTGCGTTGGTACAAGCTGTTGAAATAGCTGTTGAGATGCACAGTGTCACCCATGATGCTTTTGCCAGATCGCGCTCCTTCAATCAGGGCCATCTCATGGAGGAGTTGGGTGAAATTTGCTTGATTGATGGGGGCGAGCTCTTGGTCGTCCTCCATGGGCTCAGGCAAGGTACAAGCGACCATGAAGGTCAATGACATCATGGCAGCAAAGCGCCTCATGACCGATCAAAGGTCAAGCGCTGCCCCATGGGCTCACCCAGGATCTCCCCTTGACGGAAGACCAGGTTGCCATTAACAAAGGTGTGGGTTACCCTTGAAGTAAAGGTTCGGCCCTGAAAGGGAGACCAGCCGCAGGAGCTGAGAATGCCTTCAGGCTTCACTGTCCAAGGCATGGCTGGAGCTACAACAACCAAGTCAGCCATGTAGCCTTCCCGTATATAGCCCCGGTTTTCCATGCGGAATAAATCGGCTTGGTTGTGACACATGAGCTGCACAATGCGTGTGACAGGGATGTCCTTTCTTCGCGCCAGTTCAAGCATGGCTGTCAATGACGTTTGCACCAGTGGGCCGCCACTGGGTGCTAAATGGTAAGGCTGCATTTTCTCTTCCAAGGTGTGCGGGGCATGGTCACTTGACACCACATCAATGCGGCCATCGAGCAGGGCTCCGCGAAGGGCATCTCGGTCAGTTTTCGCCTTGATGGAAGGGTTCCATTTGATGAGATTGCCTAGGGTGGCGTAATCTTTGTCGTGGAACCACAGGTGATGCACACAGGCCTCAGCCGTGATTTTTTTCTTCCGCAAGGGCTTCTTACTCAACAAGCCAAGCTCTTGCTCCGTTGACACATGGTAGAGGTGAAAGCGGGCGCCGTGTTTCTTTGCTAGGGCAATGGCAGCAGAGGAAGATAGGTAGCAACCTTCAGCAGACCGAATGGCTGGATGGTCTTCTGCGCTGAGGTTTTCTAGCCCTTTTTCCTGGCTGATTCTTGCCAAATTTGCCTGGATGGTGGCCTCGTCTTCACAGTGCGCAATCAGCTGATGATCAATCTGAGAAAAGATGGCATCCAAGGTCTTGTGGTTGTCAACCAGCATGTTGCCAGTGGATGAGCCCATGAATATTTTAACCCCAGCCACATCTTTTTTTGATAGCTTTTTCAGCTCCTCCAAGTTGTCATTGGTTGCCCCCATGTTGAAGCTGTAGTTGGCAAAGGATGTTTTGGAAGCAATGTCGTATTTGTGCTCTAGGGCTTCAATGGTCACCGCAGCAGGCTTGGTGTTGGGTTGCTCCACATAGGAGGTTACACCCCCAGCAATGGAAGCCCTTGATTCTGATGCGATGTTGCCTTTGTGCGTCAAGCCGGGTTCACGGAAATGGACTTGGCTATCGATCACGCCAGGCATGACCCATGACCCTTGAACATCCATGACCTGCACCAGGTGATCCTTAGGCGTTAAGTGACTGCCGATATTGATAATGCGACCATCCTCAATCAAAATATCCCCTTCTGTGATGCTCCCCTCATTGACCACCTTGGCATTTTTGATGAGGAATTTTTTTTGATTGCTCATTTCCAGAAAAAGCTTGAGAGTTTCAGCATGATGACACCCAGAATAGCTTCCTTGATGATGCCCTTGCTCATTTTACTTGTGCCTGCTTGCCGATCCGTGAAAATCACCGGAACCTCAGCTAGGTTAAAACCCTGTTTCCAGGCACGAAATTTCATTTCAATTTGAAAGGCATAGCCCACATGGCGAATGCGATTGAAATCCATGGCCTCTAGCACGGCCCTCTTGTAGCAAATAAAGCCAGCTGTGGTGTCGTGAATAGGGAGCCCCGTGACCAGGCGAACGTACTTGGACGCAAAGAAGCTCAACAAGACCCGTGACATTGGCCAGTTCACCACATTGACGCCGCCGCTGTAGCGCGAGCCAATGGCTATGTCCGCATGGTACATGACGCAAGCCTCCAGCAGGCGCTCAAGGTCCTTGGGGTCATGACTGAAGTCAGCATCCATTTCAAAAACGTAGTCATATTGACGCTCAAGGGCCCATCGAAAGCCGTGAATGTAGGCGGTACCAAGACCAAGCTTGCCCTTGCGCTGCTCCAGATGCAAGCGCTTGGGGTATTTGAGCTGCAGGTCCATCACCATGCCTGCCGTACCATCAGGTGAGTTGTCATCAACCACAAGCAGGTCAAAATGCTGAGGCAACGACAAGACGGCATCGACGATGGCGAAAATGTTTTCCTTCTCATTGAAGGTTGGAATGATGACAAGTGACTGAGGCATGATCTTAAGGTCAAAAGTACTCCCTCAAGCCCTTACATTTGGGAACAACTATGTCAACACCCAAACTCTTTCTCCTTGATGCCTTTGCCTTGATTTTCCGGGCACATTTTGCCTTCATCCGCAACCCAAGAATCACCCGTGAGGGGCTGGACACCTCTGCTGTCTACGGCTTCATGCTTGCCCTGCTTGATGTGCTGGATAAGCAACAGCCGACCCACATCGGAGTGGTATTTGACATTGGAGGATCTGCGAGCCGCACGGAACGCTATGCCGACTACAAAGCCAACCGGGATGCCACACCGGAGGGTATTAAGATCGCAGTCCCATACATCCACCAGCTTCTGGAGGCCATCAAGATTCCTGCATTGGGGCTTGAGGGCTATGAAGCAGATGACGTCATTGGCACCCTTGCTCAGCAGGCAGAAGCACAAGGCTTTGATGTCTATATGATGACACCGGACAAGGACTTTGGTCAATTGGTGACAGAAAAAATTAAAATGTTCAAGCCTGGCCGATCTGGTAACCCTCATGAAGTACTTGGGATTAAAGAAGTTTGTGACAAATGGCAAATACAGCGGGTGGAGCAGGTGGTAGACATCCTAGGCATGATGGGTGACGCATCGGACAATATCCCTGGATTGCCAGGCGTGGGCGCAAAGACCGCCGCAAAGCTTCTGGCCCAATACGATTCATTGGAAGGCACATTAGCCCATGCTGATGAGATCAAAGGCAAGCTGGGTGAGCGGATTCGTGAACACAAGGCACAAGGCATCATGTCAAAGGAGCTAGCTCGTATCATCACCGATGTTCCCGTCACCCTGGATGTGGACGGCCTTTTGCGCAAAGAGGCTGATGAGCCTGCATTGACTGCCTTGCTTGAGGTCTTGGAATTCAGAAGCCTTGCACGACGCATTCTACCGCAGTCAGAACCAGTAGAATCCCTGCCAGTTCAACCGGCCAAGCCAGCAAAGGTGGCCGTATCAGCTCCATCAACGGGTGGACAAATGGACCTATTTGCCATGGATTCCTTGAGTGACCCGACATCAATAGAAACAAAGGAATTGTACCAATGCATTGATAGCGATGAAGGCGTTCAAGCCTTGGTTCGCTTGATGCAGGGAGAGCAAACTGTCTACCTGTCTTGCCTCTGCGACGGAGAGGATGCCATGACCGCAGACTGTGTGGGGGTATCAATTTCATGGTCGCCGTCCAAGGCTTACTACATCCCCGTGCCTTCAAACCAGGTGGCTGCAGATACCCGTTGGCAATTTCTCAAAGGCTTACTGGAAGATCCTTCCATTGGCAAGGGAGCACATGACATCAAATTCGTGAGCCATGTGCTCAGGCAGCAAGGCATCGAACTGCAAGGCATCCAATCAGACCCCATGTTGGCTCACTACCTGCTGGAGCCAGATCGCCGCCATGATTTGGCAAGCCTGGCAAGCCTGCTGACAGACATCATTCCCCTGGAAGCGGCTGCCCTTTTAGGCCCCAAGGGCAAGCAACGTAAAACTTTCCGGCAGTTGCCCGTCTCAAGCGTCTTGAATCACGCTTGTCAGTTGGTGGATATGGCCCTTCAGGTTGACCAAGTCTTGTTACCCATACTGGTATCCAAGGGCATTGATGGCCTTTACAATGACTTAGAAGTCCCCTTGGTTGACGTGCTGTCACACATGGAATCTGCAGGCATCCGAGTCGACCAAGAGGGTTTGGCAAGCTATTCTGAGGAACTGAAATTGCAATCAGCAGACCTTGAACAAGGCATCTTTAAACAAGCCAATTGCGAATTCAACCTGGGTTCCCCTAGGCAACTGGGTGAGGTGCTTTTTGATCGCATGGCCCTATCGGACAAGGCAAAAAAAACCAAAACAGGCCAGTACGCTACAGGCGAAGAGGTCTTGGAAGGATTGCAGGACGCACACCCCATCATCAAGGACATCCTTGAATGGCGTCAGGTGGGTAAACTGCGAAGCACCTATGTAGATGCCCTGCCGCAACTGGTTCATCCGGGTACGGGGCGGATTCACAGCACCTTCAATCAAGCTGTGGCGTCCACAGGAAGGCTGTCTTCCACCAACCCTAACCTGCAAAACATCCCAATCCGAACTGAGCGTGGCCGGGTGGTGAGAGGCCTATTTGTGCCACGGGATAAGGACCACCAGTTGCTCTGTGCAGACTATTCGCAGATTGAGCTACGAGTCATTGCATCCATGAGTGGTGACCAAGCCATGATCGATGCCTTCAATGCCGGGGAGGACATCCATGCAACCACTGCAGCCAACATCTTCCATTGCTCCATCAAGGACGTGACCAGGGAGCAGAGAGGTCACGCAAAGACGGTGAACTTTGGCATCATTTACGGGGTGTCTGCCTTTGGTCTGGCGCAGCAAACTAATCTATCCCGAAGCGAGTCAAAGGCTATCATAGACAGCTACTTTGCCACCTACCCTGGCATCAAAGATTACATTGATGCACAAGTAGCAAGTGCCAGGGATAAAGGATTTGTTGAGACTTTAATGGGTCGCCGCCGCTACCTCAGAGACATCAATTCACGCAATGGCGCCATGCGAGGTCATGCAGAACGAAATGCCATCAACGCACCCATTCAAGGCAGTGCTGCTGATATTGTAAAACTGGCCATGTTGAAAGTTGCCAAGGCGCTTGATGAGGGTGAGTTTGAAGCCAAACTCATCTTGCAAGTGCACGATGAACTGGTCTTTGATGCACCGCGCCAAGAATTGGAAAAACTGCAATCCATGGTGAAAACGTCCATGGAGAGTGCCTACCAATTAAAGGTTCCCTTGATTGTAGATGTGGGACTGGGTGACAACTGGCTGGAGGCGCATTGATGAACGTGATGGGCACCATGCCCCTTCGGTATCAAGCCCCTGAATAGGGCGTTCCATCTTCATCCTCCACATCCTCAGCCTCCATCCCTAAGGAGCTTCTCAGCACATCGCCCATGCTGGAGGTGTCATCCTTGCTTCGGTTTCTCACCATACCCCAAGCCATGTAGATGGAGCTTGCAAGGATAATGTAAAGTAAAATCCCGTTATCAAAAGCGGGAATATGAAAGGCTTTTGGGATGCTGTAAAACAGCAAAATGGTGATCAATCCACGCGGGGCCATGTAGCGGTAAAGCGGCTCAGGCTTGCGTTCAGACCAGCCAAGGATGCTGCCTCGGATGCGGTAGATTCCAATCAAGGCAATCAAGGCGTAAAAAATAACCAAAGGGTTGGCTAGTGACATCAAGTCTAAGCTGAAACCAAAGACAACAAAGAAGAAGGTCCGAACAATGAAAGCTGTCTCTCGGGTGATGATTCGAAAGTCCTCCAACAGGCTGGCCACCACATCTTCCTTGAGCCAGCGCTGCAAGGGTCCAAAGAAAAAGATCTTTGGGTTGTTGAGAATCAGGCCAAATATTAAAATAATGAGCAGGCTGCTGATGTGGAAGAGTTTGCCAACAGCATAGAGCAAGATCAAAACAGAAATCAGCAAGAAGAGCTTGAGTTGGGTCTTGATGTTCTTCAGTAGGAGTACTAGGAGGTAGGCAAAAACTGCTGATATAATAATGGACACACCAAAGGTCCATCCAAATTGGATAAGCCATTCCGCGGTGCCACCACCAGGGTTGGAAAAGCCTTCGACCAAAAAGTAGAAAAACATGATGCCAACAATATCGCTGAAAGTGGACTGATAAATCATGAACTCCTTGACCTTGTGGGCACAGTTTTCCACACTTGGAATGATGATGGCAGAGCTTAAAATGCTCAATGGCACAGCGTAGACAATGGCATTCACCCAAGGTGCATTCATGCCTATGTGAAAGACGGCTGCAAGGAAGGCGGTAGTCGCTGAGAGCTCAACGATGGTTACCAAGAAAGTCCGGCCAATCATGCCACGGTTTTGCCTTGTGAGCTTGAGGTCCAATGCAGCTTCCAGCACAATCATGATCAGTCCAACCGATCCCAGAACTTCCAATAAGGGAACTACGTTAGGCTCCTCAAAATCAGATGCGCTGGCGGCTCCCCGCAAAATCATGCCCATTGCGAGCAGCATCAAAACCGAGGGAATCCTTGTCTTCTTCGCCAATAGGTTAAAGAGGTAGGAGACGATAACAATTGCCGCAAGGGCAATTAAAACTGACGGTGTGTTAATGAGATCCATTCAGGGCTAAGATAGCCTAAATGACCAATGCTTAATCACAGATTAGCCCCTATTTCTGAGGCGGATGCTCAAAGGTGTCACTTCAACCCACTCATCGCCTTGGATGTATTCCAAGGCTTCTTCTAAGCGAAGCTTCCTTGCAGGGGCAATTCTCACTTTGTCATCCGTGCCGGAGGCACGAACATTGCTCAATTTTTTTGGCTTGGTTAGGTTGACACCCAAGTCCGTAGACCTTGAATGCTCACCGACAATCTGACTGTCATAAATCTGCTCACCTGGATCAATGAAGAAGGTGCCGCGATCTTGCAATCGGTCAATGGAGTAAGCAAAGGCATTGCCCTTGTTGGTAGATAACAAGGAGCCGCTCAATCGGCGAGGGATGTCACCTTTCATCGGCTCATAGCCCAGCAAACGGTGGTTTAAAATGGCCTCACCAGCAGTGGCTGTCAGCATGGCGTTTCTTAGACCAATGATGCCCCTTGAGGGGATGCGGAAGTTGAGAATCATGCGGTCACCCTTGGGTGTCATGTTCACCAATTCGCCTTTTCGCTTGGTTGCCAATTCAACGGCAGATCCGCTTTTGCTTTCTGGCAGGTCAATGACCATGTCCTCAATCGGCTCACATTTCACGCCGTCAATCTCCTTGAATAACACGGTTGGTTGTCCAATTTGCAATTCATACCCCTCGCGACGCATGGTTTCAATCAAGATAGATAGGTGCAAAACACCACGGCCAAATACCTGAAAGGAATCGGCAGAACCGGTAGGCTTAACCTTCAATGCAAGATTTCGCTCAAGCTCTTTGTCCAAACGGTCTTTCAAGTGACGCGAGGTCACGAACTTGCCTTCCTTCCCAAAGAATGGAGAATCATTGATGGAGAAAACCATGCTCAAGGTTGGCTCATCAATGGCAATTGTTGGCAGTGCCTCTGGATTTTCTAAATCAGTAACGGTGTCGCCGATTTCAAATTTTTCAATGCCACTGATGGCACAAAGGTCCCCGGACTGAACTTCTTTAACCCGCACTTTTCCAAGGCCTTCAAACAGGTAGAGCTCTTTCATGCGAGCAATGCTTTTGCTGCCATCACGGTGAGCAATAGTCACGCGCATGTTTTCTTTTAAGGTGCCGCGGTGCAGTCGACCAATAGCCATGCGACCCGTGTAAGGGGAAAAGTCTAAAGAGGTTACAAGCATTTGGATTGTGCCTTCGCGCTGAATAGCTGGAGGCACATGCTCAAGAATCATGTCAAGCAATGGCTCGACGCTATCGGTCTGCACCTTCCAGTCATGGCCCATCCAGTTGTTTTTAGCGGATCCGTACACATGGGGGAAATCTAGTTGCTCTTCCGTGGCATCCAAAGAGAACATCAAATCAAATACTGCTTCATGAGCTAATTCCGGATCGCAGTTTGGCTTATCAACCTTGTTGATGACAACGATGGGGCAAAGTCCTAGTTCAAGGGCTTTTTGCAAGACAAAACGTGTCTGAGGCATAGGCCCCTCAAAGGCATCTACAAGCAAAAGCACGGAGTCTGCCATGTTGAGAACGCGCTCAACTTCACCACCAAAATCGGCGTGACCAGGTGTGTCAATCAAGTTGATTTTCACCCCCTTGTGGTTCACGGATACGTTCTTGGAAAGGATTGTGATGCCACGCTCACGCTCCAAATCATTGTTGTCAAGAATCAATTCACCCATCTCTTGGTTGCTGCGAAACAATGAACAGTGGTGAAGGATCTTATCCATCAATGTGGTTTTGCCGTGGTCTACGTGTGCAATGATGGCAACATTGCGAATGGATTGATGTGACATTATCTGGGGATTTTGAACGGGGCGCAAAGGTAGTCCAAATGCTTGTTATGCAAGGACATGTCTTATGATGAAAACCAGACCCCTTTTGGTTAATTTCACGGCATGACTATGGACCCCTTGTCTTTCGGATGAATACATCCCTGTCCACCCTGCAAAAGGACGGCCAAACCTTGCTGTGGCATGGCCTGGCTTTGATCCCATTGGTGAAGGCTCATGGCAGCCCCTTGCGGTTGACGTATTTGCCTTCCATTGGGCAGCGCATCCATCAGGCGAGGTCCTGGTTTAAAGTGGCCATGCAGCAGAACGACCATGGTGGGAAATACCATTACACTTATTGCCTCAAGGCGTCATCATTGCGCTGTATTGTGGATGAGGTTTTGATGCATGACTGCCATCTGGAAGCTTCAGGTTCCGTTGACATGGCCATGATTCAGCAGCTAATTGACCAGCAGCAATTGCCCACGGACCGCATGGTCATGTGCAATGGGTACAAGACAGATGACTACCTGCACGCTATGATGGCCATGCACAAAAGTGGCCAGGTGAAGGTGGTACCCATCCTTGATAGCCAATCAGAATTTCATCGCCTGGCAAGTGGCACGCAACAAGACGAGAAAGCCATGACACTTGGCTTACGGATCGCAACCATGCACGACCAGCCTTCTCGCCATGGCATAGCGCCAGATCAGGTGCAGTCCTTTGTGAGCGACGAAGTCATTCCTGCAGCATGGGCAAAGCTCGTCATGGTACATGCCTTCATGGAAGGCGGGATGGACGGTAGCGAAGCTTACCTGCGATCTCTCAAGGGAGTCATCGATTGCTACGTGGCCCTCAAGCCAATTTGTCCTGACCTCAACCTGTTGAACCTCGGTGGGAGCTTGCCAATCCAGGACGATTTAGCTCCTGGCCGTAACCAGTCAGGCATCATCCGAGGCATCGTGGACTTGCTGACTACAACCTGCAGAGAACAGTCCGTTGATGTGCCAGATTTGGTCACCGAATTTGGTTCCTACACCGTCAGTGAAAGTGGTGCGTACCTCTTTCAGGTACTCGATGAAAAACCGCAAGCGAAGGGTCCAGCATGGTACCAGATAGACGGCAGCATCATCACGACTTTGCCGGACACCTGGGCCAAGAAAAAAGTCTTTCCCTGCGAGGCGATCAATCACTTGGATGGACAGCAGCAAAAGGCACAAATTGTTGGTTTGACCTGTGACAAGGACGATTGTTACCCGGTGCAGAACTTGCCATTGTTGCCTGTTGGTGAGGCACTCTATGTTGGCATGTTCCACACCGGAGCATACCAGGAAGGTTTATCAGGTTATGGAGGCATGAAGCATTGCATGATACCTGCGGCCAAGCACCTTGTCATCGATGGCCATTCGCAGGTCAGGGTTTACGCTCAGCCTCAGTCCCCTGACCAGATGCTTCAGCTGCTTGAAGGCGATAGCGGCCATGGCGAACCATGACGTGGTTGGACCACAAGAGCTCACCCAATGCGGCTAGCACCTTGCTGGCGTCTAGCCCTGTTTCATTCATGATGTCATCCACCCGCTGGTGGCCTTTGCTCAGTGCGTCAATCACCCCTTGATGTTGGCTATTTGACGGTTTTTTTTCAGCGTGACTGCTCGGCGTTGACCAGCCTAAGCTGTCCAACATTCGCTGAGGGTGAACGGCCATTTCAGCGACATGTCGTTGAATCAGGTCCAAGCAGCCTTGGGTCATGACATCCTGAGGCCTGCCGGGTATAGCAAAGACTGATCGATGGTACTGGTTGGCCATTTCAGCCGTGATGCCCGCCCCGCTTTTGATGGCAGCCTCCACCACCAAGGTGGCGTCACATAAACCAGCAATGATGCGATTCCTTCGTGGAAAGGCCCCCACTTTTGGTTCAACCCCTATGGGGTGTTCGGAGATCAAGGAGCCACCACTGGCTAGTATGCGCCGTGCCATGTCGCGGTGACTTCGGGGATGTATGACATGCAGGCCATGCGCCAACACAGCCACCGTGATCATGCCTTGTTGCATGGCAACCTCATGGGCCAGTACATCTACCCCAAAGGCTAGTCCACTAACGATGCAGGGGTCTACAGCCCGCATGGATTGCACCCAGTATTCGGTGTTCAGTAGGCCATTGGGGCTTGGTTTGCGACTTCCCACTACCGCTAGCATGTGCTTGACGTCGAGACTTGCTGAGCCAATGACATGAATCATCATGGGTAAGTCCGGCAAGGTTTTCAGCCGTTCAGGGTAGTTGTCGTCCAAAAAACAATGGCTCTGGATGCCTTGTTGAGATTGCTTGTCAAGCAGATCCTCCGCCTCTTTCAGGCATTGCTTGAATCGCCCTGGCCCACACCAGCGGTTGGCGCGCTGTCCCAGCAATTGCGCGATGGATTGGTTGCTTGCGCTAAGCAGGCTTCTTGCATGGGGGTAGGTGGCAACCAGGCTTTGGATGGCCATGGGGCCTAGCCCTTCCAAGCTGTCAAGGGCCATGATGTAGCTGCGCTGAGTCATACCGCAATCTGGGCATTGGGCAAATCATCATGCCGGATGGAATCATTTTAAAATGGTAAATTATGGCCATGATTTCAGCCCTTATAGGTCTTGCCTTGTTGTCTGCCAGTCAAGCCGACACCACAACCATAACCCTACACACCACCGTGGTGACCGCCGGCCGCCACAGCCAACGCATTGAGGAAGCCCCCATTTCCGTGGAAGTTATGCCCCTTGCTGTTATTCATGACAAGCCAAGCCCTCGCATTGAATCCGCCTTGGAACAGTTGCCAGGGGTGACCATCCAAGATGGTCAGGCAAACATTCGTGGTGGGTCAGGGTGGAGCATGGGTGCGGGCTCAAGGGTCTTGGTGCTCTTAGATGGTCTGCCATTGCTGACGCCCGACGCGGGCAATGCCGCATGGGGATTCATGCCGGTGGAGGCCATCGATCAAGTGGAAGTCATCAAGGGCGCCGCCTCATCAAGCTATGGTTCAAGCGCCCTGAATGGCGTTATCCATATGAGGAGCTGGGAGCCAAGCAATGACCTCAGGGTTCGGGTGGCCACCTTTGGATCTGTCTACAGCCAGCCAAAGATGACCAGCATGCAGTGGAGCGATCAGCCGCGTGGTCAAGGTGGCCTGCAGTGGGCCATGTCGGACAGTCGCGGTCACCATGGCTGGGTCGTTCATGGCCAGCAATTCAAAGACCAAGGCTACCAGTTGGGGCTGCGCGAATTGTCACAGCGCCTCCACCTGAAATACCGTTACAAGCCATCTTCCCGAACGGAAGTTGGCGTGCATGCTGCAACCTACCATTCAGATCGAGCAACGTCTTTGCTTTGGGAAGATTATCGCTATGGTTACACTCCGTTGGACTCATCAGCCACCCTGACCAAGGGGGCAACCTGGTACATGGGTGCCCATGTACAGCATCTGCAAAATGGCAAGCTGCACAAACTGCAATGGCGCAGCACAGGTATGGACAATCAATCGGGCTTAGACTCCAACAATTATTCAACAGCAGCCCTGCAGCACATGTTGGATTACAGCATGCAATACCAATTAGGAGCTGTTGACATGCTGTCGGGTGTTTACTTCAGTCAAGCGAGCATGCAGTCCGTGCTGTTTCAAGGGGATCATCAGTCCAGCAACCTTGCCGCCTTCACACAAGCAGAGCTCAGCGTGCAAGGTTGGGATCTCAGTGCGGGTTTGCGCTGGGAACAGGCAAGGGTGGACGAGATGGCCGCCAATCAACCGGTGGCAAAAGTAGGACTGCACAAGAGCGTCAACAAAGGTGGTCACCTGAGGGCCTCATGGGCGCAGGGCTTTCGCATGCCATCAGTGGCAGAGTTGTACACCCGTTCAGCAATCGGACAACTTCAAGCCTTCCCCAACCTTGACCTTAAACCAGAAAAAGGATGGACATCAGAAATTGGATTCAAGCAATTGCTGGTCAATGACAAGGTCAAGGGCTACATTGATGTGGCGGCTTTTTGGACCGATTTTGATGACATGATGGAGTTCACCTTTGGCAAATGGGACAATGACAGCACCTTGCTTTTAGGTAATTATGGATTCAAGTCCCTGAATGTGGGCGGCACATCAATTCCAGGCACGGAAATCACGGCGGCCGCTGAGGTCAATCTGGGTAAATGGACCCTTCAAGGCATAGGCGGATGGACCCATATCTGGCCTACCCCAAAAGACCCTAGCTATGTTTACGCCACTGACGCTTCTGGTGCCGAACTGTCCTTCAACAGCACCGCCTTGAACCCTGAGGCTGGCTGGCTGAAATACCGCTACCGGGATGTCATCAAGGCAGACCTTCAAGCCACCTACCAGGCATGGACCATTGGCATGTCAGTGAGAAGCAATTCAGTCATGAACAGCATCGACAAAATTTTTGTGGACCCATTGATTGCCATTTTTGTTCCAGGCATTCAAGATGCACGTTATGCCTTCAGTGAGGGTGATGTCTTCATGGACCTCCGGATGACTTGGCAGCCAGAAAATACCCCCTTTGCGTTGAATCTCACTTGTAGGAATGTCGCCAACCGATTGGCCATGCCACGGCCAGGACAATTGAGCGCGCCACGAGCCGTGGGGATTCAGTTGACTTACAGCTTGGATTAGTTGTGGTAATCAATTAGAAAAAAAATAGCCCCTCTTTGAGGGGCTATTTTACTCATATTAATGAGGCTAAAATGTCATAAACAGTCAGCTTCACTCACGAAATGGCTACTTTCCCTTTCATCCAGGACATGCAATCATTGAAGTTATTAAAAATGTGTTCTTCAGAAATGAAATCTGGAATAATATCAATACGCTCCATCATATATCTTGGTTGCTCCAAAACGTTCACAAAAACAACTTCAATATTTTTACTTTTTAAGTCTAAGAGCACGTCTTCCATGACATATAATCCTGACTGATCCATGTATGCCATACGGCCTAATCGAATAATCACCATTGATGCCGTGGCAGGAATTTGCGCTGCTAAATTCTGAAATTCGCTCGTTGAGCCAAAAAATAAGGGCCCCTTTATATGTTTTATAAAGACCTCTTCTTTTAGGTGTTTTGGGAAACCTATTTCATCGTTCCAAGCTTCTTCTTCTAATGCCTTAACATCTGAACGACTTGCAGTTAAGTCTCCTATTTTTTTCATAAACATTAATGAAGCAAAAACAAAACCTATGCCTACAGCGTATACAAGGTTCCAAACGGAGGCTAGCACTAAGACTACCAACATAATCATCACTTCTGAGCTTAATTTAAAAGGCCCAAAGCTTATGTCCCTAGGTAAATTAGGAATAGCTTTTAATCCTTTATAATCCATGACACCAATACCAACAGTAATCAGTATGCCTGCTAAAACTGCCGCTGGAATTTTCGATGCTATTGGCCCTAAAGCAAGAAGAATAAATAGTAACATCAGACCAGAAACCATTCCTGATAATTTTGTCTTTCCTCCAGAGTTAATGTTAACAACAGTTCTAATTGTTGCTCCTGCTCCAGGAAGCCCTCCAAAAATTGCACCTATACTATTGCCAATACCCTGACCAATTAATTCTTTATTTGGTTTGTGTTTGGTTTTTGTCATGTTGTCTGCCACGACACTCGTAAGGAGCGAATCGATAGATCCTAAAACTGCTAATGTTAAAGCCGTAAAAATATATGGTGAGATATTCCCAAGTTTAAATCCTGTAAATATTTCAGTTACTGGGAATGGAAACCCACTAGGAATTTGCTCAATGGGTCTATAGTTAAAGCCAAAGGCTATGGCAACACCAGAAACGACAATTAAGGCAACAAGCGTGCTAGGCACAACTTTAGTGATTCGCTTAAATCCATAGATTATAAAAATAGTAGCTAATGAAAGAGCTAATTCTAGCCAATTAATATTCTTTAATGCATTTGGCAATACTTTAAAAGTCCCTAAGACCCCTGATGCCTCTGTTGCAGCTAATGTTTGTGATTCCGCTATTATTTGAAACTCCTCAATAGTTTCAGCTCTATCAATGGTTTTTTGAAAATCATGTAAAACTAAAATCCCTTCACCCGCTTCATCTCTCAAGATGTTTTCAAGGATTAACTCTTCAGCTTGTGGTTGAAATTGACTGACAAATTCCACATCTTCTTTTGGATAGTACCCTACAGAAGGGAAAATTTGAGTAACTAAAATTATTACTCCGATAGCAGTCATAAAGCCAGAGACAACTGGATATGGAATATACCGAATGTATTGTCCTACTCTAAGAGCCCCAAGCCCAATTTGCATTATTCCGGCCAATAAAAAAACGCTTAGTATTATGGGTAATGCTTGATTGACATCGCCATCATTGATTGCGATAATACTTGCAATAATGACCATGCTAACGGCTGTCATTGGAGCTGTAGGTCCTGAAACTTGAGTGCTTGTCCCCCCGAAAAGTGCAGCAAAAAAACTAATAAATATTGCGCCATACAATCCTGCTGCTGGCCCTAGGCCTGAAGACACACCAAATGCTAAAGCAAGAGGTAATGCGACTATGCCCGCAGTGATCCCTCCAAGGGTATCTCCTTTTATGTTTGAAAAAAGTTTGTTCATGTATTCTGTTTTCTGAGTCAGTTTGAAATATTAGTAAGGCTAAATAGTTAGTCTAAAAATTTAGCTGCCCCAGTATTTATATCATAAATAGCGCCAATAATTTTTATCTCATCATTGTTTTGCATTTCCGCAAGTACGGGGCTCTCTTCCATGATTCTTGCAATCGTGAGATGCACGTTTTTAGTGGCGACATTATCTACAAATTCAGTATTTCTGGAATTGCGATAATTGACATTTTTTGGTTCCTGAACAGCTGCAACAGCTGGCTTTATGTTCGCCAACATATTAGTCAAATTGCCTAATTTGACATCATCGCAAGCCCCTTTTATAGCGCCACAGCTTGTATGTCCTAAAACGACAATTAGTTTAGTTCCTGCTAGTTTACAAGCAAACTCCATGCTTCCTAAAATATCTTCATTTACAAAGTTTCCTGCAATACGCACACTGAAAATATCGCCTAAACCTTGATCAAATACCAATTCCGCAGAGACCCTTGAATCGATACAACTCAGTATTGTCGCAAAAGGGAATTGACCTTCACTTGTGTGGTTAACCTGCCCCAGTAAATCTCTATTAGCCTTTAAATTATTTTGAAATCTAATATTCCCTTCTTTTAAATAATGCAATGACTTGTCTGGTGTCATTGATGCTTGGGTTTCTTTGGTATGTGTTTTCATTTTTTTTATTAAAAATGCTTTCCGTATTGGATTTAATTATGAAGCCATAAATATATACGCTAAACAAGGGATGTGCTCAAATAATTTGGACAAACAGGTGTAGAATTAAACCCCAAACCCAAACGACTTCGTGCCTTTGGGTTTTGGTTGGTAGACCGTGAGGTTTCGCGCTCAAATTAGAGAGCGGAAAATTTACCGTTCTTTAAATAGCGAGCAGATTAACCATCCAACTTTTAGATAAAACACCCTCACTCATTTGAGTGGGTTTTATTTTGGTGGACCTCAGGATCCTGATTTTGAACTTCTTCTAGAGAATCATTAAGTAAGCTTGTGTCATGAAAAACTTCTACTTTTAAAAAATATAAGTGACAAAACTAAAAACCAAAACCATATTGATTACTGGAGGAGCTTCCGGAATCGGGAAAATTGCGAATCGTTTTCTTCTTAGAGCCTAAAGCCAAAGTTGTTAAATTGGGGTATTAATACTCAAAATACAGAAAGCGCCTTAAAGAGATTAACTCATTTAGAGAGATGTCACCTCTTATGTTGTTGATGTTCCTGACGCAAAACAAATAGAAACAACTGCACAACAACTAAAAAAAGAACATTGAAATATAATTTGAAAGCATACGATTACATAATTATTGGAAGTGGCTTTGGGGGATCAGTGAGTGCTTTGAGATTAGCTGAAAAAGGCTATAAAGTCCTGGTGATTGAAAAAGGGAAATGGTATAAGCCTAAAGATTTCCCAAAATCTAATTGGAACTTAAAAAAATGGTTATGGTTGCCAAAATTGAAATGGCATGGAATCATGAAAATGTCATTTTTCAGACACATTACTATTATTTCCGGTGTTGGTGTTGGAGGGGGGTCTCTAGTGTATGCAAATACGCTCCCCATTCCTAAAAAAGCTTTTTACAAAACAGGATCATGGAAAAATTTAGCAGATTGGGAAAATGAATTAAAGCCACATTACCAAACAGCGTTAAAAATGCTAGGCGCAGCTAAAAACCCTAAATTATTCGATGGTGATTTAGCACTTGAAAAACTTTCTAAAGAAATAAATAGAGAAAAAGATTTTGATAAAACCAATGTTTCCGTTTTTTTTGGTGAACCTGATATTAAAGTTGCAGACCCCTACTTTAATGGCAAAGGCCCTGAAAGGGTGGGATGTAATTTTTGTGGAGGGTGCATGACAGGATGTAGAAATAACTCAAAAAACACGTTAGATAAGAATTATTTATTCTTAGCTCAGCAATTAGGCACAGATATTCTTGCTGAAAATGAAGTCTATGATGTCGTTGAAAACAAACAAAAAAATGGGTATATAGTTTACTTAAAAAGCAGCACTAGTTTTTTCAAGAAAAAGACACAAATAATGTCAAAAGGAGTAGTTTTTTCCGGCGGTGTTATGGGGACAGTTAAACTGCTACTAAAACTTAAAAAATCTTCTCTTCCACATATATCTAGTCAATTAGGAATGGATATTCGAACTAACAACGAAAGCTTGATAAGTATCACAAATCTAGATGGCAAAAAAGATTTATCTAAAGGAGTTGCCATTGGATCCATATTACAGACAGACGAAGACAGTCACATAGAAGTATGTAGATACTCAAGCGGTTCTGGATTTTGGAAAACGACCCACTTACCCTATGTTACAGGCGAATTTCCGATTATAAATGTTTTCAAAATCACAGTAAGTTTCCTCAAAAACCCTCTTGGCTTTTTAAAAATGTACCTGGTCAAAGATTGGGCAAAAAGCACTGCCACATTGTTGTTTATGCAAACTTTAGACAGCAAACTAAAATTCAAAAAAAATATTCTAGGTGTTTTCTCATCACGAATATCTGAAGGAAAAAAACCAGGAACATATATCCCTAGAGCTTCAGAATTAGCAAAAAAATACGCTAAAATCATAAACGGAAAAGCAACTGTCTTTGCTTTAGAGCCACTTGCAGGAATTCCATCTACAGCACATATCCTAGGAGGTGCAGTTATGGGAGAAAATATAAATGAAGGAGTAATAGATAAAAATAATTTAGTTTTTGGCTATGATAACTTACTAATCATAGATGGCTCTATGATTTCTGCAAACCCAGGTGTTAATCCTTCTTTATCAATAACTGCAATTGCGGAAAGAGCTATGAGTAAAATCAAAATTAAATGAACGTTGCTTTCACATCATTAAAATTATTCGCAAAATCATGGATGATTTTAAAGGCCGTAAATAATTAGATTATTTTTTAAATGGATATATCAAAAATTGTAAATCAGCAAAAAAAGTTCTTCAATGCTAACGCCACAAAAGAGGTTAATGTTAGAATTGAAATATTGAAAAAATTAAAAAACGTACTAAAAGAAAATGAACAAGAGCTCTATGCAGCGATATACACTGATTTCAAAAAATCAAAATTTGAAACCTATATGACTGAACTTTCTCTTATTTATAACGAGCTCAATGATGCAATTTGTAATCTAAAAAAATGGAGTAAGCGAAAAAGCGTACGCACCAATCTTGTAAATTTCCCTGCAAAAAGTTATATCATTCCAGAACCTTTAGGAGCTGTTTTAGTTATTTCAGCTTGGAATTACCCTTATCAGATTGCACTCATTCCTGCTATTTCAGCATTAGCAGCAGGAAATACTGTAGTGATAAAACCATCTGAAATATCAAATAACACAAGCAAGACATTAGCCAAAATTATTAATTCCAATTTTGATTCAAATCATCTTACAGTTATAGAAGGGGGTATAGCGACTACAACAGAACTGCTTCAACAAAAATGGGATAAAATATTCTTTACTGGAAGCACTAATGTGGGGAAAATTATTTATAAGGCAGCGGCAGAGAATTTAACGCCAGTAACTTTAGAATTAGGAGGGAAAAGCCCGACATTCATTTTTAAGGATTGTGACATAAAGCTCACTGCAAAACGAATTGTATGGGCTAAATTTTTAAATGCTGGACAAACTTGCATTGCTCCCGACTATTTATTAGTAGAAAATAAAATAAAAACTCAGCTACTAGAAGCTCTTAAAGAACAAATCGAACTGGCTTTCCCTATCAGTAAGGAAGTCAATGAAAATTATGTTCAGATTATTAATGGACAACATTTCCAAAGACTGACAAACTTGATTTCAACAGAAAGAATCTATGCTGGAGGAGAATACAATACAGAAGAAAGGATTATACGTCCTACAATTTTAGATAATATTAATTTTGAGGATTTAATAATGAAAGAGGAGATTTTTGGGCCTTTGCTTCCCGTCATTTCCTTTGACAACTTAGATGATATGATCTCTAAAGTTAAAAAGAAAGAAAAACCACTCGCGCTATATGTTTACAGTAAAAATAAAAAAATCATCAATAAAATACTGAATGAAATTTCATTTGGTGGAGGTGCCATTAACGAATCCCTAGTTCACCTCTCTAATCCAAATCTCCCTTACGGTGGTGTAGGTGCAAGTGGGATAGGAAACTATCATTCCAAAGCGGGGTTTGATGCGTTTACGCATTATAAAAGCATTTTACATAAATCATTTTTATTTGAACCAAATATTAAATACTTGCCATTCACCAAACTAAAAAAAAGAATTCTTAAAATTTTATTAGAATAATTTTTGAATAAAAAAACCCACTCAATTGAGTGGGTTTTTTTTGGTGGAGATAGTCGGAGTCGAACCGACGACCTCTTGCATGCCATGCAAGCGCTCTAGCCAACTGAGCTATACCCCCCAAGGGTCACGAATATACAATTGAAAAGGCTTTCAGTAGATGGGCGTCAGGGTCAGCTTCCTGCGCCGTCAATCAGGCTGAGGCATTCAAGCGATTGCCTGCCATTCGCACTTTGAACACATCGGTGGGGCTAAGGCAAATCACCGTTGAGCCTTTGTGGTGCGCGATGGGTGCAATCAGCAAATGGGGCATGCGCTTGATGGCATTCCACCAAAAATAAGGTTGATCGCTTTTGCCCTTCAGCGAGGATTGATAATAGGGGTCTGCTCGATTAATCAAGTGCTTGGGATGAATTTGTAAATTGTCCAACATCATTTGGAAAACTGAGGCGGACACTAAGCCATTCCTCAAGTCCTGCTTGTTGACTTTGAAGCCCATGCTGGCAGCGTAGGTCAAGGTTTTTCTGTCGCGAAGTTGATCGCAATTGTAGAGAAGGGTAATTTCATTTTCGTTCCAATGCATGACTTGATCTGGTCACAATGAGTAGATTGCCTATAATGTAAGAAAAATTCTGATAGCGGCTGACCGCCTGAAGCCTATGAAAACGCTGGAAAATCCTGCAATGAGGGTTTCAATGCGTGCCGTGCATCCGATGCCACCAGCCAAAACGGTAATTGTTGTCTTCCGCCTTCCCTGTCATTAAAGTGAGCACATCTCCAATGAACTCACTGAAGGCATCACCTTGGGTGGCAATAGGCAAGGAGCCATGCCGGGCGGCAAGGCCTTGGTAGATGCGCTGATCAATGATGCGGAAGTACATCCGAATGTTCCGAACGGGTGACATAGCCAGGGGGATATCTTGCCAGAGCTCCTTCAGAACCCAAGCCATTTGATGCGCTCGATGACCGTCAATGATGTGGTGGTTCTTGCTTGCTGGGTGTTGGATATGTATTGCCCAGTTTTCTCCGCCACCTTCCATGAGTGGCAGGTCAACAAAATCCTCAGACTGAATACCTATCAGCATCTCATGCGCTTGAAAAAGGTAGTCCAAACCTGTTCTTACAATGCCCTGATCTACCTGATCTGGGAAATGGCTTTCTAAGAGTTCAATGAGCTCAGGTGACATCAGTTTTCTGGGGTTGGGTTCTGCGTGGATGAATGGCATAGAGGCAATAGATCCCTGAGTACAAGGGTCACCAAAGAGATCAAACAAACGGCCAAGACCAGCCAATCTAAAGGGTATGGTGCATTCATGGGTTGAATTTATGATGAAACCCTGATTTAAGCATGGCTTTATGGCACTTTATGTTGAATTTTGCCCTTATGAATATTCTTTTGATTGGATCCGGTGGTCGTGAGTCAGCCATTGCATGGTCCTTGAGTCAGAGTCCTGAGTTGGGCGAACTGTTTATTGCTCCCGGAAACCCTGGCACATTGGCCTATGGCAACAATGTGTCGGTGGACTGGAGGCAGTTTGTTGCCATGAAAGATTTCTGCATGAACAATCGCATTGACATGGTCATTGTGGGCCCAGAGGAGCCACTATGCAAGGGATTGGGCGATCAATTTGCTACCGATGAAGACCTTGCGTCAATCTTGTTCATTGGCCCATCCGCTAAGGGAGCACAGCTGGAAGGGTCCAAGGATTTTGCGAAATCTTTCATGATGCAACACAACATCCCAACGGCGGCTTACCGCACGTTCAATGCCAACGAGCTGGAGGCTGCAGTAGATTACCTGGCCACGGTCGATGGCCCCTATGTGCTTAAAGCAGATGGCCTCGCAGCAGGCAAAGGTGTGGTCATCCTTGACACATTGGCTGAAGCACAACAAGAGATGCGATCCATGTTGGGCGATGCAAAGTTTGGCGCTGCCTCTTCTCGGGTGGTGGTGGAAGAATTCCTTGCTGGTATGGAGTTTTCAGTGTTTGCGGTCACTGATGGCAAGTCTGCTGTCATTCTGCCAGAGGCGAAGGACTACAAACGCATTGGCGAAGGCGATCAGGGACCAAATACGGGAGGCATGGGCGCAGTGAGCCCGGTGCCATTGTTTGATGAAGCGATGCAGAAACAGGTCATGTCTCGCATCATTGAGCCTACAATTGAAGGGCTGGCAAAGGATGGATTGCCCTACAAGGGCTTCTTGTTCTTTGGCTTGATCGATGTGGGGGGTGAAGCCATGGTCATTGAATACAATTGCCGCATGGGGGACCCTGAAACAGAGGTTGTCATGGCCCGGCTGGACGAGGACTTCTTGCCCATCTTGCGCGATGCAGGCAATGGCAAGTTGACCAATAGGGTGGCGCGCCAATCCAAGCAGTCTGCCGCTACCGTCATGATGGTGTCAGAAGGCTACCCTGGCAGTTACCCCAAGGGCTTGCCAATTTCAGGCTTGGATCAGGCCAGTGAGCACGCCATTGTTTTTCAAGCTGGAACAACCCTCAAGGATGAGGAGCTTTGTACAGCTGGGGGTCGAGTGCTTTGCGTGACGGGTGTGGGGAACAATATGGCTAGCGCCCTTGGCAAGGCATACCAAGCCGTGGCTTCCATCACCTTTGATGGGGCTAATCATCGCAAGGACATCGGTCAAGACATCCTATGAAAAAATGTTATTTTTCGCCTGCAGCCTGGTGCTGTAACATCTGACGAATCCAGTAAATCAAGGCGACTGTGATCACAACAGAGAAAAGGATATTGGCATTGTTCCCGATCCATGGCCACAATTGTATTGCCCATGTGATGAAATCTCCTAATCCTTCAAAAATCGTGCGTGTCAACATAGATGAAATGGTAATTTTACGCAAAGTTACATCCTAAGATGCGCACAGCCCAGGTATTATTTGCACAAGATAAGAGCACAACCAGCCTGCTATTGATAGCTGCCGTTGCGGTCTTGTCTTGGTTGTGGTTGCCAGCAGGCATGCATGGCCTTGAAAAGGTGGCATTGGCCTTATCAACGGGCGTTATGGCCTGGGTCACGAATGCCGCATTGGTTTACCGGTCAGGGTACTTGAAAAGTCAGCATGTATTGGGTTGGTTTTTTGCCTTGTCGGGTCTGATGCTGGTCACAGACGCTTGGACCTGGTCAAGCTTGCTCGGAGCTCTAGCTGCTACATTTTGGATGGCCCGGGCCTACCAGCTCACCATGTTTACATGGCACCATTGCACCATGCTTGGGATGTTGTCAGCCTTGTTTGTGTTGGTGGATCCGTCCACATTGATTCTCTTGCCACTGGCCTTGTTTGCGCCATTGACCGTGCGAGGAGCAGGCCTCAGACAGGTCGCTCAAGTGGCCATAGCGTGGCTTGTCATGGCAGTGATTTTGTGGATGATTGCTACGCTATGGTCCCTTTACAGTGGCAGGACACTTGCGATGGACCCACTGCGTGGCATGGCGTGGACATGGAAAGTCCCTGGCCCGCAAGCGGGCTTGGTTCTGCTGCTTAGCTTCTTTGCCTTGATCCAACTGCCCCCCGCCATGCGCTTTGCAAAAAGGGCCAAACGGCGAGGTTTGGTTCTGAGCATCATGGCCATCATGGGCATGGTGCTGACGGCTTGTTCAGGGATTGGGAATCACCACATGGTGATGGGTATGCTGGCCGTGGTGATAGCGCCGCAATGGGTCAATGTGCAATCGTATATCCGCAAGCCATGGATGAAAACTGCATTTTCGCCCAGTATTGTGATTGCAATGCTGTTGCTGAAATGGCTCTTTTGACCGTGTGTTCAATGGGGTGCTTGCATGGTTGAAGGGCTCAATCCTCAACAAACAGCGCCCTGAGTTCTGTGGCCTCTGAAGGTTCCATTTTCCCCGACAAAATCAAGGCCAATTGGCGTCGGCGCAGGGCGCCATCGAAACGAATTTTATCTTCCTCTGTCACGGGAATGATGGGCGGTACGGGACAGCTCTTGCCTTTGCTGTCCACGGCAACAAATGTATACATGGCCTCATTGGATTTGACGCGTTCATGGGTCTCATCATCTGACTCCGTGAAGACATCCACATAGATTTCCATGGAAGAAGTGAATGCCCTTGAAACCTTTGCTTCCATGGTCAATATTGCCCCTTGGGGAATTGACTTTTTGAATGAGACATTGTTCACTGAAGCAGTGACGACAATGGTTTTGCTGTGGCGATGCGCAGCAATCGCTGAGCACCGATCCATCCAGCTGAGCAGTTGCCCGCCAAAGAGGTTGTTCAGGTTGTTGGTGTCGTTGGGCAAGACGAGTTCCGTCATGATGGTCAACGAATCAGAAGGTCGCTTTGCTTTCATTCGCTGTAAATCCATACGGCTGGAAAGGAGGGCTTAAGGGCTGCCTTTGCCTTGTTGGCTTCTTGTCGACTGGCAAAGGTTCTAATAGCCACCTTGTTCAATCCGACGGCCGGCTTGATCCATGTGGCAGGGTAGCCATCGTTGAGCAATTTGGCCTCAAGCCGCTTCGCATTAGTCACCTCGGAAAAGGCACCCACAATCAAAAAGAACCGTGGACCTTCCTTGCTGGGCTCCATTTCTACATCGGATAATATGATGTCTCGTTCAATGACAACGGGTGCATCCACGGCAGCTTCACGCGGGCTCGCTTCCTTAGCGAAGGCGTCATCCATCCAGTCGCTTGCGGTGGACCTGAATGCACGCCATTCCGTGGCAGGATCAAACGAGGCGCTTTGCACCATATCTCTGAAGTCTGCTTTGCTGGCACCTAGCGCTAGCAAGGTCACTGCTCCCGTCACCACTGCTGCTGCGCGCAAAGGCGCAGTCCATGAATGCGTTTTGATGGGAATTTCTTCCGTCCGGATAGGCACCACCAAGTTGGCAAGTGGGGTGGCGCGGAAAATGGGAAGGCCATAAGCTTCGGGCAGGAAATTGGCTTCAATGGCTGGTTGAAATACCCATTGCAAACCTGTTTTGGCTAAGGTGCCTAAACCGTCAAGGCGAAGGCGCTTTCCTTCAGATAGTGCTTGCTGCCATTGTTGCACTTGGTAACCAAGCATCACGTCTACAGCGTGATCATCCATGCCTTCAAATCGCATCAAATGGTTGACCAAGGTCTCACTTTTCCCAGCGACAGGTGAAAACGACAGCCTGCGAGCTGGCGGGAGAAAAAGGCCTGATTCCAATTGAATTTTTGCGCCGTACTTGTCGGCGTCAAAGCGACCCAGGCCAGGGATATCCACCCGATCTTCTTGAAAAAGCAGATGGAAAATATGGCGTTCCAGTGATGTATTGAATGACTTCATCTATTGACCAAGCTACATAGGAATTTTGTGTTTCTGCTTGCAATGTTCAAGCAGTTTTCAACAGCTTTGTCAAGGGTTTGAGTCGGTTGAATAGGTCTAGAAAAGGCAGTGTCAAACCGGACATCATATGCCTGCCACAACAGTCGCTTGCCCTTGTGGTGGCTGTGGTCAAGTCAGAGCTCCATGCCCACGCCCTGTGACCCGCCACCGCTTCCGCCGCGAGATCCCTTGCGCCCACCGCGCCCTGTAGATTCCTTCGCGCCAAAGTCGTATTGAAGCGACAAATAAAGAATCTGACTTTCCCTTGCTCGGTCATAGGTCACGTAGAGGTTACGGCTGTCTTGAATGTAGCTGAATTGCCTTGTGTTGAAGACATCAGACAGGCGCATCGACACGAAGAGCTTCTTGGGGATGATGTCGTACTTGTAGGCCATATCCAGGTAGCTGATACCCTTCCTGTAGCCTTGACCTGTAGGCCCAGCACCCCACTGGTTGAAGGTCACTTGCAGTTGATGCTTTGGTTGGAACTGCCACATCACATTGCCTCGACCTTGCCAGCCAAAGCCTGATTGACTCAAGCCAACTTGCAAATTCTCACCTGAAATTTCTGTGTAAAAAGCATCTGCTGAGGCTTGAATACTGAGGGTTTTACTAAACCTTAACATGGCATTACCGCTAGCACCAATTCGTTGTCGAAGGTCAAAGTTTTCCCAAGTCATCATCAAGATGCCGTTGGGTTGAACCGTGAGGTAACGAGAGAACATGCCATCCGTTCTTTTAGCGTAAATGGCCGCTGAAATGGACCCCTTGCGGCTGTATTGTACGGCACTCAATTCTACACTGTGGGTGATCTCTGGTTTCAACTCAGGGTTGCCCTTCCTCAGGGATTGCGGGTTGCTGTAATCGATCACGGGATTGAGCGCTCGCTCACGTGGCCGGTTCACACGCATGGAGTAACTGCCCTGAAATTCCAAGCCTTTTTTTGGTGTGTAGGTCAGGTAAGCACTTGGGAAAAGCCCAGGGTAAACTCGACTTAACGTGGAGCCGTCACTCAAGTTGAATGACAGGCTAGCGCTCTCATACCTCAGGCCTAATTGGCCCTTCCATTGCTCACTGAACACATGACCATAAGTAGCATACAGGGCGGCAATGGCATTGTCTTGATCCACATTCAAGCTGCGCAAGCTGTCGGGCACATAGGACGATGACCATTGGTAAGGCAATTGCGAAGCAATACGATCCTCTGTGGATGCCTTGATGCTGTACCTGCCACCCATATCCAGGCGCCCTTCATCCCCAACAGGCCAACTGAAATCAGACTGAAAGTTGAAGGTCTGGTTGTCACCCATATTGTTAAAGAGCTGTGCTGCCACATCACCATAGGTTAGGTCGTCTGGGTAGAGGTTGTCTTTGACAAAGCTCGTTGAACTCCCCGATTGACTGCTGCCCGTTGCGTAGGTTGCATCCATGGAGAATGCCTTGATGTCATCATCAAAAACTTTTTTGTACATCAGGCTGATATTGTCGTTGCCGTAACCAAAGGAGTTGCCACTGTTTTGCGTCGCACGCGTGATAAAGCTCTGATCCAGCGTTTGATTCACGTATTCGATAGTCTCATCTCCCGTTCCGTTGCCTTGACCAAGGTTGACACTGAGATTGAACTCATGCACCTTCGCAAGGGTCCAGTCCAAGCCAATGAGAAAGTTCAAATTGTCATGACCGCTAATCCCTGCGCCATCATAATTCAAGGTATAGGTGGTGTCAGGGAAATCGTAGCGCCGGAAAACATGGCTTTCGTTTCGCCTTTGCCGATCGCCCCAATTCAATGAGGTTGTCAATCGAAAATTCTTTGCAGGCGCTGAAATATTGAAGCCGGCATTTTGCTTGTCTCCGGTTCCAATGCCTGCATTAATACTGCCATTGAAGGGCAGCTTTCTCCCTTTTTTGGTAACGATGTTGATGATGCCGCCAGTGCCAGATGCATCGTATTTCGCCCCTGGGTTTGTGACCACTTCCACACTGGCAATGCTGTTCGCTGGGATGCGCTCAAAGGCATTATCACCAGTGAGACCCAAAAGTGCTGCAGGTCTGCCATCCACCAAAATGGTGACATTCTCATCGCCTCGTAGAGCGATGTTGCCATCGATATCCACTGTGAGACTGGGGACTTGACGCAGAATGTCCATGCCTGTTCCACCTTGCGCAATCAAGTCATCACCCACTTGGTAAATCTTGCGGTCCAAGCCGTTAAGCGCACGTGGGCCGCTTGCGGTGACTTCAGCTTCCGCCAATTCCGTGTCTTCAATGGACAGGGCGATTGCCCCCAAGTCCAGCTTATCTGAACCAACAGTCAATCGTTGGCGTGTAGCTGCGTAGCCCATCATTTGAATGCCAAGGCCATAATTACCGCTGGGTAGCTTGATTGAGAATTGACCCTTTGCATCGGTCACAACTTGCGTGATGACTTGACGTTTTTCTGAAACCATAATTTGAGCTCCAACAAGGGCTGCTTGATCATCACCGCCAACAACCTGACCGGTGACAGTGATTTGCGCGATCGACTGTAGAGAAATAGCTAGCGCAAAGGCAAGGGTCAATGAGATTTTCATGTTGTTTGGATGAGAAAAATGTAAAAAGGTTTAATGGGCGGGGGCCAATAGCTTGTGTTCAAGCAAATACGCTGCAATGTCAATGGCGTTGCTGGCTGCGCCCTTGCGCAAATTATCTGAAACAATCCACAGGTTCACTGCCTTCTCACAACTGAGATCTTGGCGCAAACGCCCGACAAAAACATCATCCTTGCCTTCTGCAGATAGCGGCGTAGGGTAGACGTCGTTCTGCGGATCATCTTGCAAAGTGATGCCAGGGAAATCCGACAGCGCTTGGCGGATGGCAGCCAGGGGTGGCCGATTGCCAAGGAAGGCAATGTTCACTGACTCTGAATGGCCAATTTGAACTGGTACCCTGACGGCAGTTGCGCTGACTTGAACCTTTGGGTTGCCCAGAATTTTCACGCTCTCATTGGTGAGTTTCATTTCCTCCTTGGTGTAGCCATTGGGCAAAAAATCATCGCAATGGGGCAGTACATTCTGATGAATTTGATGAGGATAGGCGCTGTCAATTAACGAATCTCCAGCCATTTCTTGCGTCAACTGATTGACCGCAAGCTTGCCTGTGCCCGAGGTGGCTTGGTAGGTGCTGACAAGAACTCGGCCAATGGGCGAAAGCTGGTCAAGGGCGTTGAGAACCATCACCAATTGGATGGTGCTGCAGTTGGGGTTAGCAATGAGGCAATCCTTTTTAGACAATACTGAGGCATTCACTTGAGGAACCACCAGGGGGATGTCAGGGTCCATGCGCCAGGCAGATGAGTTGTCAATAACAACACAGCCTTGATCCGTGAAGGCTTTAGCCCATGCTAGGGATAGTTCGCTTCCAGCAGAAAATAGGGCCAAATCTGGCTTGGCTTTCAGGGCCTCTTCGATCGACATGATCTGCACCTGGTCACCGCGCCAGTTGATCCATTGCCCATGGCTAGATGCAGATGCTACTGGCAGCAATTGGCTCACCGGAAACTGACGCTCTTCAAGCACCTGTCTCATCACTTGGCCGACCATGCCGGTGGCTCCTATCAAGGCTAAACGCATAACTCCTCTTGCTGGATTAATCTTGTGCAAAAGTACAGCCCCTATGCGACTATTTGCCATGCCGTTTTTCCTGACTTGGATGATGGCTTTCTCCTTGTTGAAGGCCCATCAGCCACCACAAGCTTACTACTTTCCCTTCCAAGACCTCCAGGCGTGGTCGGGAGACACGGCGGCTTTTGCTGTGGCGGATAGTGCCTTGTGGCTAGATGCCCCCAGTGGCGGCACATGGGAGCTGAGCCATCCCTTGCAGGGTGGCCCCGACTGGCAATGGCATGGGTTGGTTCAGTTGGACTTCAACCCCAGTTCGGTCAACTGTGCTTGGGTGGAATGGTCTGGCCCCATGAACCACAGCTACCGTCTAATTTTTGGCTGCTTATCAGACAAAATTCAAGTAGAAGCCCAATCACCTCATGGCAGCCAATGGCTGATGTCAAGCCAGCCAGGATGGCTCAATCACAGCCAGAACACCATTGAATGGAGCCTGACGTTGACGGGTCATGCCATGACCTTGAACGTGAATGATGGCGAGCTGATCTTGCATCAAATCGTTGATGTGGCCTGGCCTGTCATCAATCAACTCACCCTGGGACAGCGGGTTACCAGTACCCGGGTTCAGGCGATTTCATGGCGGCCCATTCACGGACAGCTGGACCAGGCTGTCATGGATTCCCTGTCATTGCGTTCCTTGTCCTGGAAGTGGACAGAGGTGATGTTGAAACCCCTGCCAGCCATGCATGCTCAATCTCCAGCCTGCGACGCTTTGGAAGGCTTTGCGGGGTCATCAGTGGGGGATAGTTTGTGGGCTGCTGGATGGCAGCTCGAGGTGAACGGCCAGCCTCAAACCCTGCCTTCCCGGTGGCTTCTGCCTCAGCATCCCATTGTCATTGGCGACAGCGCCTGCCTGCTTCAAGCAGGTGTTAATAGCCGGTGGATTTGGCATCAAGCCTTGTCGCTGCCAACACAAGTGCACTTGCTCCTCAAGGATCACCGAGGCTTAACCCTGGCAGAAATTGCCTTAAGCGATGACAACCATGATCCGCCCGACAAGGCCATGGGTGGGTGGTCATTGAAGGCAAGAGATAGCAGCTGTTCCTGTTTGCCGGGTTCTTGGACATCTGCCACAGCGGCAATGGGTTCAGACTTGGGCCAGTTCACACAAGATGCCTTGCCTTCAAGGCAGGGTGGTGTTCACCATGTTTGGACGACGGACCGCTTGCACATTCAATGGAGACATCCCATGAAGTCCATGCAATCCATGCCTTATGGATGGGAAGCCATGGCATCTGATCACTGGACCTACAGCCCTTTTTATCCAACCTTGCTGGGCGACTTGCAAACCCTGTTGATCCCACCGAGTTTCATGCATTGTGACGGCAGTGCCTTGGACACAGCGGTTATCGCCTGGGGCATGGCTGCCATGCCTGACAGCGGCGAGGTCCAGTTGAATGAAATCCTCTTCAACCCCTTGCCGGGGGGTCAGCGTTTTGTGGAACTTCGCAACCTCTCATCACGGGTTTTAGATATGGGATCCTTGGTCCTGTCAGACCAATGGCCACCCATGGCTTGGCGTCAACTGGCCCCTGCTGGGAGTTTTCTTCTGCCGGATGAGACCAGGGCCTTTGTGATGTCGCCACCGGCATTGGTCAATGACTACCCCTTGGGAGACTCCACCTTCATTGCCACCGCAGCAAGCCTGCCGCCGCTGGATGATGATCATGGTGAATTGTTGCTGTTGACATCCCACGGGCAGCGCCTGGATCAGGCTTTCTATGACGATGCGTTGCATCACCCCTCTTTAGGCCAAGGCGAAGGCATCGCCATTTTGAAGCAGGTTGATCACTGGATCAGTGCGGGCG
This sequence comes from uncultured Flavobacteriales bacterium, assembly GCA_963925545.1. Taxonomy (GTDB): domain Bacteria; phylum Bacteroidota; class Bacteroidia; order Flavobacteriales; family Schleiferiaceae; genus TMED14. The sequence goes on along the minus strand of CAWUSA010000003.1, from coordinate 39,978 downwards.
CTGACTCTGCCACGCCAGGACGAAGCCCCCCATTGGTTCATGCCCCTTTGATGGGCCTCATGGACATCCAACAAAGGCACTTTGGCTGGCTATCTGGTCAGCGGCCCCGGCTGTCATTTGCCCTTCGCGCAGAGGGGCCATGGGTGATTCAGGAGGCCTTGTTTTCTATCGATGGCACATGGACAATAACCTGGTCAGACCCCTTGCCTGTTCAGTCTATTGACCACTGGACATGCCATGTTTTACCCCCCCAATCAGCCCGAGGTGCTGCCCTGTGGGTCTTGCAATGGACAGCATCAACCGGCAGGGTTGTCCGGCGATCTTTCCCCATAATTATCGACTGATTGACCCGCCATGGACGTGCATTATGGCTGTACATTTGTCGCATGAAATTTGGCGTAGTCACCTTCCCAGGCTCTAATTGTGATCAAGACATGCTGCATGCGTTGCGACATGACCTTGGTCAGGAAGCCGTCTCTCTTTGGCATAAAGACCATGACCTTCAAGGGGTTGATATGGTGGTTCTCCCTGGAGGATTTTCCTATGGCGACTACCTTCGATCAGGTGCTATTGCCAGCTTTTCGCCCATCATGGCAGAGGTGATCAAACACGCAGACAAAGGCGGTTATGTCATGGGGATTTGCAATGGTTTTCAAATGTTGACAGAAGCACATTTCCTTCCGGGTGCCCTGTTGCACAACAGTTCACACAACTTCATTTGCAAGAACATACACATGACACCTGGCATGCTGGACTCAGCAATCACTGCGGACCTAAACATGACCAAGGCCTACAAAATTCCTATCGCTCATGGTGAAGGTCGCTACCACGCAGATGAAGACACATTGAGCCGATTGGATGACAATGGACAAGTGCTCTTTTATTACTGCGATGAGCAGGCAAAGGTCACTGATTCATCCAACCCCAATGGATCCATTGACAATATTGCTGGTGTTTGCAATGCAAAGAAAAACGTGATGGGTATGATGCCACACCCGGAACGAGCAGCCACGGAGGACTTGCTCAATACAGATGGAAAAATCTTGCTTGAGTCATTGCTCAATCACATGACCACTGCCTGATTGCAAACATGGCGAAAGCTCTGCGCAGACAACAAACTTTTGGACCCAATAAAAAACCCCGCAGGGCTTACCTGCGGGGTTTTTTGATGCATTGAAGACATGCGACAATCCTCAGTCAGAAACCTTTACCACACGTAGGGCATGGGTAGCCTCTGGCGCAGTCAATTCCAAGATGTACACCCCATTTGCCATGTGGCGGATGTCCATGTTCATCTCTTTTTGACCGGCAAGGACATCACCAGCCAATAGCTCTTCGCCTTGGACTGTGATGAGTCGCCATTGGGTTGGCATGAAGATTCCGGACTGCAAAACCACGGTAAATTCACCGGAGCTTGGGTTAGGCTTCACATGCGCAACACCTTGTACCAACTCTGGCAAGGCTGTGACAGCAGTTGGTCCAGATGTCTCCCAGCAGCTCGAACCGACTTTCAATCGGACAGAGTAGTTGTCCGGGCTTGGTGCGTGGTACCATGGGTTGCTTGCGCCGGCAATGGCATTCATGTTGCCATCAAACCAAACCACGACGTAAGGCGCAGTGGCTTGCGGGCAGAACAGACTGTCGCCGTCAAAAACCTGAATGCTTGGAACGGGAGGGCTCGCATACACATAAAAAGAGTCAAGCTTCATCACGGTACACAGTCCATTGTTGTAGACATAGTCCAAATCGTGCATGCCAACAGTGAGGGTGCTTGGTGTCACTTGTGTGACTTGCACACCGTCCACTTGGTAGTATCCGCCAAGCGGGTAGCCACCTGTAGGAGTAATCCCAGGATCAGCCATACAGAGGTCACCAATGTTTGAACTGAAAAAGACATTGGGCGGAGAGCCAACAATAATGTCAACGGATGCACTGTTGTTGCAACCGTTGTTGTCCGTGTATCTGTAGGTCACAGTGTATGCGCCGGGTCCAACTTGACTCGGTGAAAACAGGTTGTTGCTTACAGCAATCCCCGTGAAGGTGCCACCAGCTGGTGTGCCGGTTAATGGGATGTCAGATCCACCCACGCAGACCGAAGGATAGCTGCCTGCACTAACTGTTGGCAGGGAGTAAATGGATACAACGGAAGGCGCAGATAGCAATTCACTGGGTGAAGCACAGTATGCATCACTTCTTAGCAAGCAGGTGACACTATCCCCTGTATTGAGCGTGAAGGAGCTAAAGGTTGAGCTACTGCTTCCGCTTATCTGCCCATTGATCATCCATTGGTAGACCGGATTGCTGCCACTATTGATTGTACTCGCGACAAAGGTGACGGTATCGCCTTGACAAGCGGGCATGCTTGACGCAGTCAGCGCAATGCTAGGGCTTACGGCAGTTGTCACGCTGAGGTGGTTGCTCATGGTGATGGCATCACTGCCAGCGGTGTTGCTAACGGTCAATGAAACACTGAAGGATCCGCTGTTGGCATAGGTTACCACCGGGTTGACGGCGACACTACTTGATGGGCTACCACCTGGGAAAGACCATGCATGACTCAGGCTTTGTCCTGTGCTGGCACTGTGGTAGGTCACGGCTGAACCTTGACAAGCTGTTGCTGTGCTGAAAATAGCTGCTACAGGTGTTGCCAAGCTGGCTGGCAGCAGACGCAAATGGTCCAAGTAGAGATGGTTGCCGCCGGCATTGACTCCCTCAAACTTGAAGGTGACGGTTCCGGATAGGTTGCCTAAAGCCAATGTGTCGGTACGCCACTGGTTACTTGTCGGCACAAAGGCGTTGATGCTGGATGCAGCTGTGGCAAAGTTGCCTGTTCCGTCATCGGAGCCAGTGAACAAAAGTTGCCACGTGGCGCCACAATCGGTACTGGCCATAATGCGCAGGGTGTCAGAGGCATTGCCAGTCTTCATTTGGTATGCAAGATCATAGATCAAGGTGCTGTTGCTGTCGATGGCATAAGGCGGAGAAATCAAGGCATCCACCTGGCCAATGTTGCTGTAATTGAAGAAACGCATCACGGCAGACACCGAGTCAAGGTGACCCACAGAGGCCATGTTCCACCCGCGATCATTGTCTGGGTTTTCGATGGTCCAACGGTTGGGAAGTGCTCCCTTGAATTCTTCATTCACTGGCGTTAGGATGCCGCCAACTGCGAGTGCGTGAATGGCCACAGAGGTGTCGGAACCGTAGCTGTTGCCTGCAATCAGCTGAAAGCTGTAGTTGCCAGTGGCTGTTGGAATGATGATGGGATTTTGCGAGCTAGATGAACTGCCACCGGCATAAGAGAATGTCTGCGGGTGAATGCTCCAGGCCCAATTGCCTGGCATGTTAAGGGATTGGTCATGGAGTTGAATGCTGTCACCAATGGCACAGAGGGCCTCTGGGGCCACGTCAAATGCGGCTACAGGAATGTCCAAGAAAGTTGAGGCCAAAGGACTTTCCCATACGCCACGACCATAGGTTCCCACGCGAATCAAATTGACGCTGGCTGTTTGAAGGATTTCAATGTCATTGATGATGGTGTTGGGAAGGCCATCCATGAATGGGAGCCAATCACTCATGCTTGCATCGCGAAAGTAGACGCCAACGTCGGTGCCTACATAGAGCAAGCCATTGCTTCCGGGCTCAAAGGCTACGCAGTTGGCGGGAATGTTAGGCAAGGATCCTGTGCGGTTGTACCATGAGCTGCCGCCGTCATAAGATTCGTAGACTTTATCAACACTGTAGCCAGATTTAGTGATGGCGATGTGGTCTGCATTGGCAGGGTCCACGGCAATTCCCGTTACCGTGTTTTGATTACTCACATTGTTGGTTATATGGGTCCACATTCCGCCGCCATTGACGCTGCGGTAAACGCGCTGATTGATGCCTACATAGAGGACACTGGCATTGCTGGGGGCTTCTGCAATGACATCGATTTTGTTGCTTCCCCATATGCCTGCCGTTGATGTGGCGCTGAAAGAAGAACCTGCATTGCTGCTTTTCCAGAGCTTTTCAAACCCTGCATACAAGGTGTTGGCGTTGATCACGGACACCACAAATGGCGTGACCCAGTTGCCATTGCCCGATGGAGGGAGGTTGAAAGGCGCATTGAACGAAGCGCCGCCATTGACAGACTTGTCAAAATCCCCATAGTAAATGGAACGGTACATGACCATGGCATCACTGCCGGCAATGCCATTGTCCATACCATCACCACCACCGACCCTAGACCAGGTATTGTTCTTGAGGTGGGTGCCGTTGTCTTGCGCCCCAGCTAGCGTGAGGTTGCTGTTGGCGGCGGAGGTGCTGATTTTATAGTACATGGTGATAGCCATGCCATCATTGCGCGCTACCCAAGAGTTGTTGAGCCCGCTGTTGGTTGACCGATAAACGCCCCCATCGGTGCCTGCGTATACTTTGTTGCTGTTGGGTCGGAAGGTGAGCCAGTGATGATCTGCATGCACAAAGCTTGCACCGCCACCACCATACCAGTGACCACTGAGCCCGAAGCTGCTGCCGCCATTGTTGGATCGCCAAATATTCACACCACCAATCAAAATCACATCTTTGTTCAGAGGGGATGCCGCGATGGTCAGATCATACCATGCCTGGCCACCGGTGCCAGCGCCAGTGGTGCTCCAGCCAAGCAAGTTGGGTGTGCTGCCATGCATTTGCGTCCAGGAAATGCCCTTGTTGGTAGATCGGTACACGCCATACAGGCCGTTGTTGTTGGCGCCATAAATGGCGTAGACATAGTTGGTGTCAGCAGCCGTGGTGGCCAGTTCAGCCCTCCTAGTACCGGAGACGGGAAGACCTGTACTTGCCATCGTCCAAGAGATACCAAAATCACGTGAATACCAGATCTTGGCATTGTTTTGTGTGCCGGCATAGAGCAAATGCTCTGCGCCAACCACAGTGGCCAGGCTCTGAAAGGTGCCACCTTGAACCAGGCTCCAGTTGTCACCGCCATCGGTGGTTCTGTACATGCCAGTTCGTGTGGAAACAACCAGCCAGTTAGTGCTGTCAGGGTGAATTATCATGCCGGTGATGCGTTTGAATTGCAATACGCCAAACGTCAAACCTGTTGCCTGCCATGTAGCGCCAGCATCAACCGACTTCAGGACGCCGGTTGAGTAGGTATCTCCTGCGTCACGGTCACCGGTGCCGACGTACATGGTGTCAGGATGTAGGGGGTCAATGACCATGGTGCTGATGCCAATGTTGGGTAATTTATCGGTGTTCGTTGTCCAGGACCCCCCATCGTTGGTTGATTTCCATAGTCCACCAGCAGGCGCGCCTGCATAGATGGTTTGGCTGTTGCTCGGGTGGAAAGTGATACTATTGACACGACCAATGCCTTGAAGGGCATTGCCATTCGAAGGGCCAACCAAGCTCCAATTGCCCAGTCCAGGATTGGCCGCTGTTGATGCCTGAATTTGGCTGTTAGCCTGAAAAACTGCAGACCCGTTAGGGCGATTGCCATGAGGGTAGACCCGTGGCTCCCAAAACTGCTCCCAACGCTTGAACTGCTTCCATCCATGACCTTTCTCAACGACCTTGCCTTCCCAGAACTTTTCAAATTCATCAATGGCCTGGTAGACATTGACGGATTCATCTTGCATGGACTCAACCCATTGCTGCGCTTGAGCTTGTGAGGAGACAAAAAATAGAAGAAAAATAGCGGGTAGAAATTGCTTCATGGGTTGTGATTTTTTGGGGCAATAAATATATTCATCAAACTGCAACAACCTTGCCAGCAAAAGACATCAGTCCTTAATGCTCAGTCCCAGGTCATTCATTTGGCCTGAATCAATCGCTGAAGGGGCATCAATCATGACGTCCCGACCGGCATTGTTCTTGGGGAAAGCGATGTAGTCACGGATGGACTCATCCCCGCCCATGATGGCAACCAGACGGTCAAAACCAAAGGCTACGCCGCCATGAGGAGGAGCGCCGTAGTCAAAGGCCTTCATTAAAAATCCAAACTGTGCTTCAGTCTCTTCTGGACTGAAACCCAAAAGGTCAAACATGCGTGCCTGAACGGCTCTGTCGTGATTCCGAATGGATCCACCACCAATTTCATTGCCATTGAGCACCAAGTCATAGGCGTTAGCTCGGACCGCGCCCGGATCAGAATCGATCAGGTGCATGTCTTCTGGCTTTGGGCTGGTGAAGGGGTGGTGCATGGCGTGGTAGCGGCCAGACTCTTCATCCCATTCCAACAAAGGAAAGTCTAAGACCCAGAGGGGTGCAAATTCACTGGGATTTCTCAGCCCCAATGTCTCCGCCATGTGCAATCGCAACTCACTCATGGCTTTGCGCGTCAAGGCTTCTTTGCCTGCCAGCACAAGGATTAAGTCACCTGGCTTTGCGCCAAAGGCATCCTTCCAGTGATTCAGCGCATCGGCATCGAAGAATTTGTTCACACTTGAGCTGCAACTGCCTTCGTCGCCGACCTTCATCCAGATCATGCCAGTCATTCCGATCTGCGGACGCTTCACCCAGTCAGTCAACTTGTCCAGTTGTTTGCGCGTGTAATTGGCACAGCCATCAACACAAATGCCAACAACTAATTCCGCTTTGTCAAACACCACAAATCCTGCGTCTTTGACCAAATGCCTCATGTCCTTGAGTTTCATGTCAAATCGAATGTCCGGCTTGTCATTGCCATAATCTCTCATGGTTTCTGCGTAGGTCATGCGAGGCACCACAGCCATGTCGTGGTTGTGTACGCCTTTCAGGACATGAGCTAACAAGCCTTCAAAGGTGTTAAGGATGTCTTCTTGCTCCACAAAGGCCATTTCGCAATCAATTTGCGTGAATTCTGGCTGGCGGTCAGCACGCAGATCTTCATCTCTGAAGCAGCGCACAATTTGGTAATAGCGATCCATTCCCCCAATCATCAAGAGCTGCTTGAAAGTTTGCGGGGATTGTGGCAAGGCATAAAATTGCCCTTGATTCATGCGTGAAGGAACCACGAAATCGCGTGCGCCTTCAGGGGTGGACTTGATCAGGAAGGGGGTTTCAACGTCTACAAATCCCTGTCCGTTGAGGTAGTCCCTAACCAGGGTACTGATGCGGTGCCTAAGCAGCAACTTGTCCCTGACTGGTTTGCGTCGAATGTCCAAATAGCGGTAGGTCATGCGAAGCTCTTCACCGCCATCACTCTGATCTTCAATGGTAAACGGTGGGGTTTGTGATTGACTCAATACAACGATGTTGCTTACTTTGATTTCCACATCCCCTGTTGCCAAATTTGCATTGACCTTCTCTCTTGCAACCACCACACCTGTTATCTGCACCACGTATTCGCGCTGCAGCCCTCGAGCCATCTGTAGCGTTGAGGCATCCTCTTGTTCATTGAAGGAAAGCTGGGTCAGGCCATAGCGATCGCGCAAATCAATGAATGACAGGCCGCCAAAGTCGCGACGGCGTTGGATCCACCCGGATAGGGTGACAGTTTTGGAGATGTGAGAGCTTCGAAGCTCTCCGCAGGTATGGGTACGGTACATGGTTGTATAATCTGGTGTAAAGGTAATTATCTATGTGGGTCATGTGCGCATTCCCATGTAATTTGCCACCAATGAAAGAAACCACCCCAGAAACCGACTTACTGTATATGCGACAAGCTATCCGCGAGGCCATGAAAGCCTACGACATGGATGAGGTGCCAGTGGGCGCTGTGGTCGTAGCCAATGATCAAATCATCGCAAGGGGACACAACCTCACAGAGCGCTTGCACGATGTCACAGCCCACGCGGAAATGCAGGCCATTACGGCAGCATCCAATGCCCTTGGCGCAAAGTATTTGCCAGATTGCACCTTGTATGTGACCCTTGAGCCATGCAGCATGTGTGCGGGTGCCCTGTTCTGGTCACAGATTGGACGCATTGTTTATGGCGCCAGTGATGCCAAGCGCGGATACCAAACCATGGGCGGGCAATTGCATCCTAAAACATTGATAACTCATGGGATTGAAGCAGATGTTTGCGGCGACTTGCTCAGCGAGTTCTTCCGATCAAAGCGCGCGAGGAAGTAGTTTGGCATAGGTTTTGCAAACCCTTCATTGTTCTGTCACATTTCTATGTGAGTTTAGGTTAAGATGAGCCCGGCATGAAAATGTCGGGCCTTCTTTTTTTCTTGATTAGCTTCACAGTCATGAAAATTCACCCCATCCATACCGGTAACTTCAAGCTCGATGGCGGCGCCATGTTTGGTGTTGTCCCCAAGCAATTGTGGTCTAGAACCAATCCGGCAGACGAGAAGAACCTCTGCACATGGGCCATGCGTTGCCTATTGATTGAAGATGGCGACCGCTTGACGTTGGTCGATACGGGCATTGGCGACAAGCAGTCAGATAAGTTTTTCAGTCACTACCATTTGCATGGTGAAAACACCATGGACAAGGGACTGGCTGATGCGGGCTTTTGCCGCGATGACATCACCGATGTGTTCCTGACCCATCTGCACTTTGATCATGTCGGTGGGGCGGTTCAGCGTCGAGGTGATTTGTTGGTTCCCGCCTTTGATAAGGCCACTTTTTGGTCCAATGAAAGGCATTGGACATGGGCCACAGACCCTAACCCTCGAGAAAAGGCCTCCTTCCTCAAAGAGAACATCATGCCCCTTCAAGAGAGCGGACAATTGCGGTTTATCGATACCGGACTGGGAGAGCAGCGCATCAAGACTGAATTGGGCTTTGATTGTTTTGTGGTCAATGGCCACACGGAGGCACAGATGTGCCCGATTCTTGAAGTCAATGGAGAGACCCATGTTTACATGGCAGACCTACTTCCCTCAGTGGGCCATATTCCGCTGCCCTTTGTGATGGGCTATGATACAAGGCCTTTGGTGACGATCTCAGAAAAATCCACCATCTTGGAAGAGGCCGCCACCAAGGGCTACCGGCTCATCCTTGAGCATGACGCATTGAATGAGTCGTGCGTTTTACAGCAAACAGATAAAGGGCCTCGATTGCTTGAAGCCCTGCCGCTTAACCGTTAACATTCCCCCATGAAACGATTCAATTTTCTCTTGACCGCCATATGCATCTCAAGCCTTGCCATGGTTGCTCAACCCGGTCCAAGCTACTGGCAACAAGCTGTTGATTACCACATTGTGGTTGACCTAGATCACAAGGCACATAGCCTGACAGGTGATTTGACACTGGTCTACACCAACAACAGTCCGGATGTCATTGATGTGGTCTTTTTCAACCTCTATTGGAATGCCTTTCAGCCGGGAAGCATGATGTCCAATATGGCCAACATCCCCACACAGTTCAAGGACAAGGCCATCGGTCAAAACATTGAGCAACTCAAACCTAAACAGCAAGGCGAGCAAATCGTTCACAGCTTATCGCAGGATGGTCAAACCATGGCTTTTGTGGTGGATCAAACCATCTTGAAGGCTGCTTTGATTTCCCCCCTTTCGCCAGGGGAATCCACTGTCCTTCACATGACCTACACCACCCGCATCCCTAAGCTTGTTGAGCGAGCGGGACGGGACAACCCAGAAGGCGTCGATTACACGTTCACCCAGTGGTACCCTAAGCTCTCAGTTTACGACGCGCAAGGCTGGCACCCGGACATCTATGTGGCCAGGGAGTTTTATGGTGACTATGGGCATTTCAAGGTGGATATCACGGCGGATGCAAAGTTCACCATTGGTGGCACAGGGTTGCTGCAGAACGCCTCAGAGATTGGGCATGGTTACAGCGATAAGCCAGTTAATCACGCAAAACATGCACGCCTGACATGGACCTTTGAAGCAGACAATGTCCACGATTTTGCCTGGGTAGCTGACCCGGATTTCATCCATGATCGCGTTGCAATGGAGGACGGGCCTGAGTTGCACTTTTTCTACCAAGACAACAAGAAATCCCGCATGTACATGGATCAGCTTCAGGTTGATTTAGCGAGCTATTTTCGCTTCATGAACGGCAAATTTGGAAGCTATGAATGGCCCCAGTTTTCTGTGATTCAAGGTGGCGAAGGCGCCATGGAATACCCCATGGCCACGATCATGCAGATACACAGCAAACGTTATGAAGGGGTGCTTGGGACTGTGATACACGAGGCATCACACATGTGGTTTTACGGCATGTTAGGCACTGATGAAATGCGCTACCCATGGATTGATGAGGGCTTCACCAGCTTTGCAGAGGAAGAGGCCATGAACCATGTCACCGGCGCGAACTTGCCTAACGCACACCTGAGCGATATCAATCGCTATGCACAGATTGCAGGCAAGGGTATCATGGAGCCCATGTCCACCTTGTCTAACTATTACGACGGCAAATTCCCATACCAGCTCTCTGCCTACATGATGGGCTCTTTGTTCTTGGTTCAATTACAAGGCATCATTGGCGACGAGGCATTTTGGACCACGATGAAACGCTTCAAAAATGAGTGGCTGTTCAAGCACCCCCAACCCAATGACTTTCTTCGCATTGCAGAACAAGAAAGCGGGATGGTCCTGGACTGGTACCTCAACCAATGGGTGCACACCTTGAAAGTGCCTGATGTGGGCATCGCGTCTGTTAAAGGGCTTGGGAAAAACCTGACAGTTGTCACCCTTGAACGCCATGGCTCACTGGCCTTGCCTGTGGATGTATTGGTTGTCTACCAAACGGGACAAAGCATCACCTACACCATCCCATTGAGTGCCATGTTTGGCCACAAGTCATCAGATAATTTGGCAGTGGCAGGCCCTTGGAATTACACGGAAAAGACCTTTGAGTTGGTCGTGCAGGGCAACACAGGTTCCATTGCATCCATTGTTGTTGACCCTCGCATGATGACTGCAGATGTCAACAGAAAAGACAACGAATGGCAAACGACCAATCCCTGGCCATCAGCGGAAGATGCGATGAATGAATAAAACTGAAGCCTAGCGCTTCTTCTGCCCTTGATTGCCTGACTTGCCCCGCTTCTGCTTGCGTTGACTGGATGACTTGTTGTCTGAACGGCTTGGCTGTGTCGGGTTAAACTTTCCGCGACTGGACGATTGACGTTTTGACTCATCTCTGCCTGCAGGTCTAGATGCTGCACGGCTTCCGGGAACGGAAAAGTCAATAGTTTTCCGCTGCAAGTCCACTTCCTTCACAAGGATTTCCAGAGAATCTCCCAAGCGAATGGTTTTGCCCGTTCGTTGACCAACGATGCAGTAATTCTCCATGTCAAGCTCATAGTAGTCATCGGTGAACTCTCGGTACCGGACCAACCCTTCACAACCTGTGCCCGTAACCTCAACGAAAAGTCCCCAATCGGAAACCCCTGTGATTGTGCCAGGCATGACCTCGCCTAGGTGCTTTTCCATGAACACGGCTTGCATGTATTTCACTGAAGCGCGTTCTGCTTTGGTGGCGCGCTCCTCTTGCTTGGAGGCGTGCAAGCAGAGGTCTTCCAACGCCTGTCGGTTGGCTGCTTTTTGTCCGTCAATGAGGTCTTGCAACAAGCGATGAACCATCATGTCCGGGTAGCGCCTTATGGGCGATGTGAAATGGCTGTAATCGGTGAAGGCTAAGCCATAATGCCCGATGTTGTCGGTGCTGTAAGAGGCCCTGGACATGGTTCGCAGGGTCAAGGTCTCAAGCATGTTGGCTTCTGGGCTTCCCTTGACCTTTGCCAGCATATTGTTGAGTGACTGTCTGACATTTTTAGGGCTGTCCACGGTCAATTGGTAGCCAAGGGGCTTGACAAACTCACGGAGCTTGATCAATTTCTCTGGGTTGGGGTGGTCATGGATCCTGTAGACCATAGGGCGGACTTCTTTGCCTTTTTTTGCCTTGCCAACATGTGCAGCGACCTCTCGGTTAGCCAGCAGCATGAACTCCTCAATCATCTTGTTAGAATCCCCACTGCGTTTGAGGTAGGCCCCAATGGGCTGATTGTCAGCGTCAAGTCGGAACTTCACCTCAGCACGATCAAAGTTGATAGCGCCTGAATTCATGCGCTCCTTTCTCAAGGACTTGGCCATGACATCCATCAATAAGATCTCCTTGCTCAAGTCATCCTTTTCCCCATCAATGATTGCTTGTGCCTCTTCATAGGTGAATCGCCTGTCAGAGTGAGTGGCAGTCCTGCCAAACCAGCGCTTGTGAACCTTGCCCACTTCATCCATTTCAAACAGGGCAGAGAAGGTGTATTTGTCCTCGTTAGGCCTCAATGAACAGACGTTGTTGGAGATGTGCTCGGGCAGCATGGGGATCACCCGATCCACCAAATAAACAGAGGTTGCACGTTCGATAGCTTCCTCATCCATAGCGCTACCTGGGGTGACGTAATGGGTGACATCTGCAATGTGAATACCGATTTCCCAGCGGCCATTGTCCAGGGATTCAATGGAAAGGGCATCGTCAAAATCCTTGGCATCCGCTGGGTCAATGGTGAAGGTTGTAATCTTTCGCATGTCCCTTCTAAGCAGGACCTCAGCTTCATCGAGTTCCATGGGAATGGACTTGGCTTCCTTGTTGACATCTGAGGGGAACTGACCGGGTAGATCAAACTCCGCCATGATGGCATGCATTTCTGTTTGGTGCTCTCCCGGATTGCCAAGCACGCTTACCACCTCACCTAAGGGGCTGCGGCTGGGATCTCTCCAGTCCAACATTTTTACAGTGACCATCTGACCATCCTTTGCTTTGCCCAATTTACCTGGGGGAATGAAAAAGTCAGGTCCAATTTTGCGCTTGTCAGTGATCAAAAAACTGTGATTAGGGCTCACTTGCAGTGTGCCGACATAAGTTGTCCTAGCCCGCTTGATCACTTGGACGATGCGCCCTTCAGGCTTGCTTCCTCTCCCGGGAACCATTTGAACTTGCACGGTGTCACCACCTAAGGCAAAGCCAATGTTGGACGCTTTGATGAAGATGTCATCCTTGCCGACACCCATCACCACATAGCCGCTACCGCTGCTTGTAAGGTCAAGGGTGCCAGAGGTCACATCTTCGGGGTCTAAAGCCAGTTGGAACCCATCATCGATGTGATCGGCCAATTTGTGGTCCAGCAAATAATCCAGTGCGTCGTGCACCAAATGTTTGGACGCATTCGTTTGCATCCCGGTTTCCCAGGTGAGATCCTCAATTGAGAATAAGTGACTTGGTTGACGCTTGAGCACCTTGTGCATCAGGTTGGCTAACGTCGCGGCATCCATCTCTCGAGGTGCCTTGTTTTCTTGGGGGCCTTTCTTTGGCATAATAGTGCTGCAAAGGTGCTCTTTAATTTTTACTTCCCGCAACTTGCTTTGTTAACCTTGTGTGAATTGGCATATTTTGTTTCATAATTTCAGATAATTAAAATTACATGCCTGGAAGATCGTTGATATAGAAAACGGAAGCACTCAACAAATAACCCCGCCGATGGCGGGGTTATTTGTTAGGAAAGCGCAGTGAAATCAAATCACGCCTTGGTCCAACATCGCATCAGCAACCTTGATGAAGCCGGCCACATTGGCGCCCTTCACGTAGTCAACATAGCCATCTTCTCGGGTGCCGTGTTTGACACAGGCAGCGTGGATGTCTACCATGATAGCGTGCAATTTTTGGTCAACCTCTTCAGCTGTCCAGTTCATGCGAAGGCTGTTCTGCGACATTTCTAAGCCAGAGGTGGCAACACCACCTGCATTGGATGCTTTGCCAGGGCTGAACAGAACCTTGTTGCTGTGGAAGGCCTCAATGGCTTCCGGTGTGCAAGGCATGTTGGCTCCTTCTGCAATGCAAATGGTGCCGCCGGCAACCAAGACCTTAGCTGCATCGCCGTCAAGCTCATTCTGAGTGGCACAAGGCAACGCGACATCACAAGCAATGGACCAGGGCTTCTCTCCCTTGTGGAAGGTGGCTGAGGGGTAGTTGTCAGCGTATTCGTTGATGCGACCACGGCGGTTGTTCTTGAGATCCATAACAAAGGCCAATTTCTCTGCGTCGATGCCATCAGGGTCATGCACAAAGCCTGAAGAGTCAGACATCGTGACAACTTTTGCACCTAGCTCAGTAGCCTTTTCAACGGCGTATTGCGCCACATTGCCAGAACCAGAAACCACAACGGTCTTGGCTTGGAAGCTTTCGTTCTTGGTTGCAAGCATCTCCTTCGCAAAGTAGACGGTGCCATAGCCAGTAGCTTCAGGGCGAATTAAGGACCCACCCCAGTTGATGCCTTTGCCCGTAAGGACACCGGCAAACTCATTGCGCATGCGGCGGTATTGACCAAAGAGGTAGCCAATTTCGCGACCACCTACGCCAATGTCACCTGCTGGCACATCCGTATTGGGGCCAATGTGCTTTGCAAGCTCAGTCATGAAAGACTGGCAAAAGCGCATCACTTCAGCATCTGATTTGCCTTTGGGGTTGAAGTCAGCACCACCCTTGCCACCGCCCATAGGCAATGTTGTTAAGGCGTTTTTGAAGACCTGCTCAAAGCCCAAGAACTTCAACACACTCTGGTTCACAGAGGGATGGAAGCGAAGGCCGCCCTTGTAAGGGCCAATGGCTGAGTTGAACTGGACTCGGTAGCCGCGGTTCACCTGAACGTTGCCCTGGTCGTCTGTCCAGTTCACGCGAAAGCTGATCAAGCGCTCAGGCTCAGTCAGGCGCTCGAGAATTCTGGCTTCCTTGTATTTGGGGTTGGACTCAATGTGTGGAATGACAGCTTCAGCTACCTCTTCGACGGCTTGTAGAAACTCAGGCTCATGTGGGTTGCGCTCGCGCACCCAGTCCATGAAAGTGCGTATTTCAGCACTGTACGAATGATTCATTACAATAGGGTTGTTTTGGCAAAGATATGCCGAAATTTGCCCCATGATTCAAGACCCATCCCCCAAAAGAACGCCCCTCGAAACATTGGGTGAATTTGCCCTGATTGATCGATTGACATCCATGGTTCAATTGACGCAGAAAAGCACCACCCTGGGTGTAGGTGATGACGCTGCCATTGTCAATCACGGCGGCAAGGATAGCTTGCTCAGCACAGACATGCTTGTGGAGGGCGTCCACTTTGATTTAACCTACATGCCTTTGAAGCACTTGGGCTACAAGGCGGCGGTGGTTAACTTTTCAGACATCTATGCCATGAATGGCAAGCCAACCCAGCTATTGGTCAGCTTGGCAGCGAGCAATCGCTTCCCTTTGGAAGCCTTAGAGGAACTGTACGAAGGCCTGAACCTTGCCTGCAAAAATTATGGCGTGGACTTAGTGGGTGGTGACAGCACCTCATCCATGTCAGGGCTAGTCTTGTCGTTAACGGCTATGGGTGAGGTTGACAAGGGCCAGGCTGTCAGACGAAGTGGCGCAAAACCCAACGATTTGATTGTGGTAACGGGGGACCTTGGTTCAGCCTACATGGGGCTACAAATCTTACGCAGGGAAAAGACCACCTATGAGGCAGACCCCAACTTTCAACCAGACTTGCAAGGCCATGAGTATGTTTTAGAGCGCCAATTGAAGCCAGAGGCTAGGCAAGATGTTGCTGCCCTGCTCAAGGACTTGGATGTGAAACCAACAAGCATGATTGACATTTCTGATGGTTTGAGTTCAGAGCTCTTGCACTTGTGCAAACAGAGCGTCACAGGCTGTGCTATTTTTGAAGACAAGCTACCGATTGACCCGGCAACCATCAGGCTCTGTGAAGAGTTTGGCCTACATCCCGCAACAGCTGCCCTGAATGGCGGCGAGGATTATGAATTGCTGTTCACCGTCAGCATTTCAGACTGGGACAAGATCAAGGGCAACCCCAATTTGACAGCCATTGGCCACATGTCAGATGCAGATAAGGGCAGTTTCATGATCAATCAAGCTGGTGACCATTTGCCTATCTCTGCTCAAGGTTGGACGGCTTACAAGACGGAGGAAACCCAAAAATGAGGCATGAAAAAACCCGCCACAAGGACGGGTTCATTGCTATAGGCGTGCCAATGAAGGGGTCTCAAAACTGAATTAAGGGATGAGAATGTCACCATGCATGCATGATTAATGAGCTATTGACGGGTGAACCCCATTTCCAATAAAAGGTTGATGCCTTGACCTTGGAAGTCAACTGCTGTCAATGTGCGCAGGCGCACGTCGTTGTCAAGCAAGTTCAAGACTTCATACTTGGCTGTGGAGCTGTCCGTGACCAAGTAGACGGAGTCAGGCGCAACACCATTGCCAGGAATGGTTTGCCATGTGCCATTTCCGCCTTGCTGCCAAGGGAAATCGAACGTTGTCCCAGCACTAACTTCAAGCACAGCATCTACACTGTACGCGACGGAATTGGGTTCCTGAATCATGGTGAATGTTGATGTTGAAGTGATGCTTTTGTCGTTGGCAATCAAAGGCACAGTGGTTCCAAGAATGGTAATCTGTCCAGATGCAGTGATGTCATTGACCAACCAATTGCCTTCCATACGGTCAGCGAGGGTGGGGTCTTTTGTGCAACCGGCTGCCAGGGCAACAACAACTGCGAGAGCGAGTATTTTTTTCATGATGGTAAAGTTAGATGCTAAATGTAAGGATTTTGAGATGAGCGAAAATTGTGCCTAATTGCTATTTGCTTGACAATGAGGCGCTGAGGAATTCACGATTCATGCGAGCGATGGTCTCTAAGCTGATGCCTTTGGGGCATTCAACTTCACAGGCACCGGTGTTGGTGCAATTGCCAAAGCCTTCAAGGTCCATTTGATTGACCATGTTCAGGACGCGATCCGCGGCTTCAATTTTGCCTTGAGGCAAGAGGGAAAATTGGCTAACCTTGGCTCCGACAAAGAGCATGGCAGAGGCGTTCTTGCAGGTTGCAACACATGCGCCACAACCAATACAGGTGGCAGCGTCAAAGGCAGCATCGGCATCTGCCTTTTCAATAGGGATGGCATTGGCATCGGGTTGGTTGCCAGCAGTGTTCACAGAGACAAAACCGCCTGATTGAATGATGCGATCCAAGGAGGAACGGTCAACCATCAAATCCTTGATGATGGGGAATGCCTTGGCGCGGAATGGTTCAATGGTGATGGTTTCACCGTCTTTGAACTCACGCATGTGAAGTTGACAGGTGGTGATAGATCTTCCAGGACCATGCGCTTCGCCATTGATAAACATGGAGCATGAGCCACAAATGCCTTCGCGGCAATCATGATCAAAGACCACGGGCTCAATGTCTTGGTTGATGAGTTGCTCATTGAGCACGTCGATCATCTCCAAAAAGGACATGTGATCGGAAATCTCCGAAACCGGGTAAGTCTCGATGCGGCCTTTGGCCTCAGGGCCAGATTGGCGCCAAACGTTGATGGTGAAATTCATTACTTGTAAGATCGTGTTTTTAGTTCCACAGATTCAAAGACAAGGTCCTCCTTGTGGAGTGTCGCCTTACCGGGATCGTTGCCCTTGAACTCCCATGCGGAGACAAAGGTCATGCTGTCGTCTTGGCGCAATGCCTCGCCATCTTCTGACTGGTATTCTGAACGGAAATGACCGCCACAGGATTCTTCACGAGCAAGGGCATCCATGCACATGAGCTCGCCAAGCTCCATGAAGTCGGCCACACGGCCAGCCTTATCCAGTTCTGGATTCATGGAATTCATTGTGCCTGTGACCCGCACATTTTTATAAAAACTGTCACGAAGTTCACGTATCTCAGCAGCGGCAGATTTAAGGTCTTCTGCGTTGCGGGCCATGCCACACTTTGCCCACATGATTTTACCTAAGGCTTTGTGGAAGCTGTCAACAGATTGGGTACCCTTGTTGTTCAAGAAGGCTTCCATGCGATCTCTAGCTACTTGTTCAGCTTCAACAAATTCAGGGCTGTCTGTGGCAATGGCACCGGTGCGAATGTCTTGTGACAAGAAATTGCCAATGGTGTAAGGAATGACAAAGTAGCCATCAGCCAATCCCTGCATCAAGGCAGAAGCCCCAAGGCGGTTGGCGCCATGGTCGGAGAAGTTGGCTTCACCCAATGCAAACAAGCCGGGCACTGTGGTCATCAAGTCGTAGTCAACCCAGATACCACCCATGGTGTAGTGCACCGCAGGGTAGATCATCATCGGGGTCTTGTAGGGGTTGTCAGCCGTAATCTTTTCGTACATCTGAAACAGGTTGCCATACTTGTTCTCAATGACCTTCTCTCCCATGGAGCGCAGTTCATCCTGGCTTGGGTTGTTAATACCTTTTACATTGGCTTCTTCCTGACCGTAGCGCATGAAGGCGGCTGCAAAGTCTAGGTAAACTGCTTCGCCAGTGGCGTTGACACCATAGCCTGCATCGCAGCGTTCTTTGGCCGCGCGGGATGCGACATCACGGGGAACCAGGTTGCCAAATGCGGGGTAGCGTCGCTCAAGGTAGTAATCACGATCTGCTTCTTTCAGATCGGTAGCTTTGAGTTTGCCAGACCGAATAGCTTCTGCGTCTTTTTTGTGCTTGGGAACCCAGATTCGCCCATCATTTCGCAAGGATTCTGACATCAAGGTTAGCTTGGATTGGGACTCGCCGCTGACGGGAATGCAGGTGGGGTGAATCTGCGTGAAACAGGGGTTCGCCATGTAGGCGCCTTTGCGGTGTGCCTTCCATGCAGCAGTAACATTAGACCCCATAGCATTGGTGCTCAAGAAGAAGACATTGCCGTAGCCACCAGTACATAAAAGCACCGCATGACCGGAATGGCGTTCAAGCTCACCACTGACCAGGTCACGAGCAATGATACCCCGTGCCTTGCCGTCGACCTTCACAAGTTCAACCATCTCATGGCGAGCGTACATGGTCACATTGCCTTTTGCCACTTGGCGAGATAGGGCAGAGTATGCACCCAGTAGCAATTGCTGACCGGTTTGACCTTTTGCATAAAAGGTTCTGGATACTTGTACGCCGCCAAAGGAACGGTTGTCAAGTAGGCCGCCATACTCTCTGGCAAAGGGCACACCTTGCGCCACACATTGGTCAATGATGTCGGTACTGCATTCAGCCAGGCGATGCACATTGGCTTCGCGGCTGCGGTAGTCGCCACCTTTGATGGTGTCGTAGAATAGGCGGTGCACAGAGTCACCGTCATTCTGGTAATTTTTTGCCGCATTGATGCCACCTTGGGCGGCAATGGAGTGTGCGCGACGTGGGCTGTCTTGGAAGCAAAAAGCCTTGACCTTGTAGCCAAGCTCTGCCAGTGAGGCAGCAGCAGAAGAACCCGCGAGTCCCGTGCCAATCACAATGATTTCAATGGCTCGTTTGTTGGCTGGGCTGACGAGTGGAACTGAGGATTTGTAGTCGGTCCACTTGTCAGCGAGGGCTCCCTTAGGAATCTTTGAATCTAGCATGATGGTGGATTAAGTGGACAAATGTTGGAGGTAGACATACGCAGGAATGATGGCAAAACCAAGGGCCATGATCCAAGCAAAATAGCATCCCACCGTCTCAATAGCGGGCGTGTATTTGGGGTGATTGAGTCCCAATGTCTGAAAGGCAGAGCTCATGCCATGAGACAGGTGGAAACCTAGCATGATCATGCAAACCACGTAAAGAATTACATACCACAATTGGTGGAATGCCTCAATGGTCATGGTGTAAAGGTCCTTCACTTGCTCCCCTTCGATGTCCATGGTTGGCACATAGCCAAAGTGCATTTCATACCAGAATGAGCGCATGTGGATGATCAGAAAGAGCAAGGTGAAAATGCCAAGCAGGCCCATGTTTCGTGAGGCCCATGTTGCATTGGCTTTGCCATTATATGACACATAAGCTTCCGGTCGAGCAACCTTGTTCTGCCGCATCAGAAAGATGCCGTCAATGGCATGCAATAAAATACTGCCATAGAGTAGGTAGCTCACAGCCTTGATGGGCGGAAAGCTGGTCATGAATGCAGCGTAGAGGTTGAATGCTTCTTGATCCCCAAATAGGATTGGCAAGTTGCCAATCAAATGGATGATCAAGAAGGATGACAGGAAAAGACCAGTCAGTGCCATCCAGTATTTTCTAGCTAGGGAAGATCCAAAAAGTCCACGAGTTGCGGCCATGGTGTCAAGGGTTGGTTAGGCTTGAAGCAAAAGTAAGTGAGGTGCCTCCGTTGACCAAGTTGCCATTGAAAAGGACTTATCTTCGTCCACATGAAGTACCACCGCTTGAATCCAGACATTTTTACAACGAATCGTGACCGTTTCACAGCGACCATGGAGCCTAACTCCCTGGCGTTTTTTAACGCATCGGACATTTACCCCACCTCGGCTGATGGCAATGTGCCTTTCATCCAAGCCACCGATTTATTCTGGCTGTCTGGGGTGGATCAAGAGGCGGCCATTTTGCTGCTGTTTCCTGACGCAAAAAAACCAGAGCATCGCGAGATGCTGTTCCTCACAGAAACCAATGAGCACATTGCTGTATGGGAAGGAGCAAAACTGGACAAGCAGTCTGCCACTGAGGTGAGCCAGGTCAAGCATGTCCATTGGTTGGAGGATTTTGATAAAGTGCTCAAGGAAGTGATGGCTCAGGTAGATCATGTGTACTTGTTGACCCATGAGCACATTCGGAGAAGCTCTGAGGTTGAGACCCGTGAGGAACGCTTTGGTAAATCCTTGCGCACTCGCTTCCCTAATCACAGTTACCGGCGTTCAGCACCCGCTTTGAATGCCCTTCGTGCAGTCAAATCAGCGGAGGAAATCGCGGTCATGCAAGTGGCTGCAGACATCACAACCAAAGGGTTTGATCGCGTGCTTCGCTTCCTCAAGCCTGGCGTCATGGAGTTTGAATTGGAGGCAGAGTTCATGCATGAATTTTTGCGCAACCGCTCTCGCGGATTTGCCTACACACCCATCATTGGTTCGGGCCCTAATGCCTGCGTGCTCCACTACATTGAAAATAATGACAGCTGCAAGGACGGTGAGTTAGTGTTGTTTGATGTGGGGGCGGAGTATGGCAATTACGCCTGTGACGTGACGCGGTGCTTTCCGGTCAATGGCCGATTCACACAGCGTCAGCGAGAGATATACGAGTCCGTGCTTCGCGTGGAGAAGGCAGCGATTGAGTTGCTTCGCCCGGGCAACAACCTGGGTGCATACCATGAAGCAGTCGGGGAGTTGATGACCACTGAATTGATTGGCCTGGGGCTGATCAGCCAGTCTGATGTTGACTCGCAAGACCCCGCATGGCCAGCCTACAAAAAATACTTCATGCATGGCACCTCTCACTACATAGGGCTTGATGTGCATGATTACGGACTCTGGGACAACAGCCCCTTGGAGGTAGGCATGGTGTTTACTTGTGAGCCAGGTATTTACATCCCAGAAGAAGGCATTGGCATTCGCATTGAGGATGACATTGTCATCACAGAAGATGGCCACATCAATTTGACCAAACACATTGCAAAAGAGGTCGATGAGATTGAGGCCATCATGAAGGGCTAATCATGTTTAGACGAGCTTACTATTGGTTGCCGCCAACTTGGCGTCGATGGGTCAGGCGCTTTGTTTTCCTGCCTTTTGATTTATGGCATTTGGCAACAGGACGCCCACAATACCACGGCATTGATTTGCCTTTGCGCGGGGAGGTTTTCACAGGCGGTGGCGACTTCCTGGAGAATGGGCTGATTCACAAGAAGCTCTTCATCCAATTGGGCGGTTTACTGCCTGAGCACGATGTCTTGGATATTGGGTCAGGTTTAGGCCGAATGGCCATCCCGCTCACCGACTACCTCTTGCCAAGCAGCCAGTTTCGAGGCTTTGATATTGTCCCACATGCCGTGAAACAGTGTCAGGATCGCATCAGCAGGGTTTGCCCCAATTTTCAATTCAGTCATGTCCCCCTTCGCAACGATTTGTACACCGACGGGGGCGAGAATGCAGCCCTTTTTTCCTTCCCTTATGGTGATGCTCAATTCGATTTTGCCCTTGCGACATCAGTCTTCACCCACATAGGCCCAGATGTAGTGATTCGCTATTTGCAAGAAAGCCGGCGGGTCATCCGCAAGGGGGGCTCTGCGTATTTCACCTTTTTCATTTTGGACGAGGAATCCACGGCTAATCAACGCAGGGACTTTTCCTTCAAGCACCCTCGCCATGGCGCCTTCTACATGGATGCAGATGTGGACGGGGCCAATGTGGCCTACCCCTGGCAATGGCTGCAAGCGCAAGCGAATGATGCAGGATGGTCAGAAATCAACTGGCACAAGGGCAATTGGTCAGATCGCCCTGGCGAAACAGTGGACTATCAAGATATTCTGATTCTGAGGTAGGCGGCATACCTTTATGCCATGGAAAATAGTTTCAAAGGAATGCGTGCCTTGATTGGGGGAAGCAGTCAAGGTATCGGTAAAGCTGTGGCAGAGCTCATGGCAGAGCGGGGTGCAGAAGTCACCTTGTTGGCACGCAACCCTGAGCGACTTCAATCTGTTTGTGATGGACTTGCTTGCAATCACGGCCAGTCACACAGCTTCATTGTTGCTGACTTCAACCAACCCAGTGAGGTGCTGTCCGCCGTGTCAGCTGTTGCAAAAGAGGCCCCTTTTCAAATATTGGTCAACAACACCGGCGGCCCTCCTGGAGGCCCCATTGTGGACGCTGACATTGCTGCCTTTTTGTCTGCTTTCAATGCGCACTTGATCAACAACCATCAGCTCGCTCAAGCCCTTGTGCCAGGCATGGAGGCTTTGGGCTATGGCCGCATCATCAACATCATCAGCACGTCGGTGAAAGCGCCATTGAAGGGCCTTGGCGTGAGCAATACCGTGCGTGCTGCGGTGGGGAACTGGAGCAAAACCCTTTCAATGGAATTGGGCCCTAAGCAGATCACCGTGAACAATGTCTTGCCCGGCGCAACCCTGACCCAGCGCTTGTCATCCATCATTGCTAACAAGGCCAAGCAAAGCGGCCAAGCCATTCAGGCAGTGGAACAGGCCATGCTCAACCAGATTCCGATGGGAAGATTTGCACAAGCAGAGGAGGTGGCAGAAGCTGTTTGCTTTCTTGCATCACCTGCAGCAGCCTACATTTCAGGCATCAATATTCCCGTGGATGGTGGGCGAACCCCCACCTTGTAGGCCACCTGAATCCACGCAGTATCTCATCCGCCAACCCTGACAATAACCCGCCGCAACCCCCTTCGTCAATGGAAATTCTCAACTACATCGATGGCCAGTTTACCAAGGCAAGTTCTGGACGCACACTGAACAATGTGAACCCCGCAACGGGTCAGGTTTATGGCAGCATTCCCGACAGCGGTCAAGCAGATGTGGAATCAGCAGTGAAGGCAGCAAAGGCTGCTTTCCCTTCCTGGTCCAAGCTGACAGCTGCAGAGCGAAGTGAGCACATGATGGCTGTGGCCAATGGCATCAATGAACGATTGGATGAGCTGGCACAAGCGGAATCCACGGACAATGGCAAGCCTTTGAAGCTGGCTCAATCTGTGGATATCCCACGCGCCAGAGACAATTTTGCCTTTTATGCGACGGCTATTCTTCACGATGTCAGTGAGTCCCATGACATGGGTGATCAAGGCTTCAATTACACCTTGCGTCGACCCATTGGGGTGGCTGCATGCATCAGCCCCTGGAACCTCCCCCTGTACTTGTTCACTTGGAAAATTGCCCCAGCTCTGGCTGCGGGAAACACAGTGGTGGCAAAGCCCTCTGAGATCACACCAGCCACTGCCTATTTACTGTCTCAAATCCTGGATGAGGTGAACTTCCCTAAAGGCGTTTTGAACATTGTTCATGGCACGGGACCCGGCGTTGGTGAGCAATTGGTCAGCCATCCTGAGGTGCCAATCATCAGTTTCACGGGTGGTTCAGAAACCGGCAAGCACATCAGTCGGATTGCTGCACCTCTATTCAAGAAGTTGAGCTTGGAGTTGGGTGGCAAGAACCCCAACATCCTGTTTGCGGATTGTGACTTTGACACCATGCTCAGCACCACCATGCGATCCTCCTTTGCCAACCAAGGGCAGATTTGCCTCTGTGGCAGCCGCATCTTGGTGGAACGACCCATCTATGATCGCTTTGTCAAGGCTTTTGTTGCTAAGACCAAGCAGCTCAGGGTCGGACCGCCGGATCAAACGGGGGTGCAGATTGGCGCTGTGGTTTCACAAGCTCACAGGGACAAAATTCTCAGCTACATTCAGCTGGCAATCGATGAAGGTGGAACTGTGGAATGTGGTGGGGCAAGCCCTACAATGGAGGGTGATGCCAAGGGCGGGTTCTACGTGAATCCCACCATCATCACCGGACTGAACATGGATTGCAGGACCAACCAAGAGGAAATATTTGGCCCCGTGGTCACCATCATGCCCTTTGACACTGAGCAGGAGGCGCTGGAATTGGCCAACGCCACCAACTATGGCCTGAGCGCGACAGTATGGACAAACAACCTCAAACGTGCCCACCGGGTTGCCAGCGAGGTGCATGCAGGGATTGTTTGGGTGAACAGTTGGCTTGTGAGGGACCTCAGAACACCTTTTGGTGGCGTGAAGGCTAGTGGCGTTGGAAGGGAAGGTGGCTTTGAAGCCTTGCGTTTTTTCACCGAGCCAAAGAATGTATACATCCATTTGACATAGCACCCGGTTGCCTAGATTGTGGGCAACAAAAAACCCTGTCGAAACAGGGCTTTAGTCGAGAGACTACTAAACATTAACACAAAATCACCTAAACGCAGGACTCTCGGCCAAGGGTAGTTCAAAAGGCGTGCCAAACTCAAAGTTTCACACTCAAACTCAACAAATAATTGGATGTGTTGCTGCTCAAAGGGATGTTGCTAAATGTGCCATTGGTTGACATGAAAGAGGCAATGTACATGGCGTCAATGGAAATATTTCCAAAATCCAAACCAGTACCTAGCCGATAGCCAAGCTTGTAGCTATCAAACGTGGACTGAAAGTCCTCATTGAGCTGAAAGACACAATTGATGCCAGCCTGAGCGCGGATGAATCGAAACAAGCGAAAGCCTGGACTGATTGCAGCCTGAATGGTCTGGCTGGTCAATGTCTGGGTGACAGGGTTGCCATTGGGGTCAATGCCAACCAGATCAAAAGAGGTTTCATGGTAGCCAGCATCCAATGCCAGAAACTGCCCATCATTTTTGTACTCTCTCAAAGAAAAGCCTAGGTGGTAGCCGTTGTTGGGGATCTCTTGGTTGAGGATTTCGCCAGCACTGGTCAGTCCGGAATCCAGCCCCACTGAACCGGTGTTGAAGTTGATTCCTGAGCGCAGGTAAAAGTTCAAGTCGCTGTCTTGAGCGGCAAGATGGAGCCCTGAAACGAGAAAGGCAACAAGCAGAAGGTATTTCATGCCAACATGCCTTGCCAATTGTGTGCCAAAAGCGATTCCCATAGCTAAGGTGTTGTTTAGTGGCGAACAATGAAAGGTTGCCCGATGGACTGGCCGTCTTGCATGCTCAGACGCAACAAGTAGGTTCCGTTAGCAATGTGGCGCACGTCAATCAGTTTGCCTGCAGCGTCTGCAGCTGTCCAAGCCTGGGAGCTGATCAAGCGGCCTTGAAGGTCAGTAATGTTAAGGGTGCCTTCACTTGTGGCAAATGTTGCATCAATTTTCAGCCACTGACTTGAAGGATTTGGCATGATGGTCATGGTCATCCCTAGGGGCTCGTCCAAGCTGACATGGCTGCGTGTCAACCCCATGGACATGCTGGCGATCACATCCCCGGTGTTTGACCCATCGTTGTTGGCAAAATTACCTGCCACGTAAATCAAGGTGTTGTCTGGTGCCGTGCCGGCATTCCATCCAAAAGTCCAACTGTTGGAACCGCTGGATGAGCTGGTGCTACTGGATGTGTGGGTGACATAATTGTTGCCTTGGATTTGCGAACCTGTACCTGCAGACAAGATGCCCTGATGGTTGGATGCGTCCTCTACGGAAGCCGTAAAACCCATTTTTGGTGCGCTTGTGCCGCCGTCAGTCATTGTCACAGTGATGCTGTAACTGCCATTGTCTACGTAACCATCTGTGGGGATGTCAGTGGTCACAGAGATGCTTTGCGTGCTTACCGTTGGCCCGCTGTGACAATAGCTGTTGTTGCAAGTCGCGTTGTTGCTTTTTGGCGAGCCTGATTTCCCAGCAGGAGCGCCACCATTGTTAGTCAGAGCTGGAATGGCCATGGTTGCGATGGCTAGGGTAAGTAGGGCTGTTCTCATGGGTTTTGATTGGATTGAAACAAAGATACCTTGAATAAAGACACAAGGAATGGTAGGCAGCCATTACCTTGCATGCAATCAAGGAAAGATGACAGGCAAAGGAAATGTGAAAGTGGGACTGATGGGGCTGGCTGTGGCCATTGGCGTCCTGACGTGGATGTACACGGAACAGTTGGCCAGTCAGCTGAGCAAGGAGGAGCAGCGACGCGTGGATTTATGGGCTCAGGCAGTGGAACAAGTCACACAAAGCGATCCAGGCACAGATCTAACCTTGGCCACAAGCATCTTGGAAATGAATCAGTCCATTCCCTTGATCTTGACCGATGATCAGGATCAGGTGATCAGCACAAGAAATCTAGCAGTCAGTGACAGCACAACAAGCCGTCAACAGGCTCGACTTGAGGTCATGAAGGCCTATGCAGACGCCATTCCTCTTGAGGTTCTGCCCGGCGTGAACCAATACATTTACCAGGATGAATCCCTCCATTTGAAGCGACTCAGACTCTACCCAAAATTGTTGTTAGGGATTATTTTTTGCTATGTAGCCTTAGCTTATGCAGCCTTTTCCCGGGCAAGAAAAGCAGAACAGGACAGGGTATGGACAGGTCTTGCTCGCGAAACTGCCCACCAACTAGGCACTCCCTTGTCAGCTCTTTACGGTTGGATAGAGTTGCTTGAACAAAAGGGATACAGCGCAGAGGCTTTGTCAGAAATCCGCAAGGATTTGAACCGCTTGCAAACTGTTGCAGATCGCTTTTCGAAAATTGGTGCAGAAGATGCCAGAGAGCCAGGCAACATCAAGGATGTCATTGAAGGCATGACAAGCTATGTGGCTAAGCGCTTGCCTAAATCTGTCAAGTTGGACATCCAATGTGAAAATAATTTACCTGACATCGCCATGCAGCCAGTGCT
The DNA here is from genome assembly GCA_963925545.1 of uncultured Flavobacteriales bacterium. Classification (GTDB taxonomy): domain Bacteria; phylum Bacteroidota; class Bacteroidia; order Flavobacteriales; family Schleiferiaceae; genus TMED14. The sequence goes on along the minus strand of CAWUSA010000003.1, from coordinate 12,986 downwards.
GCTGAGTTGGGTTTTAGAAAACATCATTCGCAATGGGGTGGATGCCTTGGAGGGCGAAAGCGGTGAAGTCAAATTGGCTTGTGCCAGGTTGGGAGATCACCTTGTCATTGACATCACTGACAATGGCAAGGGCATGAGTTCGTCTCTGCGTCGTCGAGTATTTGAACCGGGATTCACCACAAAAACCCGTGGATGGGGGTTGGGCCTCTCCTTGGCCAAGCGCATCGTTGAACGAAGCCATGGCGGCAAGCTGTCGGTGATTGCAAGTAGCCCTGGTTCGGGGAGCACCTTCCGGATTGAACTTCCGCTGACTTGATGGGGCAGGGCCTCTACATCCACGTGCCCTACTGCCGCAAGGCATGCACCTATTGCAACTTCCACTTCTCCACCTCGTGGAAAACCATGGATGACATGGTTGATGCCATGAAGCAGGAAATGGCCCATCGCATGGGTCAGGTTGACAGTTGGCAAACTGTGTATTTTGGCGGTGGCACACCATCGGTTTTGAATGCGCGGCAGATTCAATCCCTGATAGACACAGCAACGAGCCATGCGCCATTGCAATCAGGTGCTGAAGTCACCTTGGAAGCCAACCCAGAAGATGTTAATGACCGATCCATTGACCATTGGATACAAGCTGGCGTAAACCGCATCAGCTTGGGAGTGCAATCCTTTGAAGACAGACAGCTGCAGTGGATGAATCGCGCACACAATGCCAGCCAAGCTGTCGATGCCATCAAACGCTTGCAAGATGCGGGACTCAGTCACATTACCATGGATTTGATCTATGGCCTCCCTGAAACAAGCCTGGCTTATTGGCAGGATCAGGTGGGGCAAGCTTTGGCGATGGACATACCGCATCTGTCAACCTATGGCCTGACGGTGGAAGACAAAACAGTCTTGCATGCAGACATTGCTTCAGGGAAAATCTCAAAGCCAATGGATGAGCGAAGTGTGGAAGACTTCATGTGGCACCGATCTCACCTTCGGGAGCAAGGCTGGTTGACCTATGAGTTGAGCAACAGTTGCCAGCCTGGATTTGAAGCCAGCCATAACGCGGCTTATTGGCGAGGCGATGCCTATGTTGGCATTGGGTCGGGGGCGCACTCCTTTGATGGGCAATGGGAACGGCGTTTGAATGTAGCCAACAACCCCATGTACATCAAGGCCATGAAAGCGGGAGATTCATCGGGTTTTGAGCTGGAGACTTTAGGCCCAATCGAACGCCGCAATGAACAACTGATGACAGGCCTTCGGACCGACCTTGGGTTCCAACGAAGTCATGCAGGGAAATGGGCTGAGACCTTGGACCACTTGTGGTCAGATGCCATTGCTAAGGGCCACATGCTTCGCCTGGAGGACCGATGGAAATTAACCGATGCGGGCATGATGTGGTCAGATGCCATTGCTGCTGCTGGATTTATCACCGACAATACCGACCTTTAAGCCATGCAACAATCCGCTGATTTGCCACAAGGCATCGATTTAAGCCTGCCAGTGATGGAAGGCCTAGCAAGGGCCTGGTACATCGGCGGCATGCAAAAAAACCCCGTGGTTTTAGGAGAATGGAAGGGTTCTGTTGATCTTGGTGGGTCGGTGAATTTCACCGATTTGACCTTGAACCCCCATGCACATGGCAGCCACACAGAAACCCTAGGTCATGTCTGCAAAGGCGATCACCCTATCCATCTTTTGCGTTGGCCACTGTTGATTCCCTTGACCCTCGTCACGGTTGATGGCAGTGAAGATCAAGGCCTTTGCATAACGCTGTCAGACATCCAATCTGCACTGGGTGATGGCCCCTTGGATCGTGCCATTGCATTGAGGACCTTGCCGTCCACCATGGATGTGAGCAAACGGGACCACAGCAACTGCAATTGGCCCTATTTGCATCCCGAGGCTGCGGCATGGTTGGCCAGTGAGTCAGTCACAGAGTTGCTAACGGAAAGCCCCAGCATTGACCCAGAGGAAGATGGCGGTGCATTGGCGTCACATCGTGCCTTTTGGGGCTTGTCAGCTAACGAGGTGAATGCCGGAAGCCAGGCACGCCATGAAGCCACCATCACCGAGTTGATTCACATTCCGCCATCCGTTGCAGATGGAGCGTATGCATTGAACCTGCAGGTGGCAGCTATCGATAATGATGCCGCGCCTTGTCGGCCGATCATTTACCCTAAAGAGATTTTGTGACCCTAGGCAAGCCTTCGGTCAGTACCTTTGCTAACTATGTGGGCTAGGATTGCAGTTTTCTTAATGTCAAATCGACTTTTTGTAGTTGGTTTTTGGTTGGTTTTCACCGCAGGCATGGCCTTCATGGGTCGCAATGTAGCAGTGTCCTACACCCTACCTAAAATGCTGCCAGATAACGATCCTGCAATGGTAGAGTATGCGGATTTCCAATCTGAGTTTACCCAAAGCGCCAACCTGATTGTGTTGGGTGCGAAAGATGAGTCATTCTTTACTCCGTCGGTATTGAACCAATGGCGTGAATTAGCCAAGCGCATTGAAGGTACCCCAGAGGTCGTTTCGGTGCTTTCTATACACAATGCCTTGGATTTGTATATGGATGAAGCTGAGGGCGAGGCCATGCAGCCTTTCCCCCTGATGGTAGGTCCTGTGAAATCGCCTCGACAGGGCTTTGTCTTGCGCGACCAATACGAGGATTTGCCATTTTACCGTGGCATGCTCCGCAATGATGATGGGCGTACCCATTTGATGATGGTGTCCATTTCCGACCATGCAAACTACAGCACTGCAGCTTTTGCTTTGCTGGATCAGCTCGCTGCAGAAATCAAGCGATTTGAGCGCAACACAGGCATTGATGTGAACATGTCGGGGTTGCCTTATTTGCGATTAAGCAATGCTCAGAGCATTAAGTCAGAGATCAATTTATTCATTGCTCTGACCTGCATTGTGACCATATTGATCATGCTGTTAATGCTCAAAAGCCTTAGGTCTGCAATCATTGCCTTGTCCATTGTGGGCGTGGGATTGGCTGGAACCTTTGGTATCATGGGCATATTTGGCCATCACTTAAGCATTTTCAGTGGCATGATCCCGCCCTTGTTGATTGTCATTGCAGTGCCTAACTGCATTTTCTTCATCAACAAATACCATTCAGTGTATGCTGTAGACAAAGAAGTATTGCCGGCCTTGCATCACACCGTGAACAAAATCGGCAGCGTGGCCTTGTTGACCAATGTGACCACCGCGCTGGGTTTTGCCACCTTCATCTTCACTAGCTCCACGCCGCTGGTCAATTTTGCCATCGGATCATCTTTGAGCATTTTGGTGGTTTTTGCTGCGTCGATCACCTTGCTCCCTGTGTTTTACTCTTGGTTGCCTAAGCCATTGGATCGGCATTATGAGCATTTGAATAAAGGATGGGTCCGATCATGGATCAATTGGCTGATCAAAGTGGTCATGCACCACAGAAAGTTGATGTATCTGTCTGTCTTCTTGATTATGGCGCTTACTGCAGTGGGGATGCTTCGACTGAAAACCACGGGCAACCTTACGGCAGATTTCAGCGAGGCAGACCCCATGGTACAACAGGTGCGATTCTTTGAGCGTGAGTTTGGTGGCGTGGTGCCTTTGGACGTGCTCATTGACACCAAAGTGCCTGGCGGGGTTTGGTCAACTGAGGTGTTGGAGTCACTAGATGCGTTCCAACAAGCCATCATGAAACTGGACCATGTGAGTCGACCATTTTCCATGGTGGATGTGTTGAAGTTTGGCCGACAAGGCTACATGGGGGGAAGCCCCGATGACTACACGCTCCCATCAGCGGAGGAGCGGAGGGCCATTGTGGATGTCCTTCCTGTGTTAGATACGGCCAGATTTGCGACCATGGCATCATCCCTTGTCAATGCGGATGAAAGTAAGTTGCACATCATTATTCAGATAGAAGATTTGATGCAGGAGGACATGGTGCTTTTGCTCGAGGATGTTCATGCCCTGGCAGAGGCATCCTTTGACACCGATGAGATAGGTGTAACACTGAGTGGTGTCTCTGTGTTATTCATGCGCAGCACGGATTTCCTAGTTAATAACCTCTTGTTGAGCTTAGGTTTAGCCATTTTGATCATTTCTATTCTGATGGCAGTCCTGTTCAAAACCCCACGCATGGTGGTGATTTCCATCATCCCAAATTTGCTTCCCTTGATCATGACTGCAGGCCTGATGGGTTGGTTTCAGATCCCGATCAAGCCCTCAACAGTGTTGACCTTTTCGATTGCCTTTGGTATTTCTGTGGATGACACCCTGCACTATTTGGCCCGCTACCGACAGGAGCTGGTTCTTAATGGCGGAAGCATTCGGGACGCAGCCATCAAAGCAATTCAAGAGACTGGCATCTCCATGTTCTACACTTCGGTGGTTCTCTTTGCTGGCTTTTTTATCTTTTTATCCTCATCCTTTGGCGGGACCCAAGCGCTTGGTTTGCTTGTGAGCATTACCTTGGTCTTTGCCATGTTCACCAACTTGATTCTTTTACCTTCCATGCTGATGTCTATGGACAAGCGGCTAAGTGCAGAGGAGTTCAAGGACATTTTAATTGATTTAGCAGAAGACGACGTATGAAAGGCATTATCCTTGCCGGCGGTTCCGGCACCAGACTCCATCCATTGACCCACGCTGTGAGCAAGCAGCTGATGCCAATCTATGACAAGCCAATGATTTACTACCCTTTGTCGACATTGATGGAGGCAGGCATTCGCGAAATCCTCATCATCAGCACACCGCATGATGCTCCCTTGTTTGAGCAATTGTTGGGCGATGGCAGCAGGCTGGGTTGCCAGTTTTCGTATGCAATTCAGGAAATACCTAATGGACTTGCACAAGCTTTCGTGATAGGCAAGGACTTCATCGGCGAGGATTCTGTGGCTTTGATTTTAGGCGACAATATTTTCCATGGAAGTCAGATGGGCAACCTGCTGGTACACAGCGTCAATCCACAAGGTGGCGTGGTCTTTGCCTACGCGGTGAATGATCCAGATCGCTATGGTGTGGTGGAGTTTGACAAGGATGGTCTGGCATTGAGCATTGAAGAAAAACCTACTGAGCCCAAGAGCAATTACGCAGTCCCTGGCTTGTATTTCTATGACAATTCAGTGGTGGAAGTGGCTGCCAATATTCAGCCATCAGCCCGTGGCGAGTATGAAATCACCGATGTGAACAAGCATTATTTGGCGAATGGTGACTTGCATGTAGGCATTTTGGACCGAGGCACAGCATGGCTGGACACGGGCACTTTTGAAAGTTTGATGGAGGCTGGTCAATATGTTCAAATCATGGAACGACGTACTGGCTTGAAAGTTGGGTGCATTGAGGAAATTGCCTACCGCCAAGGGTTCATCGATGCGACTCAGCTCAAAGCATTGGCAAAGCCCTTGATGAAAAGCGGCTATGGCAAATACTTGAATGACCTCTGCTGACATGAGCCAGATTGAAGCACAGGCAATTAAGCGACTCAGGCAAATCTTTTTGAAGGACCTGGAGTCCAATTTTTCCGACCCTGAGTGGAACCGGCAACCAGACAGTTTGTACGCGCCACAGCGCTACATCATGTCCATGGAGGGCAAGCGGTTGCGTCCCGTGTTAGCCTTGATGGCCGCTGAAGCAATTGGCAAGCCGGCATCTGCTGCCTTCCCCGCTGCCCACGCAGTGGAACGCTTCCACAATTTTACCCTGATTCATGATGACATCATGGATGAGGCGCCCCTGCGTCGCGGGCAAACCACCGTTCATGAGCAGTGGGGACAGAATTCTGCCATCCTCAGCGGTGATGCCATGATGGTGATGGCCTTTGATGCCTTACTTAAGCTCCCACAGGCTGTCATGCAGCCAGTGATGAAGGTGTTTAACCGCACAGCCTTGGAGGTTTGTGAAGGACAGCAACTGGACATCGACTATGAGGGCCTGGAGGCTATCTCTGAGGCACAGTACCTGCAGATGATACGAAAAAAAACATCTGTCTTGGTAGGGGCTTCCCTGGAAATGGGGTCGCTCTGCGCGGGTGCGTCACCGAGCCAATCTCAAGCCCTTTACCAATTTGGCTTGGCTCTTGGCATGTCATTCCAAATTCACGATGACATTTTGGATGCCTTCGGAAATCCATCCACTGTTGGTAAGCAAGTGGGTGGTGACATCCTTCAAAAAAAGCAAACTGTGCTGCAAATCCACCTCAATGGCTGCCTTGATGGACAGGTCATGCCGGGTGAAGGATTGACAGACGAGCTTCGCGTGAAGGCTGTTTGTCAAGCCATGCGTTCACTGGGCAGTCTTGACCATGCGGAAAGCCTCAGGAAAAGCTATTACCAATCTGCTCTTGAAGCCCTAGATGAGGCTGGATCCATGCATTTGGCAATTGAGGATCTGCGCGCCATGGCCTTGTGGATTTATCAGCGCGAGAAATAAGCTGTTGGCCCTTGATTTGTCACTAATTTTACTCCATGGATCGCTTTTCCTTTCTGGGTTCTGCACACGGTGCTTTCATCGAAGAACTTTACGAACAATACCTTGACAACCCTGATGGCGTTGAGCCCTCTTGGCGTGGCTTTTTTCAAGGCTACGATTTTTCTCAATCAACCTACAGTGAGGACCTTGAAGACAAGCAGGTGCCCGAGGAGCTGCTTAAGGAGTTCGACGTCCTGGACATGATCAATGACTACCGAACCCGCGGCCATTTGTTCACCAAGACCAACCCTGTTCGTGAGCGTCGCAGTTACCAACCAGATCTCAACATCAGGAACTTTGGCCTCAAAGAGGAGGATCTTAACAGCCATTTCCAAGCTGCGGTAAACGTAGGCATGTCGGGCCCCGCACCCTTGCGTGAAATCATTGAGCATTTAGAGGCCATCTATTGTGGATCCATTGGCATAGAGTACATGTACAGCAGGCGACCCAAAGTCATCAGTTGGATTCAAGACCGCATACACATCAACGACAACCGGGCTAAACTCACGGTGGATGAAAAGCGTCACACGCTCAGAAAATTGAATGAGGCTGTAGCCTTTGAGTCCTTCTTGAACACCAAGTTTGTGGGGCAGAAGCGCTTCTCCATTGAGGGGGCGGAGTCCTTGATTCCTGGTTTGGATTTCATGCTTCAGCGTGCCTCAGAAATCGGGGTGGAGGAAGTGGTGCTTGGCATGGCTCATCGCGGCAGGCTCAATGTTTTGACCAACTTGATGGGCAAGCCTGCTTCGCAGGTGTTTTCAGAGTTTTCGGGCAAAGAATTCATGGATGACAATTTCGATGGCGATGTGAAATACCACCTGGGTTTCACAGCTGATCGACTGTTGAACAATGGCAAGCGACTGAAAATAAATTTGGCCCCCAACCCATCGCACCTAGAGGCAGTGGACCCTGTGGTGGAAGGCATTGCTCGAGCAAAGGGCAATGGCGAGCATGAGGGGTCTCGAGACAAGGTATTGCCCATCCTTATTCATGGTGATGCGGCCGTGGCTGGCCAGGGCGTGGTTTATGAGGTGGTTCAAATGGAGCGACTTGACGGCTATGGCACCGGAGGAACTATCCATGTAGTCATCAACAACCAAGTGGGTTTCACCACCAATTACATCGATGGCCGATCATCAACGTACTGCACTGACGTGGCAAAGGTGGTGCTTGCACCCGTTCTCCATGTCAATGGGGATGATGTGGAGGCAGTGATTCATGCCATGCGTTTTGCCATTGAGTACCGACAAAAATGGCAGCGCAATGTGTTCATTGATTTGCTGTGTTACAGGAAGTATGGACACAACGAAGGTGATGAGCCGCGTTTCACGCAGCCAAAGCTTTACAAAGCCATTGCTAAACACCCCAATCCTTTGGCGATTTATCACGCCAAATTGATTGCAGAAGGTCAGGCGGGCGCTACCCTGGTGAAGGAAATGGATTTGGAGTTCAAGTCCATGCTTGAGGGTCACTTCGATGAGGCCAAGGGCATTGAGAAAAACGTCATTGTGCCCTTCATGGAAGAGGTGTGGTTGCCTTACCCGGCCGCCAGGCCTGGCGATGTATGGCTGCCTTCCAACACCAAGTTCAGCTTGAAAGCACTCAAGGCTGTGGCAAAGGCAGTAACGACCCTTCCTGAGGGCAAAACTTTTTTCAAAAAGGTGGTCAAGCTGATGAAGGCGCGCCATGACATGGCCTTTGAAAGCAATGCCATTGATTGGGGCATGGGTGAAATGCTGGCTTACGGCACCTTGTTGCAAGAGGGCTTTCATGTCAGAATATCCGGTGAGGATGTAGAGCGTGGCACCTTTTCTCATCGCCATGCGATTTTGAAGGTTGAAAATTCAGAGGAAGATGTCTGCCTGTTGGACCAAGTCCCTGAAAAGCTTGGCCGATTCGCCATTTACAACAGCCACCTTTCAGAGTATGCCGTCTTAGGTTTTGATTATGGCTATGCCATGACCAGCCCGGACACCTTGGTTATCTGGGAGGCACAGTTTGGCGATTTTGCCAATGGCGCACAAATTGTGATTGACCAATTCATTGCCTCAGCTGAGGACAAATGGAAAACCCAAAATGGCTTGGTGCTTTTGTTGCCGCACGGCTATGAGGGACAAGGCGCAGAGCACTCAAGTGCCAGGCTGGAGCGCTTCCTTCAGCTTTGCGCACATGACAACATGTATGTCTGCAACACGACATCTCCAGCTAACCATTACCACATGCTGCGCCGACAGATGCATCAGAATTTCAGGAAGCCATTGGTAGTGATGAGTCCTAAGAGCCTGCTTAGACATCCAGCTGCCACCTCAACCTTGGAGGATTTTGCTGAAGGAACGTTCCAGCCATTGATTGCTGATGACTTACCGGTCAAAGGCATTGATAGGGTCGTGTTCTGCTCTGGCAAGCTCTACTATGAGCTTCTTGAAGAACGAACGAAGATCAAGGACACAAGGACAGCCTTGGTTCGCTTGGAACAGATTTACCCTCTTCCCTTGGCGGCCATTCGGTCGGTATTGAAGCAGTACCCTAAGGCAGCCGTTATTTGGTCGCAAGAGGAGCCTGCTAACATGGGTGCTTGGACCTTCATGAACTGGAAATTCCCTGTGCCATTGATCTTGGTCGCTCCCGTTGAGTCAGCAGCTTCTGCCTCAGGGTCCAATAAAGCCGCCCTGGCTATCCAGCGTGCGGTTGTGACCCAAACATTTGAACAATAAACGCATCACTCAAAGCCCCTCATCATGATTCTTGAAATGAAAGTTCCCTCGCCTGGCGAGTCTATCTCTGAGGTAGAAATCGCTGATTGGATGGTTGAGACTGGTGACTATGTCACCAAGGACCAAGCCATTGCAGAGATTGATTCTGACAAGGCCACCTTGGAGTTGCCAGCAGAGATGTCTGGCACCATTGAGCTCTTGGTTGAGCCTGGTTCGGTGGTTGCTGTGGGCCAGGTGGTCTGCAAGATTGACACATCAGCAAAAGCGCCTGAGGGCCAGAGTCAAGGTGCCCCTGTGGCCGCTCCTAACCCAGCGCCCACGGCTGGACCTACCTCAACCAAATCTGCAGGCATTGCTTCCCCAGCTGCTAAGAAGATCCTTGCAGAGAAGGGCATTGATCCCCTGTCAGTGACTGGCAGTGGAAAGGATGGCAGAATCACCAAAGAAGACGCTGCTCAGGCTAAGGTCGCCATGGGAGCTGCCAGCTCTGGTGATCCAAGCAATGTCACGAGAAAACGCATGAGCTCTTTGCGAAGAAAGATTGCAAAGCGTTTAGTGACGGTGAAAAATGAGACGGCTATGTTGACCACATTCAATGAAGTTGATATGAAGCCCATCATGGATTTGCGCGCAAAATACAAGGAGGAATTCAAGACAAAACACGGTGTTGGACTTGGCTTCATGAGTTTCTTCACATTAGCCACAACTCGGGCCCTGGAGCTTTACCCAACGGTCAATGCCATGATTGATGGCGATGATCAAGTAACCTTTGATACGGTGGATATTTCCATTGCCGTGAGTGGTCCTAAAGGTCTCATGGTTCCCGTGGTCAGGGATGCCGCCTCACTCAGTTTTTCAGGTGTTGAAAAGGACATTAAGCAGCTGGCCATCAAGGTCAGGGATGGTAAAATCAGTATTGATGAGATGACCGGTGGCACCTTCACTATCACCAATGGCGGGGTCTTTGGATCCATGCTGTCAACACCTATCATCAATCCGCCCCAGTCTGCCATCCTTGGCATGCACAACATTGTTGAGCGACCCATGGTAGTGAATGGTGAAATTGTCATTCGCCCCATCATGTATGTGGCCTTAAGCTACGATCACCGCATCATTGATGGACGTGAATCTGTTGGCACCTTGGTTGCCATCAAAGAGGCCCTGGAAAACCCGGTGGAGCTTTTGATGGGCAACGACGTGAAGACAGCACTTGAGCTGTAAGTCATGATTGATACCCACACCCACTTGGACAGTCCCCGTTTGGCGGCAGATATCGACGCGGTGATGGAACGAGCAGGAGATGCTGGCGTGACCCACTGCTTCTTGCCTAATGTGGATGAGGAAAGCTTGCCTCGCATGCAGGCGCTTCAGGCAAAGTTCCCTGATCAGATTAGACTCATGCTGGGATTGCACCCCTGTGACGTGAAGGGCGATTGGATGGCTGTACTGGATCGCTACGAGGCGATGTGGAAGGCAGATCCCACTCAGTTCATTGCAGTGGGTGAGATAGGTCTTGACCTCTACTGGGACAAGGACAGCTTAGCGGACCAAATAGCTGCTCTCAACAGGCAATTGGATTGGGCCATCACCTACAACAAGCCCTTCAGCATGCATGTGAGAGATGCCTGGGAGCCAATGATGCAGGTGCTTAGAAAGCGTGCCTGTCCTGAGCTGAAAGGGGTGCTTCACTGTTTCACGGCATCCACCGAGATTGCAAAGGAATGCATTGACATGGGATTGAGTATTGGTGTTGGTGGGGTGACGACCTTCAAGAACGCACAAGTGATAGCTGTGTTGCAAAACATTGGCCTGGATCATGTGGTTTTAGAGACAGACAGCCCTTACCTCGCGCCCACGCCCCATCGTGGCAAGCGCAATGAGTCATCTTACCTCAAGTTGGTGGCGACGCACATTGCAGACAACCTCAACATGACCCTGGAGGAGGTGGACGCCATCACAACGGCCAATGCCCGGCGTATCTTTCAGCCATGAATCTGCTGTTGATATACACCGGAGGCACGGTTGGGATGGTGCAAAATGACGAAGGATCACTTCGCCCATTTGACTTTGACGCCTTGCTCTCTCGGGTGCCAGAGATCGAACGATTGGAAGCTAAGGTTGACATGTTGGAGCTATGGGATCCGATGGATAGCAGCGATTTTCAGCCAGCACATTGGGCATTGCTTGCTGAGGCCATTTCAGCCAGATCCAAAGATTACCATGGTTTTGTGATCCTGCACGGGACGGACACCATGGCTTACACAGCCAGTGCATTGAGCTTCATGTTGATGGGTCTGGGTAAGCCAGTCATTCTCACCGGAAGCCAATTGCCCATTGGGGTGCTGCGGTCAGATGCTAGAGAAAACTTGATGACGGCATTGGAGCTGGCTCAGCTTCAGACTGATAACGAAGCAACGATCCAAGAGGTGTCGGTATATTTTGAGAACAAGCTTTACCGCGGTAACAGAGTTTACAAGAAGTCTTCTCAGGCGTTTGATGCCTTTGATAGCCCTAACTGGGAACCCCTAGCCATTGCAGGGGTGAGCTTGCATGTTGACAAGGATGCCTTGATTCAGAATGGCCAGGCATCATGCATAGGCAAGGGATTCTCTTTAGCCACAAAGACCAATCCCAAGGTGGCTGTGCTCACTCTGTTCCCAGGCATGGATGAAGACATTGTGCGTGCAGCATTTTCTGGTGCCAAGCGCAAGGCCATTGTTATGCTAACCTACGGATCAGGCAATGCCCCTAATCAGCCTTGGTTCAACAAGCTTTTGCATGAAGCGCAGGACAATGGGTTGATTTTAATCAACGCCTCTCAGTGCAAAAATGGCGGCGTGTCTCAACCAGATTATGCTGCGTCTGACATGATGCGACAATCCAGTGTGCTTTCAGCAGGCGACATGACCTTGGAGGCCACCTTGGTGAAGACCATGTGGCTTTTAGGCCAAGGGCTTGACAGCCACAAGTTCACAGAACACTTTCTTGACAATCTCTGTGGGGAGCGGAAGGCTTTGAAGGTTGACTAGCTTCAAATAAATAGCGATTTCACGATGGATTTTTGGATGGCAATTTGCCGATCCTTTGCGTACCATTTGTGGAGTTCGTGAGAATAGGTGTGTGCAATGGCGGGATCAGATTTGATTCGCTTGACAAGGTCTGTAGCTTCTTCTGGCCGAGGGCCCCATGAGCCCTTCACTGTGAATGCATCATCCAGTAGGATGGTTTTAGGAATGCTTCTGCCACCATTGGTCAGGAATTGTTCCATCAGTTCAAGGTTTTCATCTCTGAACAATACCCGGGCCTCGATGCGGCCACGACTTGCCGCAACAATGGCAGCCTGGACAGGTAAAATTTGCGCACTATCGCCACACCAATGCTCAGTTAAAATAAGCCATTTGGTTTTAGCTGTTGCTTGAATGGCAGCGGACTCAGTCTCAGCAGTAAGCTTGATTCGTGAAACAAGCCGTTTGACTCGTTGTTGATTGATGGGAATGTGTTGATCGTAGGGGTTGCCTTCGTGAGGAACAGCAGCCAACAGGTCTTCAAAGTATGCTGAGATTGGAAGGGCTTTACCCCAGCTGTCTTTGATGAGTTTGGTATTATCCATGCCACAATTTACGGCAACGCAATGCATCACATGACTATTGAATGCCCCAATTTGACGCTTCCCTATCAGGCTTTTGTGAGTATATTTGCCGCCCTTGGAGAGGTGCCTGAGTGGTTGAAAGGGCCCGCCTGGAAAGCTGGTATAGGGGCAACTCTATCGAGGGTTCGAATCCCTTCCTCTCTACAGATAAAAACCCTAACACGCTT
>CAWUSA010000002.1:2500-70246 GCA_963925545.1 uncultured Flavobacteriales bacterium | reverse complement strand
CAGTTCATTCTCAACCATGCCGTGCTTTACAACAAGGGAGACCTGAATATGTCAGCCCGGCGAAGCATTGAGCGGTTTTTACAAAAAGCGGCCACAAGTGAGAAACTGACCTTGCTGGGCGTTGACCCTTCTGTGGTTGCTAGCGCACAGACAGAGGTCAACATCGACATGTTGGAAATCAGCCAGACAGATGGCTTGGGTGAGGAAGGTGAGCAAGGGTTTGCTACGGAGTCCAGCGATTTGGAAATAAAAATGGTGATTGGCTTTGCCTCCACCTTCATGATTTACATGTTCATTTTCTTGTATGCCGCGCAAATCATGCGCGGGGTGATTGAAGAGAAAACCAGTCGCATCGTGGAAGTGATCATTTCTTCCATCAAGCCCATGCAATTGATGATGGGTAAAATCATTGGCATTGCGTCAGTTGGCATGCTGCAATTCCTTATCTGGATCCTGCTAACCTCAGTATTCATGATTGCAGCTGCCGCTTCAGGTATTCTCAGCCCAGACCTGGCTGGTGTTGACCCTGCCATGATGGCTGCAGAGGGAATGGACCCTAGCACCATGTCACTGGCTTTTGGAACCATCCAAGCCTTGAACCTTCCCTTGATACTGGGCTGCTTTGTGTTCTATTTCATCGGTGGATATTTGATGTATGGTGCCTTGTTTGCCGCTGTTGGTGCGGCCGTGGATTCTGAAACAGATACACAACAATTCATGCTGCCATTGACCATGCCAATGGTATTGAGCTTTATTATGGCGACCCGAATCATGCAAGAACCTGGGAGCGATTTGAGCTTTTGGCTGTCCATCATCCCCTTCACCTCCCCTGTCTCGATGATGATGCGACTGCCCTTTGGTGTACCCATCTGGGAAATGGCCTTGAGTATGACCTTGTTGGTCCTTGGTTTCCTGTTCACCACTTGGTTGGCTGGACGTATTTACCGCATTGGCATTTTAACATTTGGCAAAAAGGTCACTTACCGCGACCTTTGGCGTTGGATACGAATGAAACCTTGATACAATGACACTCAACGATTTACAAAACCTTGTCCTTTTTGAAAGCGGCATTGTTCGCTTAACAATGTTCACTGTGATCAAAGTCATTGTGGTGCTTTTGATTGTTCGAATACTCAATCGCACCTTCACGCGAATTTTCAACAAGGCGACAAAGAGTAACCGCATCAATCGATCCTCAGCTTTTGCTTTGAAGAAGATCGCTCAATACTTTGTGTGGGTCATTGCCCTCCTTTACATCCTGGATGTCATCGGTGCCCCCATCACCGTCCTGCTTGCGTCATCTACGGCCTTGTTTGTTGGCCTTGGCCTTGGTATGCAAGAAACATTCAAGGATTTTGTGTCCGGTATCATTTTGTTGACCGAACGCACTGTCACCGTTGGTGACATCATTGAATCTGACGGCCTGGTAGGTAAAGTATCTGAGATTTCTCTTCGGACAACCAAGGTGTGGACCAGGGATCAAATTTCTGTAATTATCCCAAACTCTAAGCTCACCAACCAGGGCTTCATTAACTGGACCCACCAAAAAACCAGCACACGATTCAACATCGATGTGGGGGTGAAATACGGCAGCGATACCAGAGAGGTTGAACGCCTGCTAACCGATTGCATGAACCAGCACAAATTGGTGTCAAAAAACCCTAAGCCTAGTGTGCAATTCAGTGATTTTGGTGATTCTTCGCTTGTGTTTAGGTGCCATTTTTATAGCACAGAGCTTTTTAAAATTGAGTTCATCAAATCTGATCTGCGTCACGCCATCAATGAGGCATTCAACAAGGCTGACATAACCATCGCCTTCCCACAACTCGATGTATGGATCAAGCAGACGGGGGAGCAATAGCCATCTTTGACCTAGGCACTAACACCTTCAACCTCATGGTTCGTTCGGTGGATGGATCAATTATTCATCGGGGGAAAATCTCTGTGAAGCTAGGCAAGGACAGCATGCAAACTGGTCACATCACTGACGATGCAATTAGCAGAGGCATTGATGCGATTAAGACTCACCTGCTTACCGCAAAATCACACAAGGCAAGCAAGGCTTATGCCTTTGCCACATCTGCTTTCCGAAGTGCTGCCAATGGGCAATCTGTTGCACATGCCATTAAGCAAGCTACAGGCATTGATGTCCATATCATCTCTGGTGAAAAGGAAGCAGGATTTATTGCCAGAGGTGTCGCTCAGGCCCTACCCCACTTGTCTGAACCGCGGCTGATCGTTGACATTGGCGGCGGCAGCACCGAATGCATTGTGATGAATCAAACGGATGTAGTGTTTGCCAACTCCTACCCATTGGGGGTCATTCGATTGCTTGAGTCCCATCAGCCTGCTGATCCGATGACTTCTACAGATATTCAAGCCATCACCCAGGATATTACTTTGACCCTATCGGGCTTATTGGATAACTGCAAGCGTTGGAACCCCAAAGTCATGATTGGTTCTTCGGGATCATTTGATGCCATATACCAGTTACTAACTAAGCGATTGGGCTTGAAAAAATTCAAATCCAAAGACAAGCATGCTTCAATGAATAGGCAGGCATTAATCAATCTGCTTAACGATTTGATCGCAAGCAGCCGAGTGGAACGACTTTTGATGCCTGGAATCGATAGATCCCGGGTAGAAACTTTGCAGGTTGCAGCATTGCAAGTCCTTACCTTGATCAACCAACTCCAAGTCAAGGACATCCATCTCAGTGCCTACGCATTGAAGGAAGGTGTCTGGTCTGACTTAACAACACCCGACAGCCCATGGCACGCATCCTTATTGTAGAAGACGAAAAAGCCATCCGTAATGTGTTGAGAAATATCCTTGTCAACGAGGACAAGTCTTTCACTATTGACATGGCTGAAGATGGAGAGGTGGCTGAGCAAATACTCCAGGAACACACCTATGACTTGGTGCTTTGTGACATAAAAATGCCTAAAAAGGATGGCATTGAGGTCCTGAAGTACGCCATGTCTAACTATGGCGACACCCCATTCATCATGATTTCAGGTCACGCTGATTTGGATGCTGCTGTTAGCTGCATCAAAATGGGGGCTTTTGACTACATCTCTAAGCCACCTGATTTGAATCGTCTTTTAATGACCATCCGACAGGCTTTAGATCGCAAGCTGCTGATTAAAGAGAATCAACGCCTCCGAAAAAAGGTGGACAAGCAGTTTACCATGATTGGTGAGTCCAAAGCGCTTGAATATGTTCGAAAAGTGATTGAAAAGGTTGCGGCAACTGATGCCAGGGTGTTGATTACAGGACCCAATGGCAGCGGCAAGGAGATTGTTGCCAACCAATTGCATCAATTGAGTGCACGAAGCAAACAGCCTTTCATTGAGGTGAACTGTGCTGCTATTCCTTCAGAGCTGATTGAATCAGAGCTTTTTGGCCATGCAAAAGGTGCATTTACTTCTGCCATCAAAGATAGAAAAGGCCAATTCGAGTTGGCTGATGGTGGCACCCTCTTTCTTGATGAGATTGGTGACATGAGCCTTGCGGCACAGGCAAAGGTCTTGAGAGCACTGCAAGAGTCTGTCATCACCCCTGTAGGTTCTGGCAAACGCATTTCAGTCAACGTGAGGGTTATCGCTGCCACGAACCGAAACATTATTGATGAGATTGCTACAGGTCGTTTCCGAGAGGATCTTTACCACCGCTTGAGTGTTATTGTGGTTGAAGTTCCATCACTAAATGACCGACGAGATGACATCCACTTATTGATTGAACATTTCTCACAGCAATTGATCAACCAGGGCATGACCCCTAAGACATTCAGCAAGGCAGCCTTGAAGCAATTAAGCAACATGGATTGGACCGGGAATGTTCGTCAGTTGAGGAACGTGGTTGAGCGTCTGTATATCCTTGGTAGCAACCCTATTACGGGTGATGAAGCCGTGCAGTACGCGTAGGCCTAGGCCTTAACTACCCGGTAAAAACGCAAGGTCAACAACCATGCTGACACGGTCAGTCCAACGGCTAAGGCAAGCCAAACACCGATAGCACCATAACCTAAGTGAGTGCCTAAAAACCACTCCAAAGGCAGGGCTATGATATAATACGCAAGAAAGGAAATGGCAGTCGGCACACGAACATCCTTTGCGCCACGCAGTGCACCTAGAGCTGTTGCCTGTAAGCCGTCTGGCAATTGGAACAATGTGGCCACAACCAACAATGACGCTGCGATCTGAAGCACTTCCATTTCACTGGTGTAAGCCAGCGGTAACAAATGGCGGCCAAAATAATACACCAGACCCGTGAACACCATGAAGACCATTGTTAGCAAGAACAGGCTTGTGCCGGCTTCCCTGGCCATGCCAGGCTTGCGCTGGCCGATGAACTGAGCAATGCGAATGGTCGCCGATGCGCCCAATCCTGTGGCAGCCATGTAGGAAATAGAGGCCAATGAAATAGCCACCTGATGCGCCGCAAGCGGCACGGCCCCATACGTACCAATGAGGATGGCTGAAATCGCAAATGCACTCACCTCAAAAATGTATTGCAAACCTGAAGGGATGCCCACTTTAAGCAAGCCCCCCACCAGATGCTTCTGGTAAGCTGCAGCTGCCCATTCTGGCACGGTGATCTTACCCGACACAAAGAGGTGTCGCCAGATCCAAACCGCCATCACGGTACGCGCAATGACTGTCGCAACAGCTGCACCAGTGATACCCAAGGCAGGAAAGCCTAATAGACCAAAGATCAACAAGGCATTGAGAACGATATTCAAGGTGTTGCCCCATAAGCTAATCTTCATTGGTGTTTTGGTGTCACCCAAACCCTCCAGGTACTGTTTGGCAGCAAGAAAGGCCATGAAAGGGATGAAAGACAGCATGTAGATGTAGAGGTAATCCTCAGCAAAAACAAGCATCTCAGCATCCTGACCTGTTCTTGAAGCCACCATGTGAATGAGCCATACCGCCAACATCATCACCACCGCTGTCACCATGTTCACCATGCTAGCATGCTTGAGCAGACGAATGCCTTTACCGTGGCGTTTTTGCCCGACGGCATTCGCCACAAAAGGGGTCAATCCATAGGCCAGACCAATACCAAACACAAAGGGAACTGAGGCTATGCTCGCACCATAGGAAACCGCCGCTAAGGGAATAACACCCAAGCGACCAACCATGATGGAGTCAGCCACACTGGCGGCAATGTGACCAATTTGCCCAAAAACCACGGGCAAGGCAAGGGGAATGTTCTCCCGCCATTGCAGGCGGCTCAACATGCTCAATCTAAGTTTTCGTAGTGTTCCACTTCATGCTCATAGAACGCATTGGCCTCAACCAATAGGCTGGCCATCTCATCGGTGAGATCACCTTGATCTTCACCGGCAACATCGTCCAACCATTCAATCTCATCCGTATCTAAATCCATCACAAAACGGGGAAACTCCGTATGAATAATGAAAACGCTTTCAGGGTGATCGGTGTTGTCGCCAACAAGAAATTTAGGTATAGCCATGATCCGTGATTTAGGTGATAAAGGTACGACCAGAGGCAGTACATTTATTCCCATGAAGGTGTTATTGTTTGCTCGCAAGAGTCTGTTGACCCAACGCGGTGGTGACACAGTCCAAGTAGAGCAAAGCCTCACTGCCCTAACTCAACTGAAGCACGAGGTCCATTTATGCACAGATGCTGCACTTCTGCCATCAATGATTGCACAGCACAGCATTGAGGTCCTGTACACATTCAACCTCGGTCGACTGGCTGATCAAATGGCCTGCCTTCGTGTCAGGCAAGGACATCCCAAGCTAATATGGGTCATCGCCAGCATCTGGATTGACTACGGCGCCTATGAAAAGCAACGAGCAGCCTTTTGGTCACTGTTGCCATCTGGCATCTTGGAATGGCTCAAAACCTGCTTTCGCGCAGGGCAAGGCAGGGACAACTGGCCACCCTTGTCAACCTTGCGATGGCACCAAGCCCTGCATCGTGTCGCATGGGCTGCAGATGCCATCCTTTGCACTACATCCACAGAACAGAAGCGCGTGAGAAAAGCCTTCAACCTAGGGCCCACCGTGCATGTGATGTCGCCCGGACTGGAGCAATTACACTCTGAACAGGGACAACAGCTCACAAAACAACGCAAAGGCTGGTTGGTTATTGGACGCATTGAAGGCATCAAAAACCAAGTCGAAGCTGCAAAAGCCTGGGGCCAATTGGCACAAAGGGGATCTGAAGCATTGCTTACCTTCATGGGAGATCAAGCGCCCAACCACAGCAAACACAGCAAGGCATTCAGACAGGCTATCGACCAAGCCAAGCATCATGGCGCAAAAATTCAATGGCTAAGCGCTGGCACAGCCAGGGATGTTTCCGAGGCATTAAGCCAGGCAGAAGGGGTCATCATACCCTCCCTATTTGAAACATTTGGGCTAGTTGCCATTGAAGCCTTAGCTAAGGGCTGCAAGGTCATCTTATCCAACCAAGCAGAATCTGCCAAGGAACTCGAACCCTATGTGGCGCTTTGTAATCCTAACGCTGAAGGCATCGCGGCAGCATTCAGTCAGACTGATTTCTCAAGCAAAAAGCCCTTTGATGCCAGCAACTACCAATGGCTTAAATCTGCTTCCCAACTGGAAAGCATCGTTAAACATTGCCAGCCTTTTGTGGCGATTTCTGGATCACGGGGGCTTCCCAACCGACATGGCGGCTATGAAGAAATGGTAGAGCATGTGGCAAAAGGACTTGCAGACCAGGGATTTCGGGTCCTGGTGAGCACGTCCTCTGCACACCCTGTGAAACAATGGGCCTACCCTGGCATTGATCGACGTGTGCATTGGGACCCTGAACCCTTGATTGGGTCCATTGCTCAATTCATCTATGACGCCATCAGCCTCAGGCACATTGCCAGAACGCAACCCGATGCACACCTCACACTTGGCACCACAACCAGTGCACCACTGCTGCCCCTAGCGGGTAAGATCCCCTTAGCCGTTCACATGGATGGCCTGGAGTGGATGCGTGGCAAATACCGGCCACTGACACAAGCCTACTTGCGCAAAGCTGAGCAATGGGCTGCCCATCGGGCAACCGTGATTGTGTCAGACAACCCTGGCATCAGCGAGCACATCAAAAGCTACCCCACAAGGATTGAGGAAATTGCCTATGGCGTCCATGCCATCGCCCGGGTTGACGACAGCAAGGCAGAAGCCATCCTTAAAGACTTGCATCTCAGGGCTGAGGATTATGCCCTGATTTTATGCCGAATTGAACCCGAAAACAACCTTGACATGGCACTGCAAGCCTTGCTGCCAAGCTGCCATGTTGCCGTGGTGGGGAACTGGGCAACAAGTCATGGAAAGCAGTTGAAAAAAACCTACCAAGACCACCCCCATTTCCTACCTATCGATGCTACCTATGACTCCGAAGTGACACAATCCCTCAGGCAGGGTTGTCGCCTATATGTGCATGGCCATTCAGCTGGCGGAACCAACCCTGGCCTTCTTCAAGCCATGGCAGCAGGATGCCCCATTGCGGCTCATGACAACCCCTTCAACCGGCATGTTCTAGGGGTCAATGGCTCCTATTTCAACAATGAGACATTTCTCCATTCACTCTATACCCAAAGCAAAAGTCTACAAACCGATTACAGCAGCCAACTTATCTCCTACCAATGGTCAGCTGTCATTGATGATTACGCTGCGTTGTTTCAGAACCTCAACCAGTAATCCCCCTAATAAATTTCCAAAATTAGCTCACTGAAAATCTACTTTTTAGATTTGCCGCTTCCAATTGGGGATTGTCGATAGGTGAAAAACTGAAGAGCTCTACATTTGCAGAGCTCTTCAGTTTCTTGCTAATTAACTTAAAAAAAATATGAAAAGCCTCATCACCTTAGCTTCATTGCTTGTCACCTTTGCCGTCCAATCACAAACCTACCTCCATGGAGAAATGGGATGGCCAAGCCTCATGGGTTTCGAGATAGAACACTTTACGCAAGAGGACCTGTCAGTGCATGTCAATGTAGGCCTCGTGCATGTTGGTCTGGGAGTCAGGAAAACCCTCCCCTCAATAGCTGTACCTAACTCGTTACTTTTATCGGAAGTGATCGCCAATTGGTACCTGGACGCATCCACAGGCCTTGCAGGCCTGGTTGATGTCGGCGGTGGCTCTGTGACAAGCCTTGCCTTAGGTAAGCGATTGGATGCCGGTCTGTTCATGGTCAGTGCCCAATTTGGCCTCGGGTGGCATGACTGGATGCTAGCATCAATAAGGGGTTCAGGTCAGCCTAGCACGCGTGAACAATTTCCATGGTTCACCGGGCAACTCAAGTTGGGTTTAAGGCTTTAATCACACCCAGGTCTTCAGGCGAAATACCGTTGCAACAAGAACTTTGAGGTCAAGCAGCATGGACCAATTTTCAACGTAGTAAATGTCTGCGCGAATGCGCTCTGTCATTCCAGACTTATCGACTTCCCCTTTGAGACCTCTGGCTTGAGCCAGGCCCGTCATGCCAGGTTTCACCCAATGTCTGATGCCGTAGGACGCAATGGCATCTTGGTACATGTGGTGATCAGATGACATGTGTGGCCTGGGGCCAACCAAGCTCATGTGACCAAGGATGACATTCCACAACTGAGGCAATTCATCCAAGTGACTCACCCGCAACCAATGCCCAATCCCTGTCACACGCTGTTGAGCTGGCTTACCTTGGAGGACTGTGTCAGCCAACTGACGCATGGTTCTGAACTTCCATATCATGAAATTCTGACCTTTCTGGCCATGTCGCTGCTGTTTGAAAAACACCGATCCCTTGCCATCAATCTTGATCGCTATGGCAATCAGCGGAAACAGCCAGGATGCAATCAACAGAAGGGATAGACTTGCCACCAATAGATCCGTCAATCGCTTGGCAAAGGCAGACAAACCATCGGTCAACGGCTCTGGTCTCAGTTCAACAATGGGGTAATCGCCAACGGGTATGATGCGGGTTCTATGGGCACCAAGGAAACCTAAATCAGGCACCACACGCAAGCGCTTGCTCTGCTCGTCTGCGATGGTAAGACCGGCTGTTGCTAGCGAAGGGCTCACCCAGTACTCATCCACCTGCTGATTCATGTTCTGAAAGGACTTGACCTGACAGGCAATGCGGTAACCATACTCTGGGTGCAGACTGAGCTGTTCTACCAAACCAGGCCATTGGCTACCCTCCCCAACCAGGGCAATGAAGCGCACATGTTTGCCCTGACGGAACCTTGATCGCATGGTTTTAACCCACAGGGATCGGTAAAGGGTGCCAATCAAAAGGTAAGAACCAAGCCAAATGAGCAAAAAGGCCCTTGAATAGTATTCACCTTTGACAGAGACCACAATAGCTGCCAATGCAGCCCCTAATATCAAGGCCATGCGGCCAAAGCTTGTGACAACCGATCGGATTTCCACACCGAGGGGTAAATGGTGGGTTTTAAGCAGCATAGAAAGTGACAACCAGAGGATCATGGCCCACCAAAACAACGTGATATAATGGCCGTAATACCTAGGGTCTGTCACCTGTAAATCACCAAACATGACATAGGCAATACCGATGAATAGCGATGCCAACAAGGCACCATCACCGAGCATCATGCCGGCCTCTGAAGGGTTGTATCGATGACTGTTCATTGGCATGGGAAGTTAGGTTATTTTTGAGCATGGCCTTTCTATGGACAGACACTGCAATCACTTACCTCAAAGGCGTTGGGCCTCAACGAGCCAAGGCATTCGCCAGTGAACTAAGCATCAGAAGCTACGGCGACTTACTCAGCCACTACCCCTTCCGGTACGTGGACCGGTCGGTTGTGCTTTTGCCTGAAGCCTGCGTGGCTAGTCCGGCGGAAGTTCAAGTCAAGGGACGCATCACCGACATTCAAGCCACGGGTGCTGGCGCCCGCCGTCGATTGACTGCTCAGCTTGTCAGTGACGATGGCCGAATTGAGCTGATCTGGTTCAAAGGAGCCAACTACATCCAGAAAACATTGAAAGCGGGTGCCATGGTGATTGCTTATGGCCGGGTCTCGAGCTTCAATGGCCTTCTGAACATGGCGCATCCCGACCTGGAAGATGTGGCCCGATTCAAGGACAGACCCAGTGCTGGCCTTCACCCCGTTTACCCTAGCTCAGAGAAACTCTCGCGCATGGGACTCCATAGCAAGGGCATTGCCAATCTTGTACAAACCCTTCTCGGGTCCGAATCGCTAACAGATTGGCTTCCTCAAGCCTTGGTAGAGAAAAAAGGCTGGCCTGACCGCATGCAGGCCATCCAATGCATGCACCAACCCACCAGCCAACAAGCTTTGATTCACGCAAGGGAACGCTTGGCATTTGAGGAGGTTCTTCTGGACCAATTGATCTTCGCTGTCAAACGCCAAGCCATACGAGCCAAGGGCAATGGCTGGGTTTTTCGTGATGTCGGCAGCTATTTCAACCAATTCTTCCACGAAATACTGCCCTTTGAGCTCACAGGGGCACAAAAACGTGTGGTGAAGGAAATCCGCATGGACATGGCAAGTGGCATGCACATGAATCGATTGGTTCAAGGCGATGTCGGAAGTGGCAAAACCCTGGTGGCCTTCATGGCCTTGTTACTTGCCATTGACAATGGTTTTCAAGGTTGCCTGATGGCGCCAACAGAGATATTGGCACAGCAACACCACCAAGGGCTCAGTCAATGGGCCAATCAAATGGGGCTGAATGTCGCTTTGCTAACGGGCAGCATCAAAGGGGCGCAAAGAAAAAAGATCCTGGAAGGCATCCTTGGGGGGCGCATTCATTTACTGGTTGGAACCCATGCCTTGATCGAAAAACCTGTCAAATTCAGGCAATTGGGGTTAGCCATTATCGATGAGCAGCACCGGTTTGGCGTGGCGCAACGAGCTGCACTTCGAGAGAAAAATACGCCATCCCCGCACATCCTCGTCATGACTGCCACACCCATCCCTCGAACCCTGGCAATGAGCCTTTATGGTGACTTGGACCTTTCAGTCATTGATGAGTTACCTCCTGGAAGAAAACCGATTGAAACGTTGCGTCGCACCGATAGCGGCCGACTCAAAGTCTGGGGTTTCTTGAAAAAGGCCATTGCACAGGGTCGACAAGCCTACATTGTGTACCCACTGATTGAAGAAAGTGACAGCCTGGACTACAAGGATTTGATGGATGGGTATGCCAGTATTTGCAGAGATTTTCCTCGACCAGACTACCAAATATCTATCGTACATGGCCGCATGAAATCAACAGACAAAAGTCTTGAAATGGACCGCTTTGTGAAAGGCGAAACCCATATCATGGTTGCCACAACGGTGATTGAAGTGGGTGTTGATGTGCCCAATGCCAGCGTGATGGTGATTGAAAATGCAGAGAAATTTGGCCTGTCTCAACTCCACCAACTGCGCGGCAGAGTGGGTCGAGGGTCGGCGCAATCTTATTGCATATTGATGACAGGAAAGGCATTGAGTGACCATGCGAAAGTTCGCATTGAAACCATGTGCAGCAGCCATGATGGATTTGTCATTGCAGATGTCGATCTCAAATTGCGAGGGCCCGGTGAGGTAATGGGCACACGCCAGAGCGGTAGTCTGGATTACCGATTGGCAAAGGTGGGCGAAGATCAACCCTTGTTTACCTGGGCCCGTCAGGTTGCCCGTGACATCATGGATCAAGACCCACGACTCGAAGCAGCAGAGCATGCCGGGCTAAGGCAAGTGTTTACAGCCTATGCAAAAGGTAGAATTGGATGGGGAGACATCGCTTAAGGCACGTTTTTTGACGCACCTTTACCACCGCCATGAAACCCCAATTTCACCCCCCCAAGTTTCGACCCTTCTGGAAGTCGATTGAACTCACGCATCGATTTTACCAAATCACGGGTGGCTATCAGTTTTTGCTTGAAGGTTTGAAGAAATTAGGCATAGGGATTGCCCTTTTTATCGCGCTTTTCATCACCCTTCAAACTTGGGTGTTTGATTTTCGCTCCATGACGGAGTCCATCACAGAAGAATTTTCCTGGGGCGTTGTCATTGTCTTTCAATTCCTTTCAGAAGTCATCACTGGCGTCATACCTCCAGAACTCTTCATTATTTGGGCCAAATCAACACCCTACCCCTGGTTGACACTTTTATCGCTTGCTACCGCATCGTATTTGGGTGGGGTTGTCAGCTATTTGATCGGCTATAACCTGCATCGATTCCCTAGAATTCACCGTTGGATTGATCACCGAATGGCCAAGCAAAAGGATCAACTTCGCCGATTTGGCGGGCTGTTAATTTTTCTGGCAGCACTCACGCCATTGCCTTTCCCGCCGGTTTGCACCCTTGCTGGTGCCGTGGGATTTAAGTGGCGTTGGTTTCTTACAGTTGCACTGGTGAGGTACCTCCGTTTTGCGATCTATGCCGCCTTGCTTTTTGGTGTCTACACATAGGTTGAGTATCGGCTCATTTCATTAAATTTGTGACATGCTCATTTCACGCGACTGGCTCAGCGACTTCATAGCCACCGACATTCCTGACAACGAGATATCTGATCTGTTGACCGACACCGGTCTGGAGGTAGAGAACAGCCATGTGGTCGATGCCATCAAAGGCGGATTGCGCGGAGTGGTCGTTGCTGAAGTATTAACAGTCGAGCAACACCCCAACGCAGATCGCTTGCGATGCGTGACGGTTAATGCAGGATCCAATGATTCCCTTGCCATTGTCTGTGGCGCACCCAATGTAGCCGTAGGCCAGAAGGTGGCACTGGCCACCATTGGATGCACAATATTTCCCGATGGGTCTGAGGATGGCATGACCATCAAAAAAGGGAAAATCCGTGGAGAACCATCGATGGGTATGCTTTGCGGTGAAGATGAATTAGGCCTGGGTCAAGCGGATGATGGCATCATGGTACTCAATCAAGATGCTGTGATTGGGCAGGGTCTTGCAGAACATCTCAACCTTCCTGCTGACATGGTTTTCAACATTGGCCTCACACCAAACAGGATGGATGCCATGGGCCATGAGGGGGTAGCCAGAGATCTTGCTGCATCGCTCAAGCATCGCAACAGGCAGCATGAAGTCAAAACATTGGACCTATTAGACATCGGGCCCCTTGGTAAACACATGAATATTTTGCTAGAGGATGAGGTTGCATGCCCGAGGTATTACGCACTCCAGATTGATGGCGTGGCAAATCTCACCTCGCCAGAATGGCTTCAGCGCCGGCTGCAAGCCATTGGCATCAAGTCAATGAACATCTTGGTTGATGCGACGAATTACAGCATGCATACATTGGGTCATCCCTTGCATGCTTTTGACACACAAGCTATGGATGGGCAACTTGTGGTTCGACGAGCAAAGCAACAAGAGCTGCTCACAACCCTGGATGGCATTGAACGAAAGCTCCATCAAGAAGACCTTGTCATTGCCAACAGCAAACAGGCACTGGCTTTAGCTGGACTCTATGGCGGCGACAAAAGCGGCGTGAAGGATTCCAGTACATCCATCGTCATTGAGTCTGCTTGGTTTGACCCTGTGGTTATCCGCAAAGCAGCGAAGCGCCATGGCCTGTCCACTGATGCATCGTTCCGCTATGAGCGAGGTGTTGACCCAAGCAAAGGACTTCAAGCCTTGCAATTGGCGTGGACCCTGATCAAGGCATCCTGTCCTGAAGCCAGCATCGCCGGCTTATCTGGCAAAGTCATTGCAGACAAGCGCTTTGACCCCCGTCAAATAACCATTGACATTCAAGCCATCAACCGTTTGATTGGTCATGACATTGATCACAAGGACATTCAAGGCATTTTAAAGAGCTTGGACATCGATGTGCTTGAAAGCAAAAGTCATTTATGGACCATCAGCATTCCAGCCTACCGATGGGACGTTACTCGGGAGGCAGATGTGGCTGAGGAAATCCTTCGGATTTATGGATTCAATGCCATCCCATTTCCGAAAAGCATGCGGGCGCAAATGACTCAAGAAGCAAAGGTTACGTCAGAACGCATCCAGCATGTAGCTTCTGAATTCCTTGTTGGTAGAGGGTTTCATGAGATTCTCACCAATTCACTCACCAAGGTCTCTTGGACCAATAACCACCCAAGCATTGATAGCGATAACGTTGTCCATGTACTGAACCCACTCAGCCAGGACCTAGGCGTCATGCGGCCACACATGATCATGGGTGGGCTGGAAGCAATCAGCTACAACATCAAGCGACGGCAGCAGCATGTACCCCTATTTGAATGGGGACGCATTTACCAGCACAGCGACAAGGGCTACAAAGAAGCCAATCAATTGGCTATTTGGCTTTGTGGGAATCACCCAGGACCGCATTGGTCCATGACGAATCAGCCTTCACCTTTTGCAAGCCTCAAAGGTGTGACAGAAGGCCTGCTTAGCAGGGTAGGTATTGAGCACAAGCAACAAGACCTCTCAGGTTCTGAAGGGTTGCTGTCTCATGGCATCACGTATGTAAGCAAAGGAGAAATCTTGGTTGAGCTCGGATGGGCTTCACCCCATGCCATGCAGGCTGCAGATGTTGACCAAGAAGTGGTTGTGGCTATTTGTCATTGGGATGCCATCCAGGCATTGGCAGTGAAGCAGAAACCCACCTATCAGGCGGTCCCCAAGCACCCTAGCCTGACACGAGACCTTGCTTTAGTGGTGGATGAAAGCCTTTCATTTGGTGACATCCAACAGGCTGTGAACAGCACATCAATCACGCAATTGAAAGCCACTGACTTATTTGACGTGTACCAAGGAGAAAATCTTCCAAAAGGCAAGTTGTCTTATGGCATCCGAATGACTTTTCAAGATGTCAATAAGACCATGAAAGACAAGCAGGTTGATGGCATGATGAAGCGCATCACAGATGCCATTCTGAGTCAATGTGATGCCAATATCAGGCAGTGACAACCTGATGATTATTCTGTCAATGTCTAATCAACGTTAAACCTATTCAATTGAGAAATCACATGAGATTCATAAGGATACTTTTCTCGTCTCTCATGCTCCTAATAATCCCATTGATAGCAATGCCATTTTCTAACCAGGTCGATTGGACAGGGTCTGACTTTCTCATTGCGGGATTGCTATTGTTTGTTGCCGCGTTTGCTATTGAAGTTGTTTTAAGGCTGTTTAAGAAAAAGCGCTATCAAGTAGCAATTATTGCTGTTTTGATTTTTGTGTTTTTATTTATCTGGGCTGAATTAGCTGTCGGCGTCTTGTCTTAACCTGCGCCACTCAGATATCTGGTGTAACATTCTATAAGTCAGCACCTAAACTAAACTGAGGGGCAGAAGGAGGATGGAAGCTGCTGTTCAAGCTACATCCAGGTGCTTCGCCAGGGCATTGTCATAAATGTCCTTGAAATCGGACACCTCGCCCCATGATTTCTCATCGATACGAATATCCCCTTTGGTGACATGACCCAGGAGGTCAAATGGGAAGCCATTCATCATCATTAGATCGATGAAATCGTCATCATCTTCTTCTGACACAGTGATCACAATTCTGGATTGTGCTTCACCAAAAAGGTAAGCATCCTCGCGGAACTCACTGGCGGTGGTCATATCAAACCCAAGGTCATTGTCCATGGCAGACTCCAACAGGGTGATGAACAAACCGCCTTCCGTGACATCATGTGCCGATTGAATGACATCCTTCCTGATGAGCATGTTCAATTGAGACTGCAAAGCCTTTTCCTCGTCGAGATTGAAAAAGGGTGCTGGGGACGCTTCCACGCCATGAAGCTTTACCAGGTATTGGCTTGAACTGATATCATCCCTGCTGGTTCCAAGCATGTAGATCAAATGGCCCTTCTCCTTGAAACCCAAAGTCGTCACATGCTTCACATCTTCAATAAGACCAATCATGGCAATGGTAGGTGTTGGGAACACAGGCTCAACCTTGTCATCTACTTCCGTCTGATTATAAAAACTCACATTGCCACCAGTCACAGGCGTATTGAATGCCAGGCAAGCCTTACTCATACCTTTGATGGCGCCAACAAACTGCCAGTAAACTTCAGGGTTATAGGGGTTGCCAAAGTTCAAACAGTTGGTGATGGCAGAAGGCGTGCCACCTGAACAGGTGATGTTTCTGGCACATTCACTCACGGCAATCATGGTGCCCACTTCAGGGTCAGCATGCACATAACGGCTGTTGCAATCCACGGACATTGCAAGGGCTCGATTAGACCCCTTGATGTTAATCACTGATGCGTCCGAAACTCCATTGGTGGAACGATTTACGGTACCAACCATGGAATCGTATTGCTCATACACCCATCGCTTGGATGCAATATTTGGCAATGCAACCATCTGATAAGCAATGGCTTTGAGGTCCTCTGGCTCCTTCACATCATTGATGTCAAATTGCTGGTATTGCTGGTAATACGCTGGCTCACTGTACTCCCTGTCATAGACTGGGGCACCACCGCCAAGAACCAATGAATCTGCAGGAATTTCACAGACCAGTTGATCATTCCACTGGAAGCGAACCATGGGACCTTCCGTAACCACGCCAATATGCTCGCAATGGATATCCCATTTGGCAAAAATGGCCATGACATCAGCCTCTCTGCCCTTTTTCACCACAACAAGCATGCGCTCTTGCGACTCAGATAGCAAAATTTCCCAAGGTGTCATGCCCGCTTGCCTTGTTGGCACCTTGTCAAGGTCGATGTCCATTCCAACATTACCACCTGCACTCATTTCAGATGTTGAACAGGTGATGCCTGCTGCACCCATATCCTGCATGCCTACAATGGCATCAATTTCTGCCAAATCCATGGAGGCTTCAAGGAGTAACTTCTCCTGGAAGGGGTCGCCCACCTGCACAGAAGGGATGTCATTTGCACTGTCTTTGCTCAAATCTTTGGAGGCAAATGCCGCACCATGGATGCCGTCACGGCCCGTTGAAGAACCGACAATAAATACGGGGTTGCCTGGACCGCCTGCTTTCGCAGAGATCTGCTTACCAACCTCTACAATGCCTGCTGAAAATGCATTCACCAGCGGATTTTGCTCATAGCAATCATCAAAGTAAACTTCACCGCCGACAGTCGGAATACCAAAAGAATTGCCATAAGAACTGATGCCTTTGACAACACCCTTTGCAATCCATTTGGTGCGGTTAGTCGCTGGGTTGCCAAACCGCAAACTGTTAAGCTGTGCAATAGGACGAGCACCCATGGTAAAAATGTCCCGGTTGATGCCTCCAACACCCGTTGCAGCCCCTTGGAAAGGCTCAACGGCAGATGGGTGGTTGTGTGATTCAATCTTGAAACAGCAGGCAAGGCCGTCGCCAATATCAACCAAACCCGCGTTTTCTTCACCAGCCTTCACTAGCATGTGAGGACCATCTTTGGGCAATTTTTTCAGCCATTGGATAGAGTTCTTGTAGGAGCAGTGCTCACTCCACATCACTGCGAAAACGCTAAGTTCTGTGAAGTTTGGAATGCGGCCAAGGATGTCCTTGATCTGATCGTATTCCGAAGGGAGCAAGCCCAATTCTTTCGCCGTGTCTACCGTGGTCAATGCAAGTGAGTCCATCATGATAAGATATTTTGGATGACAAAGGTACAATTAGGCACCCTACCTTTAGGCCCATGAGACAGGAAATCCACGCCATTTATTCACTGTTACTGATTAGTTTAACAGCTTGTGTGTCAGAACCTAATGCCGACACATTATTGATCAATGGGCAATTCGCACAGGTCAACGACAGCAACATCACTTACCAGCATGGCAGCGTGGCCATTGTTGACGGCAAAATTTCTGCCTTTTACCCCCAGGGGTCAGACCTGCCAGTAGCTAAAGAGCGCCATGACCTGGATGGCAGCATCGTTTACCCAGGCTTTGTGGATGCGCATGCGCACTACCTTGGTTTTGGGATGGCATTGACAAGCATCAACTTGCTGGAAACCACTTCATGGGAATCCTGCCTGCAACGGGTAGCAGATTACATCAAGGCACACCCTGATCAAGACATTTACCGCGGCAGAGGCTGGGATCAAAACGATTGGGTCAATACCGCATTCCCGGACAATGAAGCACTGAACGCGTTGAGCGACAAAGCCATCGTACTCAACCGCATCGACGGGCATGCATTGATTGCCAATCAAGCGGCTTTGACCCATCTCAAATTGGCTGATGGGGAGTTGACCATTGAAGGCGGAGAGATACTTCACCACAACGGGCAACTCACAGGTGTTTTGATTGACAATGCCATGGACCTTTTGCAGTTGCCTGCCATGAGTCGTTCAGACAAAATCGATGCCCTACTGGCAGCGGACAAGGCATGCATTGCTTCTGGACTGACCGGCCTGCATGATGCCGGCCTTCCCACCCAAGACATCCTGTTGATTGACAGCCTTCAACGCGAAGGCCTCCTGCACCTCCCATTGCAGTGCATGGTATCAGAAAGCCCTGCTGCTATGGACTACTGGCTTGAGCGCGGCAAGCTATTCACCGAAAGAATGACCGTCAGAAACTTCAAGTTTTACAGCGATGGCGCCTTGGGAAGTCGAGGAGCCTTGCTTCGAGAGTCCTACACCGACCGTCATGATCACCATGGCAGCCAGATTCGGAGTGTTTCGTATTTGCAGCAAGCAGCAAATCGCCTTGCAAGCAATGGCTGGCAAATGAGCACGCATGCCATTGGTGACTCAGCCAATCACATGATGCTTAATATCTATGAGCAAGCCCTCACTGGCGTGGACAGCAACCTGCGCTGGCGCATCGAGCATGCACAGGTGGTCAGCCCGGCTGACAGACACCGCTTCGGAGGAAAGCTGGGCATCATCCCCTCAATTCAACCCACGCACGCCACCTCAGATATGGCATGGGCTGGTGAGCGATTAGGTAAGCACCGCATCCATCATGCCTATGCCTACAAACAATTGAAAGATGCGGCCGGTGGTCATCTACCCATTGGCACTGACTGCCCTGTGGAACGCATCAATCCCTTGCACAGCCTCTATGCAGCGATTCATCGACGGGCCATTGATTCAACCGACAGCAAGGGTTTTCAAATGGACAATGCCTTGACACTGCCTCAAGCACTTAACGGCATGACCCATGAAGCTGCTTACGCTGGGTTTGACGAAGGGACTGTCGGTCAAATAGCTGTCGGGTATTGGGCAAATTTCACCATCTTTGAAGTCAAGCTAAACACCTACGAACCCGCTGAACTGCCCCATGCCAGCCCTATAGCTACATGGATTCATGGCAGAATGTATGAAAACACCCATCATGACACAACCCAAGAGACTCTTTGATTTTGCTTACTATGCCCTGGAGAAACACCCGCGGCCTGACGCCATCAACACGAAAATTGGCGGTGAATGGCAAAGCCTATCCACCCAGGACTTCATCACCAAATCTGAGCAATTAGCCCTGGGTTTGATTGAGCTTGGCGTGCAGCCAGGTGACAAGATATCCATCCTTTCTACCACCAATAGATTTGAGTGGAATGTTTGCGACCAAGCCATCCTATCGGTGGGTGCTATTGACGTCCCTGCCTACCCCAATATTTCGTCTGAGGATTACGCTTTCATTTTCAATGATGCCTCAGTGAAGCATGTATTCTTGAGTGATGCAGACCTGTTCGCCAAGGTCTCTGAGGTCAAGGACAGGGTGAGCAGCCTGGAAAATATCTATGGTTTTGTTGATATTGACGGTTGCAGCAACTGGGATGTTGTTTTTGCTATGGCCGATGAAAAACACCGCGATGAGCTCAACCGCCGCATGGCCGCTGTAGATGAAATGGATCTAGCCACCTTGATATACACCTCTGGAACTACAGGCGTGCCAAAAGGCGTCATGTTAAGCCACAGAAACATGTCATCCAATGCCTACTCTGCAGCTAAGCGATTGCCCGTTGACAACCAAGCCAAAGGCCTAAGCTTTCTACCCCTTTGCCACAGCTATGAGCGTGTCTTGGTCTACGTTTACATGACAGCCGGTGTAGGCGTGTATTACGCTGAAAGCCTGGAGACCATTGGCGACAACATGAGAGAAATACATCCCCATGTTTTCAGTGCCGTTCCTCGTTTGTTGGAAAAAGTCTTTGATAAGATCATGGCAAAAGGTAAGGGATTGACCGGCATCAAGAAGGCCATGTTCTTCTGGGCGGTGGGACTGGCTAAAGTCTACGAACACGAAGGCAAGGGTGTTTTTTACAATTTCCAGCTCAAATTGGCACGCAAGCTGATTTTCTCCAAATGGAAAGAGGCCTTGGGCGGTGAGGTGCATACCATTGCATCTGGCGCAGCCGCATTGAACCCAAACCTTGCACGCATCTTTGCCGGAGCTGGCATCAATGTGCAGGAAGGGTACGGATTGACAGAGACCTCACCCGTTCTCACTGTTAACCTGCCAACAGGTGCTGGGCACAAGCTGGGGACCGTTGGTACAGCCATTGAAAATGTGGAGCTGAAGATTGCTGCTGATGGTGAAATTCTCGCCAAGGGACCCAATATCATGATGGGCTATTACAATCGCCCTGACTTGACTGCTGAAGTCATGACTGCTGATGGTTGGTTTTGCACGGGTGACATTGGTGAAATTGACTCAATGGGCTACCTGCGCATCACAGATCGTAAAAAAGAAATCTTCAAGACTGGCGGTGGCAAGTACATCGCCCCGCAGCACATGGAGAACATCTACAAGGAATCCTCCTTTGTTGAACAATGCATGGTCGCTGGCGAAGGGCGAAAGCACCCTGTGCTATTTGTTCAGCCTAACTTTGCCTACCTCGAAGATTGGTGTGGCCTGCATGACATTGCATGGACCAACGCTTCAGACATAATGAAGGATCAACGCATCATCGATAGAATCTGGAAGGAAATTGATGGGGCCAATGCCAACTTTGGCAGTTGGGAGCGCGTTAAAAAAGTATACCTATGTGACTCACTATGGACAGTTGAGGATGGTCAACTCACGCCAACCATGAAGTTGCGACGCAAGCCTATTCTCGCGATGTACGCAGATGGTTTCGAGGCCATGTATGCTTAATTAAGCACCAACATAACGGCGGAACCGCTCAATGATCGATAGCATGTCCTCGGGCAATTCCGTAACAAAGCGCATCCGTTCACCCTTGCTTGGATGCATGAAGCCAAGTGACTTTGCGTGCAATGCCTGACGGGGCAAGATTCCAAGAGAATTGCGCATGAAATCTTTGAATCGTGGCAAGCCATGCTTGTCTGGAATGTTTTGCCCACCATATGATGGGTCGCCAAACAATGGATGACCTATGGACTTGAAATGTGCACGGATTTGATGGGTCCTCCCCGTCTCTAATCGGCAGGAAATCATGGTAGCAAAGCGGAATCGTTCGATGACCTTGTAATGGGTGATGGCATGCTTGCCCTGACTGCTGTCAGAAAAGACCGCCATCAATTTCCTATCCTTGAGACTTCGGCCTAAATAGCCCTCAATCACGCCTTCATCTTTAGCTAAATCGCCCCAAACAATGGCAATGTACTCACGCTCACAGCTGTGATCCGCAAATTGTGCTGCTAGCATGGTCATCGCCTGTTCTGTTCGAGCAATGACTAAAATACCCGTCGTGTCCTTATCGATGCGATGCACCAATCCCGGTCGCTCCTGATCATTACCTGGTAGGTTAGCAAACAAATGCATCAGGCCATTGATCAACGTCCCTGAGTAATGCCCATGGGCGGGATGAACTACCATGCCAGCTCGCTTGTTGACAAGCAAAACATCCTCATCTTGGTAAATCACATCCAAGTTCAAGTCCTCAGCGAGAAGGGTTGTGTCCCTTGGCGGATGCGCTAACACCAAGGTGACAATATCCTTGGGTTTAACTTTATGGTTGCTTTTGACAGCTTTGCCATTCACAAGAATGGCACCTGCCTCCGCCGCTTTTTGGATGCGGTTTCTAGAGGTTTGCTTCATGTGAATCCCTAAGAATTTATCGACGCGAAGTTGGCCTTGACCTGGGTCTGCCACAAATCGAAAATGCTCAAAAAGGTCTTCGTTGCCCATGTCTTCCTGGAGAGGGGTTGAGTTGGTATTCATGGTTTGATTGTCACGATTTGTTGACGGATTCCATTGCGGAATACTAAAATATAATGGCCAGGAGGGAGCGCCTCAAGGTGCAATAGGCCTTGTTCAATTTGTTTGCCTTGACATTGGATGCGGCCTTGTAAATCCATGCAGACCCACGGCCCATCATAGCCCTCAACATGCAAGCGTCCTGTACTTGGGATGGGGTAAATAGCCATTGGTGAAGGCTTGCTGACTCCAGCACTCAAGTCCTGTGGAATCCCTCGGAAAAATGGCCTGATTTGCAAGGTGCCTGGAAGCAAAGAGGTGAACCAGCCATTGACATCGCCATAGGCTTTGGTGGTCAAATGATCCATATCCAAGCCCATCGTCAAGGCGGGCCCTGTTGATTGAATCCAGCCGATGTAGCAGACTGAAGGAACAACAAGGCCTGCCGTGTCAAGCACATAATGTGCAAAGGTCTGACCAGGGTAGGCAATTGCTGGTTGGTACAATGAGTCGCTCAGGTACAGCAACTGACCAGGAAGGTTCAATGTGTCAATGCCCCAAATGGCCAATTGGAAGGTCATGCCTGTCCAATCATAACCCGCAGGTACAAAGGCTAAGTCTACCCCTTTCAAGGTGTCAGATTGAAGGAAATTGAACCGCTGTGCCATCCGGGGAGACTGCCCCTGAATCACACCATAGGTTCTTTCTGCATGGCCATCATCCAAGGCGTAACGGTCGCCAAACAGTTGATGAACCCTCATGGAGTCATTTGCACGTTCACCCACATTCTCTCCATCAAACCAAATGGTCATATCCCAGGAAAATGGACCTGTCGGGCTGACATTGGGCTGTGCAATTGGCATCAAGTAGGGGGTCCGAATGTCATGCTGAAGATTGGTTACCACGGGAACACTCAACCGACTAGCTAAAACACTGCCATTGCCGTCCACCCATTGGTATTTTCCAAGGTTTAACTGCCAACCACCCACAGGTACAGGGCCATTTCGCCGGTAGGCCATTGCCAAGCTGTCTGCTTCAACGACAGCAGATTGGTAGTGAAACCATGGCAGCTCATGAAACACCTGCGTAATCGACGGAGGGATTTCTATCCATGAAGGGTCCTCAATCAATGTGTCAGCGAGGTTCCTGCCTGCAGCAAACTCCAAGTAATCGATCAGGAAATGATCAAAGGCCCCACCGGGAGCGCCCTTGCGAGCCAAGCGAAAACGAACGGCCTGTTTGCCTACAACTGCAACAGGTAAAACCATGGCAGCAGACAGCCATTGATCCGCTGCAGCTGATCCGGGCACATCCCATGCCCGATGCCACGTGCTGTCGCTCGGGTTCAAGAAATCAACGATCAAGGTGTCACTGACCTCTGTGGGGTCGCCTTTGCCGCCTTGCTGAAGGTGAAAGCTCAACACGACATTGCTCAAGCCACTAAGGTCAAAATACGGTGAAAGCAAAACATCCGTCAAGCTGTCTGTTGGCAGGGTGCCCACTAGGTAGGCTTGCCCATCTGCAGCAATGCCATCAAACACTGCTTGATCTGTGCTCAAGGCATCCAAGGCCCAATGGCTGTTAACCATCACGCCATGGTTGGTCCACTCTGGACGCAAGCCATGCGCAAAACCATCCACAAAGGGCAGCTGCAAGGTGTCTTCTGACGTGGTCTTGAACGATGTGGTTATTGCCGTTGATTGAGTTGGCATCGTCAGAACCTCTATCTGTGCTGACAGGGCAATGGGTGAGACCATCAAGGTGGTCACAATGAGGGATTGGATGGCTTGCATGAATCAGTCGTTGTTGGGTCCTTCCAACCAGAGGTGAACCTGGTCGCCTTCTGTGAGCACAAGCATTCCGCCTGATGCTTGGGGCTCCTGACGAATCACCCGAGGGCTTCCCATGCTGCTGTCAATGCTGACATTGCCAATGGATAAGCCACTCAAACGAATCAATGCCATGGCTTCGCCTTGGCTCAATCGCATGAGGTTTGGCACCGCCAACGTGGCAGCGCCTTGGCGTTGACCCACAACCAAGTTGATGGTTGAACCTTTGCGTATGGGGTCGCCTGCCGCAATGGGTTTGCCTTTGTGTTCAGCTCCCAGAACAACACCGCTTGCCATGTCAGGAACAAGGCGGATATCACCTATCACAAGGCCCTTGGACTGGATGTCCATGCTGGCTCGTCGGAGGGTGCGTTCAATCACCTTAGGCATGAAGACTTTTTCTGCCCGGTGTTTATTGATCGTTAGCATGACAACCCGCCCCAATTTCACTGTCATGTTTGCATCAGGGTATTGTTTCAAGACCTGACCCTTTGCCAAACGGGCAAAATGAATCGATGAATCCAGGATGGCAGCTTCCAAATCGATGTTGGCGAGTTGCGCTTGAGCGGCTTCAAAGGTCAATCCCTTGACCGAGGGAACCTCCCTCACATCGCCATGGTTAGTGATCACCTTCAAGGCTTGCTGTCCTCCAAGAATCAACAAGACGTACAAAAACACAACGGCAACCAGGTTCCACCAGAATCGTCGGCTTTTCAGCAAGGCAATTAATTTATTCACCCGACAAAAATAGCACTTGTGGCGGCGTATCTTTGAGTCATGCGCAATCGAGTTGTTGTGGCCATGGGTGGCTACTCTAGTGAACGAGGAATTTCATTGGCCAGTGGACAATTCATTCTCGATGCCTTATCCAATACAACCTTTGACTGCATTGCCCTGGACCTGATTCCATCAGCCGACGGATCGCATGATCATTGGACGGCAACCTCATCGGATGGGATGGCATTGACCGTGGACTGGGAAGGCATGTTGATCGATGGAAAAAAGCCCGATGTTGTCCTCAACATGGTTCATGGAAGCCCTGGTGAAGACGGCTGGTTGTCTCAGCACTTGGATCAATTGCAGATTCCGCACAGCAGCTGTCGCGGACCGCAATCCCAACTCACCTTCCACAAGGCAAAGAACAATGAGGTGGCAAAGCAGCATGGCGCGCACATTGCTCCATGCCTCTTGGTCAGCTCCCATGACGACGCAGCAAGCTTGATGCCTCGCCTACAAAATCTGCAACTTCCCGTGTTCGTGAAACCTGCCCGTTCTGGATCCAGTTATGGCATCACCCGGCTGACTGATTGGTCAGATTTGTCGCAAGCGCTTGAAGTCGCGGGAAAAGAAGATGATGACCTACTCATTGAACAAGGGGTGTCAGGTGTTGAGTTGGGCTGTGGCATTGCCCGCCTTGATGGAGAGTTGCGCTTGCTTGGCCTCACCGAAATTATACCCGAGTCAGACTTTTTTGACTACCGTGCGAAATACGAAGGGGCCGCACAAGAGATCACACCAGCTCGCATTGCCAAGCAAGCAAGTGATGACATCATAGCCATGACTCGATCCTTGTACAATGACATGCAGCTCAAAGGCTTGTGTCGGTTCGACTACATTTTACCTGCGTCGGGAAAGGCTACGCTGATAGAAATTAACAGCGTCCCAGGTATGAGCCCAGAAAGCATCGTCCCCAAGCAAATCAATGCCAGCGACATGGCCATGCATGAATTCCTTACATTGCTGATTCAACAAGCATTGACGGATGGCTAAAATTGCACTTTTTCCAGGATCCTTTGATCCAATCACCCTTGGACATCGAGACATCATTGAACGGGCATTGCCCTTGTTCGATGAAATCCTCATTGCAATTGGTGAGAACAATGACAAAACCTACCTCTTTGATTTGCATCAACGGGTGGCGTGGATTGAGGGAGTCTTTGCGCATGAACCCAAGGTTCGCGTGGTGACTTACCAGGGATTGACAGCTGCATTTGCTAAGGAAAACAACATCCAATTCCTGCTAAGAGGGTTAAGAAATCCTTCCGATTTTGAATTTGAAAAATCTATTGCTCAGGCAAATCGCCAGATGGAATCTGACCTTGAAACCGTCTTTTTATTGACCAGCGCTCGCTACTCCTACATCTCTTCCAGCATTGTCAGGGAAGTGATTCGCCATGGCGGCGACTACACGGTCTTTGTGCCTGATTCAGTTCGCATCGCCTGATTTGCCACGCTTTTGATGCTGTCATAGGTCTCGGTTAAACAAGCCTGCCATTGGGCCTGATCAAGCCAGTCAACCCTATCAATGCCTTCCTCACTTTGTGGTGTCAATGCTGGCACACCTTTGACTGACATGCGGTACCAATGGGTGATCTTCTTGACATGCTGCCCTTTCAAGACATAAAAATGGGTGGTCTCAATCAGTTTTTTGCCTAAAGTCAATCCGGTGACACCACACTCCTCCTCGACTTCTCGCATGGCGCATTCTTCAATGCTTTCGTTGGGCTCCCATTTGCCTTTGGGTAGATCCCATTGCCCCAACCGGTGAATCCAGAGCACTTGGCCCTCAGCATTTTCTACCCATCCACCTGCGGCAGTGAGTTCGATGTCGTTGTACTTTTGCGTCATGGTGATCAATTCAAGTCGGGCCAAAGCAATGGCTCAAATGCTGCTGCAAATTAAGGCGATTCGCCTTCAACCCAAGGCCCCATTCACATGGGCTTCAGGGATGCAGTCGCCTATCTATTGTGACAACCGGGTCATTCTTTCCCATGTGGAGTCCAGGGACATGTTGCGCGATCACATGACCACATTGATCAAGGAAGCATTCGATGGGGTAGAAGTCATTGCTGGTGTCGCAACTGGTGGCATTGCCCTTGCAGCCCTTGTGGCACAAGCGCTGGATTTGCCAATGATCTACATTCGAAGCAAGGCAAAAGGTCATGGCCGGCAAAACCTCATTGAAGGTCACATGGAGCAAGGCGCTAAGGTTGTCGTGATTGAAGACCTGGTGTCTACAGGCATGAGTTCTTTGTTGGCAGTTGACGCATTGGTTGAAGCTGATGCTGAAGTGATGGGCATGGCTTCAATTTTCACTTATGGTTTTGCTCAATCTGCACAGGCCATGAAAGCTGCCAATGTCAGTCTTCATTGCCTTTGTGACTATGATCACCTGCTTGAATCTGCCGTTGAGGGTTCAGCTATCGATGCTGAGGACCTGGATGCCCTAGCTGCCTGGCGACATGACCCTCAGGCCTGGAGCGATCGTCAAGGCTGAATTTCACCCAACCACTCCCACTGCTTCTGCTGAAGCCACTGGCATTGTCCATCCTTGGTTTTCACCTGTAAACGGCCCATGGCATCTAGCTGCACGGGCTTGGCAATGACAAGAACATCTTTTTCAATATCTCGCCACTGAAGCCATTGCCCCCAACCCATCAAATGCCCTTGGTAGGTCGCCCATTCATGCTGAGGCAAGGGCTGTGTCAGCGCCTTCACCAACAAGGGAATCAACGCTTCTGTCACCTTGTCAACCTCGTAAGCCTCTCCCATGCAGGCCCATGCTTTCGGGGCTTGGCTCACATTGATCCCCACACTGAAAATCCATCGCGTGCATACATAACCTCTCCATTTAGCCTGACTTAACATGCCACCCATTTTCAACCCATGCCGCATCACGTCGTTAGGCCACTTCAATTCGCAGGGAACGTCCTGCGTTTGCATGTACTGTAAAATGGCTAATGCGGCTTGCATTTGCCGCGGAAACAGGCTAACTGCTCGCCATGCAATGACGGGACTGACCAGGGTCAACAACAAAGATTGACCCTTGACAGCGTCCCATTGTGAACCTTGCTGCCCTTGACCTGTTACCTGACTGTCTGCAGTAATGGCAGTCCACTGGTCTACAGGGCATTGAGACAGATTGTCAGACGCCCACAAGGAAGTAGAGGATATTTCGCTGAATATTAGGCGTTTGATGGTATCTTTGGCGGGCTTTTGCGTCATCACGTAAGAAGGCATTCATGACAAAGGACGCGGATTGCATCCATTGGCATCTTTCTTGCGTCAAAGATGACACCAATAGGCCAACCAACATATGAAAAGCACTTTCCCCGATCTCGTCCACCATGCCATTGAAGGCATCGCCAATGTCAAAGGCGAAAACATCAAGGTTTTAGACCTGAGGCAACTGGACAATGCCGTCACCGATTTCTTTGTGATTGCAGAGGCTCAGAGTACCACACAGGTTTCTGCCATGTCAGATTCTGCCATGAAGGAAATCCGAGAAAACCTCAACGACCGCCCATGGCATCGTGAAGGCCATGACACAGCCAGCTGGATTTTATTGGACTATGTCCAAGTTGTCGTTCATCTCTTTCAACGAGAAAGTCGCGAATTCTATGACTTGGAAGGGCTCTGGAATGATGCAGCAATCACAAGCATGCCATCATGAATCAAGAACCACAGCAAGACAAGCGCAAGACCGCTAAAGGCAAAGGCATGATCCCTAAGTTTTCCATGAGCTGGATATACATCGCGGTATTTATTGGCCTTTTAGGTTTGCAAATGATGCAAGGCAGCTTCAGCAATCAGGTACTCCCTTCCGATTTCAATGATTTGGCAGAGCGTTTAGCGCAAGGCCATATTGAGCGGGTTAGGGTTGTCAATGACAAGGAGGTTCAAATCTTCATCAAAGAAGACATCCTAATCAGCCATGCTGACTATGAAGAGCTCGCAGAGTCTGCGACGGGGGATGATATAAATCCTGGTCCACATTTGAGCTTTGAAATGCCATCTGAGTCCTTGGATCGCAACTTGGATCGATTCTATCAGCAGAATCCATCCTTTTTGGAACAAAATCAACCCCTGCTAGTAGAATTCAAGGATGAACCCAATTATTTTGGAGACATCATTGGCTGGTTAGCTCCCATCATGCTCTTGCTGTTTTTCTGGTTATTCATGATGCGACGCATGGGCGGTGGTGCAGGCGGTGGCAGTAGCCAAATTTTCAACATTGGCAAGTCAAAAGCAAAAATGTTTGATGCCGATGCAGAAGTCAAGACCACCTTCAAAAATGTGGCAGGTCTTGAAGGCGCCAAAGAAGAGGTATTGGAAGTCGTTGACTTCTTGAAACACCCCAAGAAATACACCAAATTGGGCGGGAAAATACCCAAAGGGGTTTTACTTAGCGGCCCTCCTGGAACAGGTAAAACGTTGCTTGCAAAGGCCGTGGCTGGTGAAGCCAAGGTGCCTTTCTTTTCTTTGAGTGGTTCTGACTTTGTTGAGATGTTTGTCGGCGTTGGGGCAAGTCGCGTTCGTGACCTTTTCAAGCAAGCCAAGGAAAAATCGCCATCAATCATCTTTATTGATGAAATTGATGCCATTGGTCGAGCGCGAGGTCGCAATCAAATGACAGGCGGCAATGATGAAAGGGAAAACACCTTGAATCAATTGCTAACTGAGATGGATGGGTTTGAAACCAATGAACATGTCATTGTGATGGGTGCTACCAACCGTGCAGATGTCTTGGATCGTGCACTGATGCGTGCCGGTCGATTTGATCGCGTCATCTATGTGGACTTACCCGAATTGGGAGAGCGCAAAGCTATTTTCCAAGTACACCTCAAGCCATTGAAACTGTCCCGGAACCTTGATGTTAGTTTTCTTGCCAGACAAACACCTGGCTTTTCAGGTGCTGATATCGCGAACGTTTGCAACGAAGCTGCATTGGTTGCAGCACGGAAGAATAAAAAATCCATTGGCAAGCAGGACTTCCTTGATGCCGTGGACCGTATTGTGGGTGGCTTGGAAAAGAAAAGTAAGATCATCACCCCTGATGAGAAAAAAACCATCGCCTTCCATGAAGCAGGCCATGCTGCCATTAGTTGGTTGCTTGAATTTGCTGCCCCACTGGTAAAAGTGACCATCGTACCGCGTGGCAAGTCATTGGGCGCTGCCTGGTACCTTCCAGAGGAACGTCAATTAAGTAGCAGTAATCAAATACTAGATGAAATGTGTGCTGCCTTGGGTGGCCGAGCTGCTGAAGATCTGATTTTAGGCCAAGTCACAACGGGTGCTTTGAGCGACCTTGAAAAGGTGACCAAGCAAGCCAGAGCCATGGTAACCGTTTATGGACTGAATGAGAAATTGGGCAACATCACTTACTACGATTCGTCCGATCAAAATGAATACCAATTCAACAAGCCATACAGCGAGAAGACTGCACAAATCATCGATGAAGAGATTTCATCCATCATTGAAACCCAGTACACCAGGGCAAAGGACTTACTTGCTGCCAACAAGGATAAACTGACTATTCTAGCCAATGAGTTGCTTGAGAAAGAAGTGATTTTCAAGGAGAGCATGGAAGACATCTTTGGCAAACGGCCTTGGACAAGCCGCATGGACATTGTGGAAAAGA
Organism: uncultured Flavobacteriales bacterium; assembly: GCA_963925545.1. Taxonomy (GTDB): domain Bacteria; phylum Bacteroidota; class Bacteroidia; order Flavobacteriales; family Schleiferiaceae; genus TMED14. The sequence continues at coordinate 39,997 of CAWUSA010000002.1, read as the reverse complement.
GCAATGCTGTGGCAAAGCCTGCCAAGCAATCAAAGGCGAAAAAAGCTACCAAGAGCAAGGAACAAACGGCAAGGAAAGCAGGAGATCAAGATCAAGGCACTGACGGAGGTAATTAACTTTTGCTCCCATCAGGAAATCCGTAGTTTTATCCGTTCAAGTACAAGACATGGCAAGCTTTATCGGTAAATTCTTTTCCCTTCTCAGCGGCTCACCCAAGCATGGTGATTCTGACACGGCAAAAAGCCCTTACATGCCCGTCGAGAAATCCCCTTTGGATTTCACCTTTGCTGAAGCATTCACCCAGTCCGGCGGCTACTTTATTTATTGCAACAACAAGCAGGACGTCATTGATCAGCTTAGGAATGTGGGCCTTGAGTCTGGTGAACAGGCCCTGTTTGTCCCTGAGAATGCTTTGCATCACTGGGCACAAGGTGCAGGCCTGTCTGTCATCAAAGACAACCCCCTAGAAGCCAACGCCATGTTGACTACCTGCCATGCAGCCATTGCAAAGACTGGTGGTGTCATGATTTCTGATGCACAAACACAAGGTTTGAAATTCGCTCAACTGCCAGCCATCCACATCGTCTTTGGTAGCGTTAAACAAGTGGTTAATGGCCTAACAGATGGCATGATTGCCATCAACAGGTTTCACAAAGAACAACGCCCCTTGTCCATCATCACCCTCAAAGGGAAGCAAGACGACTCCGTGGCGAAAGCGAAAATTGATCCCAACAAAAACCGGGAATTGTACTTTTTCTTGCTGGAAGATCACCTGATGTCCGCTGCAAAATGAGGCGGCGATTGACATGGGGTCTCCTCTATGCCCTGATTGTCACGGCCATCTGCTTGTCCACTTGGTGGAGCCCCGCCTTGCTTTTGATTGCATTCATCGGCAGTTTGCGTGAAGTGCTTGTCATGAAGGCATTGACCGCCATGGTGAAGCTTCGGACCACCCTTTACCTCCTGTCGAGTGCTTTTGCCACCTTCTTTCTGTGGACCCATGATGCTTGGTCCGACATCCATTCAGGCGGCGAGGTGTTGCTGTGGATTTTCATCCTTGTATGGCTGTCTGACAGCATGGCCTATATCGGTGGTCGATGGTTAGGAAAAACCCCACTTGCACCCTCCCTGTCTCCTAAAAAAACCTGGGAAGGAGCCATCATTGGCTGGCTGTTCACATCCCTCTTGGGAGCTGTGCTGCTTTTGTGGCAGATGGATGCCTTGGCGCAGTGGTCATTGCCCAATTCATGGCCTGAATTGGCCTGGAAACTGCCATTGATTGTGGGCTTTGCCGCCCCGATTGGGGATTTAATCGCATCCAAAATCAAACGCTTAGCTGGCGTGAAAGACTCTGGGATTTTTCTGCCTGCGCATGGCGGGTTCCTTGACCGCTTTGATAGCTTCATCCTAGCCAGTCTCATCGTTGGCATACTGATCACTTAACCCTCTATACTATGATACATCACGAAGGCAAACGATCGATTTTTTCCGCCCTGATTTTATTGGCCCTTCCCTACGTATTGATGACCTATCTCAATGCCTTGGCATGGGTCATCACAGCCTACCTCATCGTGGCCGTCATTCTCTTTGCCCTTGTGGTGCAATTTTTCAGAAATCCCAACCGCAGCGCGGTTGCCGGGGAGCTGGAATTGGTCGCACCCGCAGATGGCAAGGTGGTCATCGTTGAGCAGGTCAATGAACCCGAGTATTTTCATGGCAAACGCATGATGATCAGTATTTTCATGTCACCACTCAATGTGCATGTCACCAGAAGCCCCATCAAAGGGACCGTGGTTTACGCAAAATACCATCCAGGGAAATTCCTGGTTGCTTGGCACCCTAAATCCTCCACCATGAATGAGCGCACCACCGTGGTGATTGAATCCACAGGAGGCCCTGTGCTTTTTCGTCAAATTGCTGGTGCGGTAGCTAGGCGAATTTCCCTTTACTCAAAACCCGGATCTGTTGTGAAGGCCGGTGAAGAGGTTGGTTTCATTCGCTTTGGTTCACGGGTCGACATCTACCTACCAATGGATGCGGAAATCCTTGCAAAGGTTGGCGATAAACCCGTGGGTGGCGAAACATTGATTGCTCGCCTCAAGCAAGCTTGATCAGGCTTTGCCCTCAATGGCAAGTTTAGCCCATGAAAGGGCTACTTGAAACACCTCATCAGGTGTGATGGTCGAGTTGTCTAACAACCGCGCATCTTTTGCCTGAAGCAATGGTGAATCTGACCGTGCCTGGTCCGCCTCATCTCGCTGCAATAAATTGTCACGAACAGCTGACAAGGTGACTTGACTCTGTCCCTTTGCTTGCAACTCTGCATGGCGACGGCTGGCACGCACATCGCTGTCTGCAGTCATGAAAATCTTCAGCTCTGCCTCCGGGAAAACCACAGTTCCAATGTCTCTGCCATCCAATACCACGGCCTTCGATTGTCCCATGGATTGCTGCTGAGCCACCAATTTTTGACGAACTGCTGAAATGGATGAAATAGCTGAAACCACTTGGCTGACAGCCATGCTTCTGATAGCTAACTCAACATTCAACCCATTGAGCATGGCCACGTTCTCACCTGAAGCATCACGGACGAAACTGAGTTCAATTTGATCCAAGGCTGCAACCAAGGCATCCTTGTCAATGCGTCCATCACTCACCCAGCCAGCTTGCATGCTATAAAGAGCAACCATTCGGTACATGGCACCAGTGTCAATATAGATGTAATCCAGGGCCTCAGCCAATCGTTTAGCAATGGTGCTTTTCCCTGTTGATGAATAGCCATCAATGGCAATGACAATGGACATGTTATAGATTTCGTATGAGTGATACATGGGTGATACGTCCTGCAACATGGGCCATCTCCTGGCCATACTGATAGATGTTTCGACCTGCATGAATGGTTATGCCCAATGACATGCCCGCATTGGTTCGCCAGTCAGGCACACGCAACTCCAACATGCGTTGAAAATCGTAGCCTAGTTGCACAAAGACCCGGCCACCAAGCTGAGCTTCAATTGATGGCTGTAAATGACGCATCAATTGATTGGTCCAATCAAATTCCTTGTAGTAAGTGGTCCCACTCAGGGGGTCTCGCACCAGCTGCAAGGGGTCAAAAAAGGTCAAATCCCATAACTCTAGATGCTTGTAGGTAAGGTTCCAGCGAAAGGGTGCATGTTTGAGTTTCTGGCTGATGGATAGGCTCCACTCAAAGGGAACGGGCTCGTAGTTATCATCAAATGACTCAATGCCATAGCCTACATTGCGAATAACCATGGCGATTTGTGTGTAACCCGAATCCATGCTGTAGACCACGCCTAAATCAGCAGCCAGGGCTTGTGCATTGTACCCGGCATAAACCAGTTGTGCCCATTTAATGGTCGCGCCAGCAGTCCAAGGGCCATCTTGGTAAGCCACTGTGATTCGTGGAATGATCTCTTTAGCATCAAAACTGCCAATCAGGTAGCCCGCAGCATCTGTCATAGCTAGCTCCCCGGTTTGCCAGTAGTCAACAGCCATGGCCATTCGCCATTTTGGGTTTTTGATGTGCCCCCAATCATTCGCAATCACCATGTTGCCACGTTTCAAGCCTGTTGGCAATGACCAATGGGTTATGCCAACTTGCTTGTTGTCAATGAAGCTCAATAGGGCAGGGTTCCCTGCAGACATGCTCGCATCGCCAGGATGGCCATAAGCAGATCCGCCTAGCCCTGCGCTTCTGCCGCCAACGGTGGCAGCAAGCGATGCAAAGCTTGCCCTGCTACTGATCTGTGCATGGATCGATAGCGCAAAGACCATGAGGCAAACAAATAGGGGTTTCTGCATGGAGCCAAAGTTAGGCCTACGCAAGCAATTGCTTGGCATCCTTCACCTTGGTCGATAAAAGGGCAAAATCGATGACCTCAAGCATCTCTGACACATAGTGAATGTGCATGCCTTTGATGTATTTAGGGGGAATTTCATCCACGTCTTTCCTGTTGTCCTTGCAGAGCAATATTTGATTGATGCCCGATCGCTTGGCGGCCAGTATTTTCTCACGCAAACCTCCGACTGGCAAGACATTACCGCGCAAAGTGATCTCGCCACTCATGGCCAATTTTGCCTTGACCTTGCGTTGAGTGAACAAGGAAGTCAATGCTGTCAACAAAGTGACCCCTGCGGATGGGCCGTCTTTTGGAATGGCCCCTTCTGGCACATGGACATGGATGTCATAGCTGGTGAATAGCTTGGCATCAATGCCTAATTTCTCAGCATTGGCTTTGATGTAAGCCATAGCAATACGCGCAGACTCCTTCATTACGTCACCCAGGTTGCCCGTGATGGTGACCTTGCCTTTGCCAGGAGCAATGTTGGACTCAATGAAGAGGATGTCGCCACCCACGGGTGTCCACGCCAACCCTGTGACCACGCCAGCAACTTCGTTGCCTTGGTACATGTGTGCATCAAAACGCGGAGTACCGAGGAGCTCTTGCACAATGGCCTGATCAGGTGTTGCGTCAAATGCCTTGCCCTCTGCTTTAGCTAAAGCCAACTTTCTCACAAGCTGAGCCATCTTTCGGTCCAAGTCTCGCACCCCCGATTCCCGAGTGTAGCGTTCAATGGCAAATCGCATCTCTCGCTTACCCATCGCAATGGCTTTGGAAGCCAAACCATGGCGTTCCAATTGCTTGGGAAGCAGATGTTTTTTAGCAATCTCCATTTTTTCTTCTACAGTGTAACCAGAGACCTCTATCAACTCCATGCGATCGCGCAAGGCAGGCTGCACAGCACCAATGTTGTTGGCGGTGGCAATGAACAAGACCTTGGATAGGTCATAACCCATCTCCAAGAAGTTGTCATAAAATTCACTGTTTTGCTCAGGGTCTAACACCTCAAGCAATGCAGAGGATGGGTCACCTTGTGCGCCAAATGACAGTTTGTCAATTTCATCCAATACAAAAACGGGATTGCCTGTTCCTGCCTTTTTCAAGAGTTGAAGGATGCGGCCTGGCATAGCGCCAATGTATGTTTTGCGGTGACCACGTATCTCTGATTCATCGCGAAGACCCCCTAAAGACATGCGAACGTACTCACGCCCCAAAGACTCTGCAATGGACTTGCCTAAAGATGTCTTACCAACCCCAGGAGGGCCATGCAAGCAAATGATGGGGCTTTTCATGTCCCCCTTAAGCTTAAGGACGGCAAGGTGCTCTAAAACGCGCTCCTTCACCTTGTCCATACCAAAATGGTCACGTTGTAAAATTCTTCTGGCACGAGACAGTTTCAACTTATCCTTGCTGACGTGATCCCATGGCAAATCCAGCATGAGTTCCAAGTAATTCCTTTGGATTCCGTGATCTGGCACCTGGGGATTCATGCGTTGCAGTCGCTTCAATGATTTCTCAAATTGCTCAGCAGCTGATTCCGGCCATTGCATGACCTCTGCACGCTCCTTCAAGGCAGCAATCTCTGCCTCTCCACTGTTGTCGCCTAACTCTTCTTGAATCGTGCGCATTTGTTGATGCAAAAAGTACTCACGCTGCTGCTGATCAAATTCTGTTTGCACCTTTTTGGTGATGTCATTTTTGACCTCCATCATTTGCTTCTCATGCACCAAATTCTTGAAGACAAGGCTGGCCCGCTTACCAATGTCATCCATGTTGATGATGGTTTGCTTTGCCTGAACACTCAGGTTCATGTTACTGGCGATGAAGTGAACCAAGAAGGTGTCCGATTCAATGTTTTTAACCGCCACTTGTGCCTCCGTTGGGATATTGGGTGATTCTCCGATGATTTCCAAAGCCAATTCACGGATTTTCTCCATCAAAGCTGAGTATTCCACATCGTTCATCTCCCGCTCATCATCATTGAGGTAGGTCACCTTTGCGCGCAGGTAAGGGCCATCCTGACCCAGCCATTCCAGCACACGGAATCGGCGCTTGCCTTGCAATATGGCAGTGATGTTGCCATCAGGCATGCGGAATGACTTGATCATTTGTACCAAGGTGCCAACTTCAAACATGTCATCAGCATTGGGGTGCTCAATGTCCATTTCCTTTTGTGCTAAGACACCAAAGCGCTTTTTTGCACGCTGAGAATCCTGGATTAACTGAATACTCTTGTCTCTGCCAGCAGTTATAGGGGAAACCACACCGGGAAACAGCACGGTATTCCGCAGGGGAAGGATGGCAATCTCTTCCGCTAATTCATTGTCAGGAATTTTGTTGTCTTCCTCATTGGTGATGAGAGGAATGAAGTCTGTGTCCTCTGAGAGGAGAAATTGCCCAAATTGATCCATAGACTAAATAACTACGCAATGCCCGTGCCACCCCTATTTTTTGCAGTTTGAGCAAAAATGGCTGACAAGATGTCCGATTCAACGGCATCCAATAGCATGTCCCTTCGGGCCAAGACAAGTTCTGCAGTGACTAAGGCTTTATCTAATCGGTAAGTGGACTGGCCGCTTGCCCCACCCCATGAAAAATCTGCAATCAAACTGCGGGGAAACCCTGAACCAAACACATTGCATGAAACGCCAATGACAGTAGCCGTATTGAACATGGTATTGATGCCAGATTTGCTGTGATCGCCCATGATGAGTCCGCAAAATTGCAAACCCGTTGAAAGGAATCGACCTGAAGGCACATGCCATTGTTTGACTATGCCATAGTCGTTCTTGAGGTTTGAATTGTTTGTGTCAGCACCCAGGTTGCACCATTGGCCAATCACTGAATTACCTAAAAACCCCTCATGGGCCTTGCTACTGTAGCCCCAGAAGACAGAGTTATTGACCTCGCCACCGACTTTGCAATACGGCCCTATAGTCGTTGAACCGTAGACTTTCGCACCCATTTTCAGCTGGCTATTCTCTCCCAAGGCTAGACCCCCTCGGACCAAGCAACCTTCCATGATTTCCGAATCAATTGCTAAGTAAATAGGTCCATCTGTGGCATTGAGCACGCTGGCTTCCACCTTCGCTCCTGGCTCAAGGAAGATTCGGTCACCAATCAAGGTGTTGCTTGAAGCAATCTTTTGTGAGCGCCGACCTGCTGTCAGTAGATCAAAATCTTTGTCCATCTCCGTCGCATTCCACTGGAAGATCTGATGAGGTCGTTGCACAATCTGCACATCCCCTTTGAATTCGATCAGGTCATCGCCCTGTCGGTGGGCCAACCATTGATCACCACAAACCAGCTTCTGGCCAGGCGTCAAGGCCTGCACAGCAGCAACCAATACGGGTGATGGTAGCAGACCCCCACGCAGGTGCAAAGCATCGCTTGCAGAAGACAAGGGGTACTTGACTGCCAAGTGATCGGCGGTATGAAAAGACAACCTGGTCGCAGATAAATACCTGGACCACTTTTCAGAAATCGTTAAAATGCCAATGCGTAGATCCGACACAGGACGGGTCCATGTTAGAGGCTTTAAGCCATGGTGTTCTTGGTCGCAGTGGAAAATCAACTCCATAGCCCCCAAGTTAGCACCAATTACTTACTAAACTTGGCGTAGCGGTTGCGGAACTTATCCACACGGCCTGCTGTATCAACCAATTTACTCTTGCCAGTGTAGAATGGGTGGGAGAATGAGGAGACTTCCATTTTGATCAATGGAAACTCTGTTCCCTCCACTTCAAGATTTTCGTTGCTATTTGCTGCACTCTTTATGAGTGTAACGTCGCCAGTACTCATATCTTTGAATGCGCAGACGCGGTAATTGTTTGGGTGTATGCCTTCTTTCATCGCGGTAATTATTAATAGATCAGGATTTGGCCCGACCTCCATTTTGCGGTTGGCGAAGATACATCAATTTAACCTTTAACATCACGTGCAACTCCGTAAGTCATCCTTCTTGTTTTTCAGCGCCTTGGTTCTGGCCTTTGCCATGGCATGCAAGCCTGAATTCAAACCTTCCACAGAACCTGTCACGCTAACCTTCTCTTCAGACACAGTCTACTTGGACACCGTGTTCAGCTCGGTGGGCAGTTCAACGCGCCAGATGCGCATTGTCAACCCTAGCAATCAGGCTGTTTTGATCAACAACCTGTACTTGGCTGGCGGTGAAAGCAGCCCTTTCCGCATCAATGTCAATGGGGAGAGCGGGCATCACTTTGCTGATATCCAACTGGCGGCGAATGATAGCATCTATGTTTTTGTGGAGGTGACGGCAGCGGCGAACGGCATGTCCTTCCTTTACACGGACTCCATTGTCCTGCTCAATGCAGGCCTCAGTCAGGACATCCATTTGGTCACCCTGGCATTGGATGCCTATTTCCACTACCCCAACCAGCTGCTTGTTATTCCGCAAAATCCACCAAACCAAGACATCCGCATTCCCTACAGGATCATCAATGGACAGACTACTTGGCCCACTGATAAACCACATATCATCTATGGCTATGTTCTTATTGACAGTGCCAGCAGCTTAGATATACTGGCAGACAGTCATTTGCATTTTCACAACCAATCTGGCATTTGGGTCAGCAGCGGAGGGCAACTTCGGATGGATGCCTCCAACAACGGCAGCTATGACAACCCTATTACCTTGGAGGGGGATCGGCTGGAGCCATTTTACCACAACATCCCGGGCCAGTGGGGTGGCGTACTTGGTGGCCTATTTGTGCAGCGAGGTGCCAGCTTAACCATGAACCACACATGGCTGCGCAACGGAAGCATTGGTATCCGGGCTGACTCCGTCCCGCTAGGCCAGGGACCCAATGTCACCATCACAAACAGCCGGATCACGGACATGAGTCGAGCGGGCATCTATTCCGGGTTTGGCAACATTCACATGGAAAATGTGGTCATTGGCAATGCGGGACTTTATGGTTTTTACACCTTAGGAGGAACAGTGAATGCTGACCATTGCAGTTTTGTCAATCACTTCCCTTCTGCAAGGAACACAGCAACCATTGGGTTATTCAATCGCTACGATGACGGCATGGGAAGCTACCGGTACAGGGATTTGAACGAGGCAAACTTCAGCAACTGCATCATCACAGGCAGCACAGGCTCAGAAGTCGGGTTTGGCCATGGCAATCAAGCAGCCTTCAATACCCACTTTGAGGGATCATTGATCAAGCTGAACACCAATCCAAGCCCGGCCACTTATGACCCAACAGACCCCAACCAGTTTTTGAATTGCCTTTTCAATGCAGACCCACAATTGGTGGACATCAATCAATGGGATTATGCCTTGGACTCAGCCTCTCAAGCCATCGACCTAGGCATCGCACCTGCTGCGCAACGCGTGCCATTGGACGCCTTGAACCACAGCAGGGTCTTATCTCCCGACGCAGGGGCACTGGAGCGTTAACGCATCTACAACTGATCCACTTGAATAGCGCTCACTTGTACAAGCTTAAAAACTCAAAATGAACTTACCTCAAGGAGAACTTCGGGATTTTTTGATTGCGAAAGCTAATCAATACGCACAATCCAGTTTCATCCAAGATGATCCGATACAGATTCCCCACTCATACGCTAGCACCAAAGACATTGAAATCAGCGGACTCATTGCTGCAATGCTAAGTTGGGGAGGTCGTAAAACCATCATATCAAAATCAAAGGACTTGATGGAACGAATGGACAACAGTCCTGCAGATTTTGTTACAAATGCCAGCTCTGTTGATTTGAAATCCTTTGATGGATTTGTTCACCGCACATTTAAAGATGAGGACATTAGGGGGCTGGTTTTAGCGCTACAACAACTCTATCAAGGCTACGCTTCAATTGGTGAATTTTTCAAACAAACCCTAACACCCGACGCTACAAATCTTGGCGGTGCTTTTACTGTCTTTAAAATTTTTCTCCTAAATCATGGTCTCCCCCAACGAGCGAGCAAACATTTTGGAGACCCTACCAAAGGGAGTGCATGTAAGCGTTTAGTGATGTACGCTAGATGGATGGCTCGGCCCAATACTGAAGGTGTCGATTTTGGCATATGGGATATAGACCCTGCTCTTCTTAGTATTCCTCTTGACGTTCATAGCGGCCGTGTTGCGCGAAGCCTCGGGCTATTAACAAGAAAACAAAACGACTGGAAAGCAGTCATAGAGTTGGACTCATCCATTCGATCAATAAGCCCTGAAGACCCATCTAAACTGGACTACGCATTATTTGGACTAGGTGTATACGAGGGCTGGAAATAGCTTAAAATGCCATTAATCATGTCATTCAATAGGGTGTGGGATGACAACCTATGCCTTGGCTAAAAATGACAGGGTATCAACCCCATCCGAGTAATCCCACAGCTCAGGCAACTGGGATTGGCCAAAAGCGCAATCCATGCCCTTACCAACCGTGGTTTGAATCTCGTCGGCCTTTTCGTTGATGAGGGACTTCACTGCATTAAGGTTGGCATACCTGGAAGCATGAATCACTGCGACTGGCGGTTTCAAAGCCGGGTTCTCCCGCAACAAGGTGAAATGGTTTTCTAGAAAAAACTCCTTATTGAGCATGTAAAGCGCCCGGTGGTAGTCAAAATTGGAACCATACTTTGCATGTTCAGCTAGGTGCCCCCAGTCAAACCACGACTTGAACAGGCGTTGCACATCATAGTCTTCCGGGATAAACAGGTGTGTGACACTGCGGCAACCGCGGCCAAAAAAGAGAAAAACATCCTCTGCCAAATTAGCCATGTCCTCTGCCGTCTCGTTGCCATCCAGAACTGCCACTGAAGTCCGGGAACTACGAAACAGGTGTGGCAAATGGCCAAAGTATTGCTTGAAATACCCCAAGCTGTTGTTGTTTCCTGTAGCAATGATGGCCTCAATGCCTTTGAGGTTGTCACTGGGGTCAATGACAGCTGTTGGGTCTATGCCCTTCAAGCTATCAATGACGGCTAACATCAAGATTTTGTCATCGCTGCTCAGTTTTATTTTCACTTGATGACCTAAGACATAAGCGGTTAGCATGTCGTGCAAACCAACCATGGGCAGGTTTCCCGCGCAGAGAATACCGACCTGCTTGGCGGTTTTTGCTTCACTGTACCCATTGGATAAGGCCTGATCGTACCACTGCTCGACAGCTTCAGATCGCAAAGCTTGTGACCATCCCTTGAAGGCCCGCTTTGAAAAGTCCGGCGTGAACCAAGCGTTGTGAATCTTCGCTGTTTCTAGCAGGTCTTTATCCATTGCCAAATCTGACATTTTCCTACCTAAAGTGACAAGTGCCTGCCATCTGTGACTTATTCCATCCATTACCATCTTATCTTTGCGTAAAAGTATCCAAATGGCTATCATCATCACCGACGAATGCATCAATTGTGGCGCCTGCGAGCCAGAATGCCCCAACAATGCCATTTATGAAGGTGGCATGGAGTGGCGATTCAATGAGGGCACTGGCCTTAAGGGAGATATGGTGAGCACTTCAGGCGTGGCCACCAATGCTGATACGGAGCAAGAACCGGTCAGTTTTGACCTGTATTACATCGTAACTGACAAATGCACCGAGTGCATTGGCTTCCATGGAGAACCTCAATGCGCAGAAGTTTGCCCTGTGGATTGCTGTGTGCCAGACGAAGACCATGTGGAAACAGATGCAGCACTTCTAGAAAAAAAAGACTTCCTACACCTGGACTGAATGCGGAACCTGATCCTTTGTTGCATGCTGTGGCAATCCTATGCGATGCATGCTCAGATGGACAGCATCAGTCAGTGGTCAACCACCATGTTAGAAGGTGCAACTGCTCCCATTCGACTGCAGGCTGGCGAACGCATGCAAGCCCGCATACTTTCTCAGATGGACTCGATGGGGGTTCCTGCTACCTTATCAGCCCTTGCTGAACACCCTATCCTTGTGAGTGTTTCTCCCAATGGGAAACTGGCACTTATCAGTTTAGCCATTCCTCAGACACAAGGCCATTATGCTTTTCGAGGCATTGCTGCATGGCAGCACAACAAAACCTGGTACAACAAAGCCACCCAAGGGCAGTCATCCACTATGGAGGGGCTGAGTCATGATGGTCGGTACCGATGTGCTGATTACAACATGGGGATGACTTATGACATCGTTCAGGTTAAGCGATCTGGCATCACCCACTACCTGGCCCTGATCTTTCAGCCATCAATGAACCCCATGCAGGCGCAAAGAAAAATTGTAGAGCCCGTGATATTGAGCAAGCATGGACCTCACTTTGGGTCGCCTGTTTTTGCCCTTGAGAGCTTCAATGACCAAGCGTTTGACAGGCCCGCAACCCGCCTGATTCTTCAGTACGCTACAGGGGTTTCAGCATCGATCAAGCAAATCAAGCCCGGCAAAATTTTAATCGATCAATTGGCCCCGATGCGCCATGGCCAGGTGGGTGACTATCGCCGATACGGCCCCACATTGGCACAAGCCCCGCTAGAATTCAACAGAGGCAAATGGCGGTTGGCATCTTAGTACCTTTGCCAAGCCATATATAAACCAATGACCAAACACAACTTTACTGCCGGCCCTTGCATTCTTGACCAAAGCGTTGTCCAAGGCGCTGCTGATGCCCTTTTGAATTTTGAGAACACTGGACTCAGCCTGATTTCCATCAGTCACCGCGACAAGCGCTTGGTTGCCGTCATGAATGAAGCCATCGCTTTGACCAAAGAGCTACTGAACCTCGATGAAGATTATGAAGTGCTCTTTTTGCAAGGTGGCGCAAGCATGCAGTTCTTGATGACAGCCTACAACTTAATGAAGGTCGATGGACAGGCTGCCTACATGAATACTGGCACATGGAGCAAGAAGGCCATCAAAGAGGCCAAGGCTTTTGGCGAGGTTCATGTGTTTGCCAGCTCAGAAGAAGACGGCTTCAATCACATCCCTGACATGTCATCTTTGCCAACAGGCATGGACTATGTGCACTGCACAAGCAACAACACCATTGTAGGTACAGAAATGACCACCTTCCCTGCCACCGATGACGTGCTGGTCTGCGACATGTCCTCTGACATATTCTCTCGCCCCATGGACTTCAATCAATTCGATTTGATCTATGCCGGCGCACAGAAGAACTTAGGTCCTGCTGGAACCACCCTTGTTGCTGTACGCAAGTCAATCCTTGGCAAAACAGGCCGCAGCATCCCGTCCATGTTGGACTACCTCGTGCATGCAGACAAGGAAAGCATGTTCAACACACCGCCGGTCTTTGCCATCTATACTTCACTGCTCACCCTTCGCTGGATCAAGTCTGAGGGCGGCCTAGAAGCCATGGCGTCACTGGCCAATGCACGCGCTTCCATGCTCTATGCAGAAATTGATCGCAACCCCTTGTTCCGTGGCACTGCTCGGGAGGATAGCCGATCCTTGATGAATGCCTGCTTCCTTTTGGCGGATGAAAGCAAAGGTGCTGCCTTTGAACAACTGGCAGCAGATGCTGGCATCATAGGCATCAAGGGCCATCGATCAGTTGGCGGGTACCGGGCATCCATGTACAATGCCTTGCGACTTGATAGTGTGAAAGCCCTTGTGGCAGTCATGCAAGAACTTGAACAACAAGCTTAATACCCAAACTCAACCATGTCACTCACCATACTGGCCAATGACGGCCTTGCAACATCAGGCATCGATGCTTTGACCGCTGGCGGCCACAGCGTCATCACCACCAAAGTGGCACAAAGCCAACTCATCGACTACATCAACCAACACAAGGTGGATGCCATTCTGGTTCGCTCTGCGACCACTGTCAGGCAAGACATGATTGACGCATGCCCCAGCCTTAAAATGGTAGGTCGTGGCGGCGTAGGCATGGACAACATCGATGTGGACTACGCAAAAAGCAAAGGCTTGAAGGTGTTTAACACCCCTGCTGCCAGCTCCGATTCTGTGGCTGAGTTGGTGTTTGCACACCTCTTTGGGATGGTTCGTCATTTGCATGACGCCAACAGAAACATGCCGCTGGATGGCGATAGCCAGTTTGGGCAATTGAAAAAAGCCTACGCAAAAGGCAGTGAACTGTCTGGAAAAACCCTTGGAATCATCGGGTTTGGCCGCATTGGCAAGGCTGTTGCACGTCGAGCCTACGGTGTTGGCATGCGAGTGATTGCTCATGACCCCCACCTCCTGGATGGGGACTTTGAGGTGGCCTTTGCAGATGGTCAAATACTGAAAACTTCAGCCAGCATGCTCAGCATGAACGAAGTCCTTCGAGCAGCTGACGTGGTCACCTTGCACATCGGAGGCAACAGTGAATTGATTGATGCAAAAGCCCTTGCCACCATGAAGAAAGGCGCCTTTTTGATCAATGCTGCCCGCGGTGGCGTGGTTAACGAACCGGCCTTGATCGATGCCCTGAAATCCCAACACATCAAAGCCGCTGGTTTGGATGTGTTTGTCGACGAGCCAAAGCCATCCGTTCAGATCTTGATGAACCCTCATGTGTCACTCACACCTCACATCGGCGCGGCCACTGTGGAAGCGCAAGCCAGAATTGGGCTTGAATTGGCGGAGCAAATCATGGCCAAGAGCTAAGCCATGGAAAAGCTAAAACCTTTTGCTGCTATCCGCCCCCCTAGGGCATTGGCCTCATTGGTTAGCACTCGGTCCTACGTGACCTACAAAGAGGAAGACCTCTGGCAAAAGCTCTCTTCCAACCCCTACTCTTTGATGCATGTGCTTCAGCGCAAATCAGGGGAAGGTGAACCCGTTTTCATGGGTGTCCGCAAGGGATTTGTCGATTTCCTTTCCTCAGGCTACCTGGTGAAGGAAACCAATGCCAGCTACTACATCTACCGGCAAACCTGGCATGGTCATGCATTCACAGGCATCATTGGCCTGGCTTCCTTGAAGGATTACCAGGCGGGCCGCATCAAACCGCATGAGGCTACATTGGCTAAAAGAGAGCAGCTCTTTGCCGCCTATTTGGAAACCGTGGGTTTTCATGCAGAGCCCATCCTTTTGACCCATGAGCCCCAAGCAACCATCTCGTCAATCATCGGTGAAGTGACCGCTTCGAATGCTGATGTTGAATTCGCCACAACAGACATGGCAATCCATTGCCTCTGGCCTGTTCCTCAATCCTTCAATGAGCAAATTGCTCAAGCTTTTGGCGACATGGATGCCTTTTATGTGGCAGATGGCCATCACCGAATCGCCTCATCCAAACTGCTCAACAAACAGGATGGTGTCATGGCCTTTGTGCTGGATGAAAGCCAATTGCACGTGACGTCCTTCCACCGCATTGTATCCAATGACCAGGCCAGCACATGGATCGACCTGGGCAGCCCACTCAAGGATGCCCCTCAAGGCTTGCCTGAGTCTGGCATCTACGCCTTCCATGGTGGCAACTGGTACCATTTAACAGATGAAGGCATAGCATTCCCGGAAAGTCAATGGCTGTTTGACCATGTTCTTCATCCTTGCATGCAAATCATCGATGAAAGGGATGATGCCCGCATGCGCTACCTGCCAGGGGATTTACCCTTGGATCAACTGATAGAAGCATTGGATGAGGGCGACAGCGCCTTTGTCTTGCCAAAGCCCCATTGGAAAGATGTCCGTTCATTGGCAGACCGCGGCGAAACTGTGCCACCCAAAAGCACCTACATCGAACCTAAATTGCGATCCGGCATCACTTTGTACGCATGGGAATGACACCGTTGATTGACAACCTGCATGACGTGCAGGCTAAACTGCCATCACATGTCACCTTGGTGGCGGTGAGCAAAACCAAGCCCATTGAGGCCATTGAAATCCTCTACCAGGCAGGGCAAAGAGACTTTGGCGAAAACCGTGTGCAAGAAATGGCGAAGAAAGCTGCTGTCTTGCCATCAGACATTCGCTGGCACATGATAGGGCATATCCAAAGCAACAAAGTCAAGGACTTCGCCTCTTTTGTGCACATGGTCCACAGCGTGGATCGAAACAAGGTCGCAAACGCATTGAACAAAGCAGCTGCACTGAATGATCGAAACATCAATGTTTTGCTGCAAATGCACATCGCCACGGAAAGCAGCAAACAAGGCTATGAGCTGGAAGAACTGCAAGCCTTTCAACCTGAAGACTACCCCCATTTGACCATTTGTGGACTGATGGGCATGGCCACATTCACCGATGACAAATCACAGATTTCAACTGAGTTTCAGTGCTTGCAATCAGCCTTTGATGGCTTGAAAGAACGGTTTAGCCCAGCATTCAAGCAAATCAGCATGGGCATGAGTGGGGACTTTCAATTAGCCATTGAAAAGGGCAGCACCATGGTCCGCGTGGGGTCATCAATCTTTGGTCAACGGTCCTGATGTACGCAGTTATCGATTTAGAAGGCACCAGCGGAAAGTCTGGTACAGAGCGCATCATTGAGGTGGCTATTTACCTGTTTGACGGGGAACAAATCGTGGATCAATTCATCTCCTTGGTCAACCCTGACGGCACCCGCATCCCTCCCTTTGTGGAAAAGCTGACCGGCATCAAAAACAAGGATGTCATGACGGCACCCAAGTTTCATGAAGTGGCCAAGCGCATCGTGGAAATCACCAAAGACGCCATCATTGTAGCTCACAACGCACCCTTTGACTACCGCGTCCTCAAAGAAGAGTTTGCGCGGCTAGGCTTTGACTACTCAAGGGTGGTGATGGACACCATTCCCCTGGCAGAACGCTTCATCCCTGGCTTGAAAAGCTATGGCCTTGCAAGCATCTGCGAAAACTTGAACTTGACCAACAGCAGGCGGCATCGCGCAGATGGGGATGCCCTGGTAACCGTGGACCTACTCAAGATCTTGTTAGAAAAAGATCGGGAGCAATACATCCATGGCACCTTTTTGAAACAACCAAGCGCAACAGGCGTCCACAGATTCACTGAACAGATCACCAAGCTGGTTAAAACCACGGGGGTGTATTACCTGTTCGATGCAGCTGGCAAGGTGATTTACCTTGGTCGTTCAGATCAATTGCGTGTGCGTATTGACCGGCATTTCCTGGCCACAAGTGACAAAGCCTTGGCCATGCAAAAGGCCATTGCCAGCATCAAGGTGGAAACCACAGGCAGTCTGCTGCTGGCTGAAATCAAAGCACACATGGACTTGAAGCGACTCAAGCCCACCTACAATGAAACTGTTGACAAGTACCAGCTCAAACGTGGACTCGTTGCCGTTGAATCAGACAACGCCATCCTTTGGGATATCCAACCCATGCGCCATCAAAAACCTGCCTTGCAGGTAGCTGACACGAAAGAAGGCTTGTGGTGGATTGCGGGCATGTGCTTGCGTTATGACAAATCACCTGAAGATCTGGCCGTGCCAGAGCATGTCAAGATGGTTGCGAGGAATTTAGCAACCCTCAAGAGAAACCATGATCAGCAGAAAGCAGTCAGCATGCCATCCACGGCTTCTGAACAGATTATGCAGCTTGCATTTCCCCATTCACGGATTATTCTGGTTGACAAAGGGGCTAATCCTGGTGAGAAAATCGCTTTTCTCCTAGACAACTACCAGCTCATCGGCTATGCAAAAGTTGACTTGATGTCAGACCTGGATCAATGGGATGTGCTCAATCAGCGCATGACGACCATTCCAGCCAACGGCTATCTCACGTCCCTTGTGGCACAGGCCCTTCGCAGAAAGCGATTGAAGGTGGTTCAACCCCGCTAGGGCTTGACCAATTTGCAAGCCATGAAAGGCTTCAAACGTTACAAGCGGTAACTCAAAGAGGCAATGATTTGAGACATGCGACCATCGGTGGCAATGACCTGACCTTGGTAATTCAACGCCTGAGCAAAGGGTGACAAATTGCCCTCATAGCGAAGTTTGGCTTGGAATTTACTCAACTTGATTCCAGCACCAATCTGCGCACCCCAAGTGCCATCGTTTTCCGTCAAATTGCTGACATCACTGATGTCTTGAAGACCGGCAGACCATACAGGTGCCACAAAACCAAAGAAGGGCCCCAACTTGACACCAACCTCTACAGGCACATCCAAGCGACGCATGGTCCATGGCACTGTTACCATAGGCATCATAGAATTACCTGACTGATTGATGATGATGGACTGGTCGATTTGCGTCAACCAGACTTGCGCTTGAACATAGGCGATACCCATACCAAGCCGGGCATAAGGTCCGGCATGCATGCCGCCATTTGCAACGAACGTCACGTCATTGGGGTCCAGGCTGGAAGGGGTCTGCATGCTGACATTGGCAAAATGCGCACCAACATCCACGCCATAACTCAAGAGCTGAGCTGACAGCTTGGACGGCGTCATGCAGGCGAAAACAAGGAAAAGCCCTAAGGGTAAATGCTTCATGCCATGTAGGTAGCCAAAAACCGTTCCACATTGTTTTGAATACGCTGATCAACACCGCTTTGCGATGCTGGCTCAAAAGCTTCTCCGGTCATGCGCTCATAGAGTTCGATGTAACGTTGAGAAACCGATTGTGCCCATTGCTCCGTCAAGGCGGGCACGACCTGACCAGGCTGACCCTGGAACCCCTGATCCATCAAATACTCTCGAACAAATTCCTTGCTGAGTTGCTTTTGTTTTTGCCCGGCATCTTGCCTTGCTTGGTACCCCTCTTGATGAAAGTACCTGGATGAATCAGCCGTATGGATTTCATCAATCACAACGATTTGACCATCAGGAAGTTGACCAAATTCATACTTGGTGTCAACCAATATCAAACCTTGCTTAGCTGCCATTTCCGTTCCTCGCTGGAACAGTGCTTTGGTGTAATCCTCCAACTGTTGGTAATCACTGGCTGAAACAATGCCCTGACTTATGATGTCCTCACGAGAAATGTCCATGTCGTGATCCCCTTGATCTGCTTTGGTCGATGGGGTGATGATTGGCTCAGGCAATGGGTCATTTTCTTTGAGTCCATTGGGCAATTTCACACCGCAAAGCAGACGATCTCCTTCAGCATAGGTCCTGGCAGCATGGCCGGCCAAATAACCCCGAATCACCATTTCAACCTTGAAAGGCTTGGCAGCGTAACCCACAGCAACCACTGGGTCAGGCGTTGCGAGCAGCCAATTGGGGACAATGTCCTCGGTTGCCTTCAAGAAATGGGTCGCCATTTGATTGAGGACTTGGCCCTTGTGTGGAATAGCTACCGGTAAAATAACATCAAAGGCTGAGAGGCGATCACTAGCAACCAAAGCCAACAAGCCATGCTCAAGGAAGTGCACATCGCGCACCTTCCCTTGGTAAAGGTTAGATTGACCCGTGAATGTGAGAGAGCTGTGGTCCATGGTATGAATTTTTAGCTGCCTAAAGCTTGAATGATTTGCTCCGTGTTGGCTAAAGCCGATTGAGGTACTTTTGAAAGGACAAATTTACCATAAATGCCTATCGTCTCACTCACCACAGATTACGGCTGGAAAGATCCAGATGCCGCTGCCATTCGCGCAGGATTGTACAGTGAAATGCTGCGCCATCAGGTGGCTTCACCCCTGGTTGATGTCAGCCATGACGTTAGTCCACGAAGCCATCAAGAGGCTGCCTACATTCTTGGCGGGGCCTACAAGGCTTTCCCTAAAGGTTCTGTTCATCTCATGCTGATCGATTGTCGACCCATGGTGAACCATCCACCCATTGCAGCCATGATTGATGGTCATTACTTCCTGACACAGGATCATGGCGGGCTTTCTTTGCTCTTCCCTGGCCGACAGCCCGATGAGTTGGTCACCATCGATATGCGAAACCGCTTGGACCTCACAGATCCCGGAGACATCATGACCGCAGCTGCTGCTCACTTGATTGCAGGCGGCACCATCAGCACCTTAGGACCTCCCAGGCCTCAATGGAATCAATTGCAGTCCACCCATCCAGAAGTTCTGGACCCCAACCATGCAATTGTTCATGTACAGTACGTGGATCACTTTGGCCAAGTGGTCACCAATGCCAGTGAAACATGGCTCAAAGAATGGCAGCAAGGGCGGACACTGAAGGTGCTCGCTCGTGGCATGGTCATCGATAGATTCATCAACAACCTGGGTGAAAAAATGGACCCAGGGTCCCGCTACATGCGAATCAATGACATGGGATTTCTTGAGTTGGGCATTTCTTGGCCTGGCCAACACGGCGTGAACACAGCCAGTAACCTCTTTGGGTTAGGCCTGCAGGACCCCGTTGAATTGCAATTGCACTAAGGCTTGCGTGTCAGCAATTTTAACCGAGATTTGACCCCTGCATGCTGCATATCGCCTACAAAGAATTCTGTTCCTTTTTCCAGTCGTCCACTGGGGCATTGATCTTGTCCATCTACATGGGTTTCAATGGTGTGATTCTCTGGGTTTTGGATGGTCCATTCAACTTGCTTGACAGCGGTTATGCTCAACTGGACGGCCTGTTCATGCTCAGCCCTTGGCTTTTTCTGTTGCTTATCCCAGGCATTGGTATGAAAATGGTTGCTGAAGAGAAACGTGCAGGAACCTTGGAATGGCTTCTCACCAAACCCTTGACTGAATGGGATATTGTGGTTGGCAAATGGTTGGCTGGTTTGAGTCTCATCCGGCTCGCCTTGGTGCCGACAGCGGTTTATGTGATCACCGTGCAACAAATGGGCAACCCCATTGGCAACATTGACCTGGGGAGCACAGCGGGATCCTACCTAGGACTGCTGTTGCTTGGAGCTTCCTACCTCAGTGTGTCCATTTTTATTAGCAGTTTAACAGACAATGCCATTGTGGCCTTGGTCATGTCATCCATGATTTGCCTCTTCATGTACACAGGGTTTGATCAAATAGCCGACATGATGCCGGTCAATAACCACGGGCTTTTCTGGCGTCAATTAGGCATCAGCGAGCATTACAGTTCTATCAGCCGCGGGGTGATTGACTCCCGTGACATCATCTACTTTCTGTGTCTTTGCGGCATCTTTTTAGCAGCATCTGTTACCGCTCTTAAACGAAGAAATTGGTCATGAAACGCTCAGCGAAAGACATGCTAGAGCTTCTTGGCATCGCAGGGGGCTTGTTCCTGCTTGCTTGGCTAAGCCAATCTTGGTTTGTGAGACTTGACCTGACAGAGGATCAGCGATTCACCTTGTCTGACGCAACAACGGCATTGGTTGAAGACATTGATGAGCCCATGCTCTTTGTCATCTACCTCGACGGCGATCTCCCCTCAGGATTTGAACGCCTTAAAGCTGAGACCAAGCGCATGCTTGAGGAATTTCAAGTCTTGAATTCCAACGTGCAAATCCGCTTTGAAAACCCGTCTGACAACCCAGATCCACAAACCAGAAGGGATACCTACACCCAGTTGAGGAATCAAGGGCTGTCAGCTATTCAGATTGAAATTGAGCAAGTGGACGGTGTCCGGAAACAGCAAATATTCCCCGGCGCCATGGCCAGCCACAAAGGCAGGATCTGGCCAGTTCAATTGTTGATTGAGCAATTTGCTACCGCGCCAGAGACACAGATCAATGCCTCCGTTCAAAACCTGGAGTATGTATTGGCGTCCGCACTGCGTGGATTGACACAACCTTTGACCAAGCACATCGCCTTCATTGATGGTCACAATGGCTTGTCCGAGATGGAAACCGCTTCATTGGAATCAGTCCTTGAACGCAGCTACCAGGTCAGCCATTTCAATTTAAGGGAGTACCCTGTAGACAGCCTTACGGGCGGGATTTCCTTGGACTTGCAGATGCGACAACTCAACGCCTACGATTTGATCATCCTGGCAAAGCCTCGATCAATGTTCTCTGATTTAGACTTGTGGTTATTGGATCAATACCTCATGCGCAATGGAAGGGCCATCTTCTTGGTTGAAGCCGTTCATGCAGAACTTGATTCCTTGTCATTTGCTCCTGAGTTTCTAGCCTACCCCATTTTGGATGCCACGGGACTTGACGCACCCTTGTTCAATTATGGTGTTCGGGTCAATACCGCCTTGTTGCAGGATTTGGTTTGTGCCGGTATACCCAGTGATGTTTCACGCAAGACCCTCAGACCATGGGCCTACTTTCCTTTGTTCTTGCCACAGGTTGAGCACCCCATTGCGAAAAACCTCAATGCCATTCGCATGGAATTTCCAACCACCATGGATACCATTGCTGTACCTGGCGTGAAGAAAACCGCCCTGTTGTTGTCATCGCCTTACTCAAAACGCCAACCAACACCTGGCAAAGTGAGCCTTGCCACACTTTTCAATGAGCCGGATCGTTCGCGATTCCAAGAGTCCGCATTGCCTACAGCCATTTTGCTAGAAGGTGCTTTGCCCTCATTCTATGCCAACCGGATCACACCGATCACCTCCCTTGGCGCTGCACCTGATGTGGCACGTGATGCCAAACTGCTTGTTGTTGCCGATGGCGACTTCATCAAGAACCAACGCAACCTAGTAATTCCTGACATCCCACGCGGCCTGCCATTGCCATTGGGCTTTGATCAATTCTCCAGGCAGCAGTTTGGCAACCAAGATTTCATGCTCAATGCCGTGGATTACCTGCTTGAGGGTGGTGGATTGATTGATGTACGTGGCAGGAACATTGTCATGCGCCTGTTGGATCAGCAGCGCATTCAAGCCAACAGAGACCTGTTAATATGGGGCAATGCCCTCCTCCCTGTGCTCATTGTTCTGCTATTAACCAGGTTATACCAGTGGCGACACCGACGACGTTCACATCAACACCATACTCCATCATGACTTCGTACTGGAAGCCCATTGCCCTGTCGATAACCCTTATCGCCGTCATCCTTTGGTGGCTGTTCCCATCAGCCAATGATGGCTTGTACGATGAGGGTATGCACGACTTTGCCATTGAAGACACCTCAGCCATCACGTCAATCATGATTTGGGACCGCAGCCCTGACACCGTCATTTTACGCAAACATGGACAACAATGGGAGGTCAATGGACTATACTCGGCAAGAAAAGGTGCCGTTGATGAGATCCTGGAAACCCTGTACAGAATTCGCTTGAGAAGCATCCCTCAACAAGCAGCCGTCAACAATATCCTCACACAATTGGCCGTGCATGGCAAGCAGGTAATCGTCTATGCCGGCGATCAGGTAATCAAGCAATTTCAAGTTGGGTCCGAGACCATGGACATGCTAGGCACTTATATGTTGATGCAGGGCTACAGCCAACCAGTAGCCACCCACATTCCTGGATTCAATGGCTTCCTCAGCAGCCGTTTCTTTTTGCGAGAAGACCTCTGGCGCAGCCGGAATCTCTTCCCCCATTCATCAGCCATTGTCGGGATGTCCATCTTGTACAGCGAGAACCCACAAGGGTCTTTTTCAATGAATGACCAAAAGCAATTCACCACCATCACTGGCTTAAGCATAATCAATGGCATGGCTTCTCAAGCCATGGTGAAGGCCATCCAGTCCGCCAAGTATGAAGGCATGATCATTCCCTCAGACAAGGTCTGGAACAAGCTTGACTCGATAGGTAAAACAAGGCCAGCCATCTTGATTGAGGTGTCATACGGCGATGGAAGTCAAGCCAGCATGTCTTGCTACCACGTACCTGGCGGAGAAGATATCATAGCCGCTGATGGGACGATACTTGAGCATGATCCCGACCGTTTTTATGCCCTACTAAGCGACGGAAGGTCAGCCTTGGTGCAGCGTTATGGCCTTCAACACTTGTTGAAAACTTCCCTTGATTTAGGCTTCCCCATGCAGTAATTTGCAGGCATGAAGTTCATCGTATCAAGTGGCCAGCTACTCAAGGCCTTACAAACAGTTGGAGGTATCATCCAGACCAACAACACCCTACCCATCCTCGACCATTTCCTGTTGGAATTGAGCCAAGGTCGATTAACCTTGACGGCCTCTGACTTGGAAACAACCATGACCACCACCTTGGATATTGAGACGGAGGGGGAAATCACCGCAGCCATTCCTTCTCGCATCCTGTTGGATACCGTTAAGAGCTTTCCTGAGCAGCCATTGACATTCACCTTGAATCCCGACAAGCACAGCGTGGAGGTGAGTTCAGACTACGGCAAATATGCCCTGTCCTACGTCGATGCAACGGAATACCCCAAGGCAGCTGCTCTCAGTGATGCCGCCTCAATCAGCATGCCTGCCAATGTCTTGACTTCAGCCTTGCACAAAACACTTTTCGCAGCGGGCAACGACGATTTGCGACCGGTCATGAGCGGCGTGTTCTTCCAACTCACAACCGATGGATTGACCTTTGTGGCAACGGATGCACACAAGCTGGTTCGCTATGTGCGCAAAGACATCAAAGCTTCAAACACATCTGAACTCATCATTCCAAAGAAGCCATTGAATCAACTCAAGGCAACCCTAGGGCAAGGTGATGACATCGTGACCATGCATGTGACGGAGCAAAATGCGCAGTTCAGTTATGGCAATGTGACCTTGATCTGCCGACTGATTGATGGCAAGTACCCCAACTTTGAGGCCGTCATACCTAAGGATAACCCCAACAAACTCACAGTCGATCGCGGCACCTTGCTCAGTTCAGTTAAACGCGTCAGCTTGTTTGCCAACAAAACCACGCACCAGATTCGATTCAAGATCACTGGCAACGAACTGACCATTTCTGCAGAAGACCCTGACTTTGCCAACAAGGCCCATGAGCGCCTCACGTGCCAATACGATGGATCAGACATGGAAATTGGTTTCAATAGCAGATTCATTGCGGAAATGCTGAACAATTTAACCAGCGATGACGTGGTCATGGAGCTCTCAGCACCTAACCGTGCAGGGCTTCTGTTCCCTGAAAGCGGCTTGGAGGACGGTGAGTCCATCCTCATGCTGGTCATGCCTGTCATGCTAAATCAATGACCCTCTAGGCCACGGCATGTGGCCTTTTTAACACCTCAATTACTCACACCATGGCCAACGGATTTTTTCGCCCCCCCTACCCTGAGAACGAAGCAATTAACGACTACGCACCTGGTTGCCCTATTCGTGAAGACATTTTATCAACCTATGAAGACATGCTCAAAGGCCATGTCGACATCCCCATGTTCATTGGCGGCAAGGAGGTTCGAACCAATGAGTTAAGGGATTGCCGTCCACCTCATGATCACAAGAAATTGATCGGACAATACCATTGGGGTACTGGCCAGCATGCAAGCGATGCCATCGATGCCGCACTGAGCGCACACAAAGCGTGGGCAGCGATGCCATGGACAGAGCGCGCTGCCATTTTCTTGCGTGCAGCAGACCTGGTTTCTGGTCCATACCGAGCAAAAATCAATGCAGCCACCATGTTGGCTCAATCCAAAACCTTGTTCCAAGCTGAAATTGATGCTGCTTGTGAGTTTGCCGACTTTTTGCGCTTCAATGTGCAGTACATGACTGACATCTATGAGACGCAGCCCGACAGCTCAGCCGGTGTATGGAATCGCGTGGAGTACAGGCCCTTGGAGGGTTTTGTCTTCGCATTGACACCCTTCAACTTCACAGCCATTGCAGGCAACTTGCCAGCGGCTCCTGCCTTGATGGGCAATGTGGTTGTTTGGAAGCCTTCTGATAGCCAAATCTATTCTGCTTGGGTTGTGATGGAAATATTCCGCAAAGCTGGCATGCCTGCTGGCGTAATCAATTTGATTTACGCAGATGGCCCTGAGGTGGGCGATGTTGTGTTCAAGCACCCCGACTTTGCAGGCTTGCATTTCACTGGGTCAACCGGCGTTTTCAAGCACCTTTGGAAGGAAATTGGTCTAAACATTGACCGTTACAAATCCTACCCTCGGATCGTAGGTGAGACTGGCGGCAAGGATTTCATCGTTGCGCACCACAGCGCTGATGCCACTGAGTTAGCCACCGCTTTGAGCCGTGGCGCCTTTGAATTCCAAGGGCAAAAATGCTCTGCCGTTTCTCGGGCATACATTCCTGAGAGCTTATGGCCTGAAGTGAAAAAGCAATTGCTTGACAACATCCAAGACTTCAAGATGGGCAGCCCTGGTGATCCCAAGAATTTCATGACTGCTGTGATTGATGAGCGTTCCTTTGATAAAATTGCTGCCTTCATTGATGACAGCAAACAGCAAGATGATGCAGACATCCTAACTGGCGGGTCCTATGACAAGTCCAAAGGCTACTTCATCGATCCTGTCGTGGTTCACACAAGCAATCCACATTTCAGAACCATGTGCGAAGAAATCTTTGGCCCATTCCTCACCATTCACACCTACCCAGATGCAGATTGGACCAAGACCTTGGCATTGGTTGACTCAACCAGCCAGTACGCCCTGACAGGTGCGGTCTTCTCATTGGATCGTTACGCCATCAATGAAGCCTTGGAGGCCTTGACATTTTCTGCTGGCAATTTCTACATCAACGACAAGCCATCAGGTGCAGTGGTTGGCCAACAGCCATTTGGCGGAGGCAGAGGATCTGGCACCAACGACAAGGCGGGATCTGCACAAAACCTGCTTCGATGGGTTTCTCCTCGAACCATCAAGGAAACCTTGCTCCCTGCAAAATCCTACCCCTACCCTTACATGGACTGAACGAAAAAACCCGCAGATCGCTCTGCGGGTTTTTTCATGACTTGTTTGCTGGTAACGATGGCTTGCTTAAGCCATTTCAAAAGCAATCTGTGATCAGGGCATGACTATTTCGGGTCTTGCGCTGTCTTCAGCTTGGTGATGCAAGGTCACAATGCACTTGGTTTCGTAAAATTCCGATCCCTTCATCCATTGCTTCAGTTCTTGGACTTCAGCGTCCAAGCCCTTGAGCTCTGATTTCAAACGACCACCCTTGAGGGCATAAATCGGTCCACCCTCTACAACTTGACCTCTTGTCCATGTCAAAAGCTGGCTTGCTGGTGCCACCGCGCGGGTGACAACGGCATCCCAAGGGCCTTTGAGCTTCTCAATGCGACCGTGGTAAGCACTGATATTGGGTATGGCCATCGCTTCAGAAACTGCTTGAACCACACGGATCTTTTTCGCCATGGAGTCGTTCAGTGTCCATTGTACGCTGGGGAATGCAATAGCCAAAGGAATGCCCGGGAAACCACCGCCTGTGCCCAAGTCTAGGACATTCATGTCAGGCTGAAAGTCAGCTGCCAGGCCTAGGGTAAGTGAATGGAAGATGTGTCGCTCCCATAACAGTTCCATGTCCTTTCTCGAAATCACATTGATGCGAGAATTCCATTCCTTGTAAAGGTTAGGTAAGCGTTGAAGTTGCTCAATGGCTTCTTTCGTCAGAAAGGGGAAGCGCTTGAAGTCTTTTGCAGTGGGAGGCTTGATTGTCATGATCGTCGTATTCGCAACAAGGTTTTGATCCAGTATAAGGGGCTCAATAAGCCCATGGACCATGAATGATCACTTGCACACCAAATCATGCTCAATGTGTAAGCGTTTAACAATGGCAAGATGGTAAGAGATCCGCTAATGAGCAAAAAATGATCAATTGGGCCCTGAAACCCAACGTCATAAAGAGGTTTCGCAATCAATAGGGTCCATAAAAGCAGGTGAATTGCCTGCAAAATACCTGCAATTTTAAGGCCATTTCGTTCCTTCCACTTCCTGTGCTTGTGAACACGCACATCCATAGGCAGTTCAAATCGCGGCAATAAGGCCATATTTTTAGCTAAAACTGGCCTGACTTGACCCAGTTTCGCTAGGTCATTCATCAAGAATTCAATGGTTCCTCCATCGAGATGCATGTGGGACAAAAAGCCCTTGACTTGAAAAAAGGATTTGACATCAATAGCAAAAGCACTCGCCTTCAGTCCTGTCGCACGGCCGGCATTCACTTGGCGTCTGGCTGCATACAGGTGTTCCATGGCATGCTCAAATTGTAACCAAAGCCCACCCAGTGACTGTGACCATGTCCAAGAGGCCAATACACGACCACCCAGAGGTTCCATCATCGTTGACAGCCATTGATTCAGCTGCTCCGGTGGTTGGAATTGCAAACTCACACAAACAGCATAGCGGGTGGTGCAAGCTTTGAACCCAAGGGTGTAGGCTAGCTTGCTGCTGTCCTGAAATCGCACCGATGGCGGGACATGAACAGCATGCATGTGAGGGTAAGCTTTGATCAACTGATCCAAGGCTTGCCTCGTTTGACCCTGGCTTTGGTCATCAACCACAATCACGGGGGTATTTTGGGTGTGTGGGTGTGATTGCAATGCCTCAAGCCAAGGCTTCACATGATCCGCAGCATCCTTCCCAAGCAATACCAAGGTCATGTCAGCGGTCGGCGCAAGGGTATTCTGTCGCCATGATGGCCATAAAGCGATGATAGATTTGAATTGGGCAAGCAAGAGAATCAATGTTATCAGACTGAAAAACAGCCATGTAGCGTACATGACATCCAAACCCTTCAAGCATTCCCAGCACATTTCCATCTAAGCAAAAGTAGTCAAGGTCATTCCGCTAATTTTACAACATGCAATTTGAACTCGAAGGCAAGGATGTCAACAGCGCTGGCCGTGCCGGCATCCTGCATACTGATCACGGCAAGGTGCCCACACCGATCTTCATGCCCGTGGGCACACAAGGATCAGTTAAAGGGGTGCATCCCCATGAGCTCAAGGATGACATCAAGGCACATATCGTTCTTGGTAACACCTACCACCTCTACCTAAGGCCAGGCATTGACATCTTGGGACGCGCAGGCGGTCTGCATGCCTTTAGCACCTGGGATGGGCCAATGCTCACCGACAGCGGGGGATTTCAAGTGCATTCGCTCAAACACATGCGTAAAATCACAGAGGAAGGTGTCACTTTCAAGTCACACATCGATGGCAGCAAGCATGTATTCACACCAGAATTTGTGATGGATGTACAACGTCACATTGGTGCTGACATCGCGATGGCATTTGATGAGTGCACCGACTACCCTTGTGAAAAAACCTATGCAAGAGAGGCCATGCATCGCACCCATCGGTGGTTGGACCGGAGCATGGCTGCCTGGGAAGCATCTGAGCCGCTCTACGGCCACAATCAAGCCCTCTTTCCCATTGTGCAGGGCAGCACCTTCCCTGACCTTCGCAAGGAGTCCGCAGAGGTGGTTGCCAGCAAAGGTGCGTGGGGCAATGCCATTGGCGGATTGAGTGTGGGTGAGCCAGCTGAAGAAATGTATGCCATGACTGACTTGGTCTGTGGCATCCTGCCTGAAGACAAGCCTCGCTATTTGATGGGTGTAGGAACCCCTGCCAACATCCTTGAAAACATTGCCTTAGGCGTGGACATGTTCGATTGTGTCATGCCAACACGGAATGCTCGCAATGGACAGATTTTCACCTCAATTGGCATCATCAATCTCCGGAATGCCAAATGGGCAAAGGACTTCAGCCCACTGGATCCACATGGCGATGCCAGTGTTGATCAGCGTTACAGCAAGGCCTACGTCAGGCACCTTTTTCATGTGAATGAAGCGCTTGGCCGACAGATCACCTCCATTCACAATTTGCGTTTTTACCTCTGGCTTGTAGAAACAGCGAGAAAGCATATTTTGGCAGGGGACTTCAGGCAATGGAAAGACCGCATGGTCCCCCAACTTCAAACCAAGCTTTAGGCCATCCGACGGCAGATCACCCATGAATCGCGTAGACCGGTACATTCTCAGTAAATTTCTAGGCAATTTTGCCCTGTTCATGGGCTTGATCATGCTCATAGCCATGGTCTTTGATGTGTCTCAGAAACTGGATGATTTCATGGACAATGACCTGAACCTTGCAACCATCTTGCTGGACTATTACTTGAACTTCATTGCCTTTTACGGCAACACCTTCTCTGCCCTTATCCTGTTTCTTTCTACCGTGTTTTTCACGGCTCGCATGGCCAATCAAGGTGAGATTTCTGCGATGTTAACCGGGGGGCTTTCCTTTGGTCGACTGATGCGACCTTACCTGATTGGTGCAGCTGTTATTTGCTTGGCTTCTGCCAGCCTGAGCCACTTCATCATCCCTGGAACCAACAGCTCCCGAATCGCCTTTGAGGAGGCTTACATTCAGCACCGGGTCACTTCGCGCCCCATTCATTTGCATCGCCAAGTCCTCCCGGGCCATTTCATTTATGTGGAGACCTGGAGTCCCGATCGCATGGGCGGCTACAATTTCACGTACGAACATTTTGAACAGGGCCGCATGGTGGACCGATTGAAAGCTTCTTTCATCAAGTATGACAGCGCTAAAACTTCATGGCACATGGACAATTGGACCTTGAGGCAGTGGCAGTCCAATGGGCATATGAGCCTGACATCAGGGGTGAGGCTGGACAGCAGTTTTGCATTTTTGCCTCAGCAATTCAGCAGCAACAATCGGGGCATTGAAACCATGACCAGCCCTGAACTCTACAAAGCACTGAAACAGGTGAGGTTGAGCGGGTCTGAAGCTGTCCTTTTCTATGAAATGGAGTGGTACCGTCGCAGCGCCTACCCCCTCTCTGCTTTCATCTTGGTTTTGATTGCAGCTGCCATGGCTAGTCGCAGCCAACGCGGTGGTATTGGGGCGCAAATTGCCCTGGGTTTACTTGTGGCTGTCCTCTATATTTTCTTGATGCAACTGAGTAGCACCCTCGCCAGCACACATGTGACCAGTCCATTGGTCGCGGTATGGGTGCCAAACATCCTCTTCCTAGGGGTAGCTATGCTTGCCTACCGGCGCGCCTCAAGCTGAAAGGTTTTTGCGCCTTTCTTATTCACATGTTACCATTTACCCTCACAAATCTTGTAAGTTTGAGGCCTATATCATAGCTATGGAATACTTAGATTTTGAAAGCCCCATCAAGGCACTGGACGATCAAATCGCTCAGGCTGAAACCCTATCAAAGGACAGCGGTGTTGACATGAAACAAAGTGTCAAAGATCTGAAGGTGAAACTGAAAAAAACCCATGCTGAGGTTGCAAAAAACATGACAGCGTGGCAAAAGGTTCAAATGAGCCGTCACCCAGATCGTCCGCACACCTTGGCATACATTGATGCCTTGACCGATGGAAGCTTCATCGAACTGCATGGCGACCGACGCGTGAAGGACGACAAGGCCATGATTGGTGGTTGGGGAAGCATTGACGGAGAGAGTTTCCTCTTTGTCGGTCAACAAAAGGGCAGAAATACTAAAATGCGTCAGATGCGCAATTTCGGAATGGCCAACCCTGACGGCTACCGCAAGGCCCTTCGCCTGTTCAAGCAAGCTGAGAAATTTGGCCGCCCCATTGTTACATTGATTGACACCCCCGGGGCCTTTCCTGGCCTTGTTGCAGAAGAACGTGGTCAAGGAGAAGCCATTGCCCGAAACATCCTTGAGATGACTCGCCTTCGTGTGCCCGTGATTTGTATCATCATTGGTGAAGGTGCTTCCGGTGGTGCTTTAGGCATCGGTGTTGGCGACCGTGTGCTCATGCTTGAAAACACTTGGTATTCCGTGATCAGTCCAGAAAGCTGTTCCTCCATTCTATGGCGCAGCTGGGATCACAAGGAAACTGCAGCATCTGCATTGAAACTGACGGCGAATGACATGAAAGGCAATGGCCTGGTTGATGGCATCATCAAAGAACCCATAGGTGGTGCACACCGCGACCGAGAGGGCATGTTCAAAACCCTTCGAAAGGTTATTCTAGACTGCTACCAAGAACTTAAGGACGTTCCAGCTGATGAATTGGTTGACACACGCATTGAGAAATTCGGTAACATGGGGGTCTTTCAGGAGGCCTGATTCAGATGGAAGCATTCAAAAAAAATCCAGCTCAATCAGCAGCCTACAACCCAGGGGTCATTGACTTGCCAATGGGTGGGCGCATCCCCCCTCAAGCCATCGATCTTGAGGAGGCCGTGCTTGGCGCCTTGCTGATCGATCGTGATGCCTTGAGCAAGGTCATTGACATCTTAGCTGCAGAGAGCTTTTATGTTCAGTCCCATCAATTGATCTTCACTGCCATCCACCTACTCTTTGGTGAGTCCAAACCCGTTGACCTGTTAACGGTTGCTCAGCAATTGAAGCAGGATGGGGTTTTGAAGCAAATTGGCGCTGAAGCCAAATTGGTAGACCTCTCTACAAGGGTCTCTTCTGCCGCACACATTGAATACCACGCTCGCATCGTGGTGCAGAAACACATTCAGCGAGAACTGATTCGCATCTCCAATAACATGATTGAAGAAGCTTATGAGGATAGCACAGATGTGCTTGACTTGTTGGACAAGGCTGAACAAAGCTTGTTTGAGGTATCGCAGGGCAACCT
Source organism: uncultured Flavobacteriales bacterium (assembly GCA_963925545.1). Classification (GTDB taxonomy): domain Bacteria; phylum Bacteroidota; class Bacteroidia; order Flavobacteriales; family Schleiferiaceae; genus TMED14. Next base: position 7,986 of record CAWUSA010000002.1, on the reverse strand, counting down.
CAAGAAAAACTACGAGGGATCCAATGAGTTAGTGAAAGCCGCCCTCAAACGCATTGAAGAAATTTACAACAGTGATGGATTCTCCGGTATCCCTTCGGGTTTTGCTGGCATTGACAAGGTGACAGCCGGTTGGCAAGATTCCGACCTCATCATCATAGCTGCCCGACCAGGGATGGGAAAAACAGCCATGGTATTAAGCATGGCTCGCAATATTGCTGTGGATCACAACAAAGCAGTTGGGCTTTTCTCTTTGGAGATGTCTTCTGTGCAGCTCATCACCCGATTGATCTCTTCAGAAACGGGCATCGACTCAGAGAAGCTGCGAAAAGGAAGCCTCAATGCCGTTGAGTGGGACCAGCTAACCAGCAAGGTGAAAACCCTGGAAGACGCGCCACTGTTCATTGACGACACCCCGGGCATTTCCATTTTTGACCTTCGGGCAAAATGCCGTCGCCTGAAGTCTCAACACGATGTAAGTATCATCATCGTTGATTACTTGCAGCTGATGACTGCTGGAGCTAGCAAGAACTCTGGCAACAGAGAGCAAGAGATTTCAAGCATCTCTCGATCATTGAAAAGCATCGCAAAAGAACTGGCAATACCTGTGATCGCTATATCTCAGTTGAGTCGTGCAGTTGAAACACGTGGCGGTTCAAAACGGCCTTTGCTTTCTGACTTGCGTGAATCTGGAGCCATCGAGCAGGATGCAGATATTGTCTCCTTCATTTACCGACCAGAATACTACCAAATGAGCGAGTGGGATGATGACGGAAGCCCGACGGATGGTCAGGCTGAATTCATCATTGCCAAGCACCGGAATGGCTCATTAAGCAACGTCCGGTTGCGCTTTGAGGGCAAGTTGGCAAAATTCTCTGACATGAATAGTGATTATGATTCGCTCAGAAAATCATCCAATCCGTCATCAGATGCCATCATTGAATCCAAGATGAACGAGAAAGGGCAATTTGGTTCGGTTACACCTGACAACAGCGACCATTCGCCGTTTTAAGGTGTAGCTCAGTCCTCAATTGAACATGCGCCAGCGAGCTGTTACCCGAACTGTGGCAGGCGGCAACGGGTAATGCTCTGCCATGAATATGCCGTTGGGTAGCCAACCTTGATTAGCATTTTGTAAATGAAGCTTCAATGACAGCTGGGGAAGCTCAAGGCCAATCATGCCATGAATCACACCAGAAGCCGGCATCGAGTTCGCTTGCCTTAAGATAGCAAACTGGCCCCTTTCAGGAATGTAGACAGGTCGCTGCCAGCCACCAGACCAAGCACGTCCACTGAGACCCACAAAGGCCTTCAGCCCCGGAGTCAACCCTTTGACGTCCCATTGACGGACCATCTCAGCCTCACCTGACCATGTTGGAAGGCAAAGCTCCGCAGTGCTTCCATATTGGTATCGAGCACGGTAATCGCTTTGCCAGGCATCATTCACCTTGGTGCTGCCATGATGCCATTCAACGGCAAAGCTTGACCATGCATCACGGGTTTCCCATTGGCCCATGCCCTGCCAATCATCAACGCGCAAAATGGGTTCCTCACTGCTGGCCTGGTAGCTCATGGTGATTTGATCATTCCACAAGGGAACAATCAAAGACTGTGAGTTAATGGCATCCACTTGCATGCCCTCCCATGCAAAAGGTTCTCGCTGGCGAATGGCCATTTCAAAAGGGAAAGCCTTGTTATCTCGAGTCAGCTTCAACTGATAGGCGCCTGACACCAGGTTAAGATGGGCAGTTACATCCGCAATTTTACTTGAACTATTCAAGCGAATAAACGGATCCCACGCTGGGCCATGCAAGGAATCCTCACCTTGGTAGGCTTGGGTCTTGTAATCCATACCAAAGCCTATCTGCCATGACTTTTTCAAGCGCATGCCAACTTCCCATTGCCAATTTAAACTGACCAATGAGTCTGTCCACAGATCCACAGGTCGAGAAAATTGTCGCTGACCAACAAAGCCATTGGACCGAACGAAGAAGTGATCATGTGCCAATCGCATATCCCAACGACTAAGCTTGTGCTCGCTAATCGCATTGGTCCACCGGGTCGTTACCAGCGATCGATTGCTCTGCAGCAAACTGTCCACCGTTAAAACATCGGTTTCCAAAATACCACCTGTCTCATTCACCCGGCCATGACTGGACTGGTAATCCACATTCCATGCCCATTGTTCATCCTTGGTCCAACCGTGCTGTTTGATGGTCAAGTTGTCCATGAAATAGCCCTCTGTCAGTAAACTTCCTTCTGCTTGGGTTCGCTTGTAGTGAACCAACCAATGGTTCCGGGGGTTCGCACTGGCAGAAACCATCACCCCAAAAACTTGACCATTTTGATGTGCAGATGCCCCATACCATTCCGTCACCGGCAGCGGCCCATAGCGCATGGGCTCATGCAAGTCTGTTAAGATTCCGACGTGACGCAATGTCGCATCCTCCACGGGCACGCCATGCACAGAAGGCCGCATGACATCCCAGACATTGATGGATCCAAATGAGCTCAAGCGAAGTCCCTGAATGGGATCTTGCGCCACATGACCCCAGAGAGACGGCGGCTGATGGTCTTTGAAATAATGGAGGGGCGGCAGTGCAGCCTGAGGGATATCCATCACCCAATCTGTATGCTTATCGGTGAAGCCAAGTTGAGCCTTCTCAGGCAATGCCAGGCTGTCAATGTCCTGTGAAAACAGATTCACTGAAAGGCAAAGCATGAAGACAAATGGTTTGAGTGGCATCAGGATAAAATTAGGCAATCAATCGTTATTCAGCCCTGCTTGGACGGAGACTTGGTTCGTTTCAACCAACCGTTCATCCCTACCATGGCCAAGACGGCAAGAACACCCACATAAAAATTGGAAGACATGGCCTCTGTCTCACCAAAAATGGCCAAGGCAATAAGGATCCCGTAAACTGGTTCAAGGGCCACGGTCAGGACCACGGTAAATGGCGTCAAGCGCTTCATGATTTGCACGCTCACTGTGAAAGCAAACGTTGTACAAACCAGGGCTAAAATTAACAACCAGCCCCAATCCATGGCACTGGTTTGGGAGAGCACACCCACAACCTCTCCGCGGTACAGCAACACCAAGGTCAGAGCCAATGCAGCTACGCCTAGCTCCCATAAGGAGATAACATCAGAAGGTATTCGCTTAACAAGAAAGGCATTGCTGACGGCAAAAAGTGACACAATGGCTGAGCTCGAAATGCCCAATGCAATAGCGTACATGTCTGCTTGAAGATTCCCCAATGCAAGGAGCATCCCAGACAAAACCCCAACAGCTAGCAACACCTCGCTGCTTGCGATTCGTCGTTTGAATGCGATGGGTTCAATGATGGCGACAAACAACGGACCTGTACTCAGGCAAGCTAAAGCGATAGATACATTTGACTGCTTGATGCACTCAAAAAAGGTTAGCCAGTGAATGGCAATCAGAACACCCAATCCCGCCAACCTGATGCAATCCCTGAAAGGTGGCAACACAAGGGGTCGAGAGCGCATCAACATAAAGCCAATCAATGCAATAGAGGCAATAGCTGTTCGAAGCCAAACAAGCTCCAAACTTCCCAAAGCAATTAAGCGCCCAAGTGAACCAGAAAAGCCCCATATCAAAACAATGACATGGAGCCAAAAAATAAAGGTCCAACGGGAGGATGATTGAGATAAAAATGCCATGGAAGGCAAAAATACTCTCAAAACTGGTGTGATTAAAAACAAAAAACCCCCACTTTTCAGTGAGGGTTTTCGTAAAAGTTATGGCGGCGACCTACTCTCCCGGAAATACCAGTACCATCGGCGCAATTGGGCTTAACTTCTCTGTTCGGAATGGAAAGAGGTGATCCCCAACGCAATAGCCACCATGTTTTAAATATGATTATGACAATAAAGGAGCAAACATGTAAACAAGCATCCGGTAAAAAATCTACGGGTAATTAGTACTACTCGGCTATGACATTGCTGCCTTTACACCTGTAGCCTATCAACGTCCTAGTCTCGAACGACCCTTGAAAGAAATCTCATCTTAAGGTGGGCTTCGTACTTATATGCTTTCAGTACTTATCCCATCCGAACATAGCTACCCTGCGATGCAGCTGGCGCCACAACAGGTACACTAGAGGTTCGTCCGACTCGGTCCTCTCGTACTAAAGTCAGCTCCCTTCAAATTTCTAACGCCCATAGTAGATAGAGACCGAACTGTCTCGCGACGTTCTGAACCCAGCTCGCGTGCCACTTTAATGGGCGAACAGCCCAACCCTTGGGACCTTCTTCAGCCCCAGGATGTGACGAGCCGACATCGAGGTGCCAAACCCCCCCGTCGATATGAGCTCTTGGGAGGGATCAGCCTGTTATCCCCAGCGTACCTTTTATCCTTTGAGCGATGGCCCTCCCACGAGGAACCACCGGATCACTATGCCCTACTTTCGTACCTGCTCGACCTGTATGTCTCACAGTCAAGCACCCTTGTGCCATTGCACTCTACGCACGGTTACCAAGCGTGCTGAGGGTACCTTTGGAAGCCTCCGTTACTCTTTTGGAGGCGACCACCCCAGTCAAACTACCCACCAAGCACTGTCCCCCTCGCGGGGTTAGGCTCTAAATAACAGAAGGGTGGTATTTCACGGGTTGACTCCACAATGCCTAGCGACACTGCTTCAAAGTCTCCCACCTATGCTACACATCTATTACTCAAAGTCAATACTAAGCTATAGTGAAGGTTCACGGGGTCTTTTCGTCCCACTACGGGTAATCGGCATCTTCACCGATACTACAATTTCACCGAGCTCATGGCCGAGACAGTATCCAATTCGTTGCACCATTCGTGCAGGTCGGAACTTACCCGACAAGGAATTTCGCTACCTTAGGACCGTTATAGTTACGGCCGCCGTTTACTGGGGCTTCAATTCAGCGCTTCTCTTGCGATAACGCCTCCTCTTAACCTTCCAGCACCGGGCAGGTGTCAGACCATATACATCATCTTTCGATTTAGCATAGTCCTGTGTTTTTGCTAAACAGTCGATTGGATCTTTTTACTGCGGCCCTCATTGCTGAGGGCGCCCCTTCTCCCGAAGTTACGGGGCGATTTTGCCTAGTTCCTTAGCCATGAATCACTCGAGCACCTGAGGATACTCTCCTCACCCACCTGTGTCGGTTTACGGTACGGGTTGCTTTAATCTGAAGCTTAGAGGTTTTTCTTGGAAGTCTGATTAGGTCCACTATCACCTCTGCCGAAGCATTGGTGTACTATCAGCTTTCAGCACACCTGGCGGATTTACCTACCTGGCGTATACCTACAGCCTTCAACGTACTATTCCGTCAGTACGCGGGACTTTCACTACTCCGTCACCCCATCGCAATTAAAGCAAGCACAGGATTATTAACCTGTTGTCCATCGACTACCCCTTTCGGGTTCGCCTTAGGTCCCGGCTAACCCTCAGCTGATTAGCATAGCTGAGGAAACCTTGGGTTTGCGGTGTGCGGGT
>CAWUSA010000001.1:0-6055 GCA_963925545.1 uncultured Flavobacteriales bacterium | reverse complement strand
GTCATCTAATATTAGTTTGTCTCCTAAGTTTTCAAAAAAGCTTCCGGAGCGAAACTGGACGTCATATTTTGACCGATCAAAGGTTAGGTTGCTTTCAATTCGGTCACTATAAACGGTCAAGTTAAAATCTACGGGATGGGTAATTCCTTTAATAGTTAGATCCCCTGTCAGCCCATAAGAGTTCTTGTTTTGAGAATTCACCTTTGTGATTACTAAAATGGCTTGAGGGTATTTCTCTACGGAGAAAAAGTCATCAGACTTTAAGTGCCCTTCAAGCTTGTTTTTGTACACCCCAGTCATATCATCATTCGTTAATGACGTCATGTCCACAGTAAACACTCCCTGTGGCGTGTTTATATCGTCTAAGGACAATGATGCAGAGCTAAATTTTAAAGAACCGGTATGGGACTTAACAATTTCACTTCCTGTCCAGGTGATGCCACCCTTGTTTAAATCAAATTCATTTTGTGCATTTGCAGTTGTTGTAACTGCAATTAGAAAGATTGATAATAAATTGTTTGTTTTCATTGCTATTGTTTTTTTGTTCGTGCAATGTTAATACATTTGGTAACATAAAGTTACTTGTTACCTTAAAGTAACTAAAAAACTCTGGAAACCTATTTGTAACTAAAACAGTTTTATGAAAGTAACTAAAGACACATGTCCAGTAACTTCTTTTACAGAAATGTTAGGAGGAAAATGGAAGCTTATAATTATCAATGTTATTCGAACAAGAGGTGTGATTAGGTTTGGTCAAATAGCAGCAGCTATACCAAATATTTCAAGAAAAGTCTTAACAGACCAATTAAAGAGTTTAGAAAAAGACAATCTTATTAAGAGAAAGCAATACCAACAAATACCTCCAAAAGTAGAATACTCTTTAACTCTAAAATCTGACAGCCTTTGCCCTGTTTTTGAAACCATTGAAAAATGGGTAAGCCAACCTTAAGAGGTTTACAGATAGCTGAATTGAAGCAAGAAGATGTGAAATTATTGTTTTTCGATTAATTTTTACAATTAACTACAAAGCCCGACCAACGCCGGGCTTTTGTCGTTTAGTGGGAGGGATATGTCCCTCAGTATCAATTTGCTTAGTGTACGTTGTACACTTCTTCTTTTGTGCTATATTTACAAGGATATAACACCTAGCACACAAATATGTCTTTCAAAACAACCCTCCTTTCGCTTGCCATGATGGTCTTTACCACAGGCGCGTGGGCACAAACACAATCAGTGACTGATACCAATTTACTCGCTGAGTTGGATGAAGTCATCATTATTGGTTACGGTACAAGCAGTGTAAAGGACCTTACGGGGTCATTGGTATCCGTGAAGGCAAAAGCATTTCAAAAGGGATCTTTTGCCACGCCAGAACAGTTGATTATTGGCAAAACGCCAGGTGTTCGCATCACATCCAACGGCGGCATGCCTGGTGCAGGTAGCCGCATTCGTATTCGTGGCGGTTCATCCTTGAATGCCAGCAATGACCCCTTGGTTGTAATTGATGGTTTGCCAGCGAATGGGTTGGGGATGTTAAATCCTTCAGACATTGAGAGCTTCACTATTTTAAAAGACGCCTCAGCGACGGCCATTTATGGTAGTCGTGCAGCCAATGGTGTCATTCTGGTCACCACGAAAAGAGGCAAGGCCGGCGGCCCTCTGAAGGTTGATCTGCATGTAGTCAATTCAACCCGTGAAGTCACCAAGTCCTTGGACGTGTTGTCGCCATCGCAATTTGTTGACATGATCAACGACCGAGGCACCAACAAGCAAATCAGCCGACTGGCAACTGCCAGTGGTTACGAGAAGGTTAATGGCTCTATTGTTATGTCTGATTCAGCAGAATCAACCAAATGGCAAGATGAAATTTACCGTACAGGCTCTGTGCAGGACATCAATGTCGCCATCTCAGGTGGCATAGCCAATTTGCCCTACCGACTGTCCATAGGTTACTACCATGAGAATGGTGTGCTGAATCGCTCAGACCTCAAGCGCTACTCCCTAGCCATCAATGCATCACCATCTTTCATGGATGACCGCTTGACAGCGAACGTTACAGGTAAGGTGATCAAGGATGACAACTTTTACGCCAACCAAGGTGCCATTGGTACCGCAGTTTTCTTTGACCCAACCCGCCCTGTTCACAGTGGCGACACAAGCTTTGGCGGTTACTTCGAATGGTTGATGCCCGACGGCACACCGAGCACTTTGTCACCAAAAAATCCCGTTGGATTGATTGACACACGCAATGACATTGGCGGCGGCCTGAGGTCGCTAGGCAATGTGCTTTTTGACTTCCGCCCCATGGGTGACGACCTGCACTTGTTTTTGAATCTTGGTGGAGAGTATAGCACGCGTTCCGGAACCATTGATGTGCCCGCATATGCAGCCAGCAACTACATCAATGGGGGCGAAGCAAACAAGTATGAGTCCCACAGGTATAATCGCTTGCTAGAGGCTTACATGAACAACAAGGTTTCCCTTGGCGCACTGTCTATGGATATCACTGCAGGGTATTCCTTCCAAGGTTGGAGAAATTATTCACCATCCTTTGCCAACCTTTCAGCTAACGGAGACACCATTTCACCTGCCAACCCTTTCCCGCAGGACACGGAAAATGCGTTGATGTCTTTTTATGGCCGTGTCAACGGCAACATCGACAACAAGTACCTGCTCACAGCTACTTTGCGTGCGGATGGCTCATCCCGCTTCTCCAAGGAAAGTCGCTGGGGTTTGTTCCCTTCAGCTGCCTTGGGCTGGAATGTACTTCAGGAGGACTTCATGGCTGACCAACAGTTCTTTTCATCTTTGAAATTGAGAACAGGTTGGGGCATCACGGGCCAGCAGGACATTTACAATGACTATGGTTATGTGCCTAACTACAGCTATGGCACCTTGACGGCGCAATACCAGTTTGGTAATCAATGGGTCAACATCCTTCGACCTGACGCCTATGATTACAATTTGCAGTGGGAAAAAACAGCCACTACCAATGTGGCTTTGGATTTTGGATTTTTCAAGAACCGCGTGAATGGTTCCATTGACCTGTACAAGAAAAACACTACTGACTTGCTCGGGGTGATCCCTGTTCCTGCGGGCACCAATTTCTCCAACCGTGTTCTGACCAATGTCGGCTCCATGAGCAACACAGGCATTGAGGCAATGATCAACATGGTGCTGATTGATAACGAAAACACCAATTGGGAGATGAATTTCAACGGAAGTTCTAACCGCAATGAGATTACCAAACTGACCATGGTTCCAGACACAACCCATCTAGGTATTCAGGTTGGTGGCATTGCAGGTGGCGTTGGCAACACCATTCAGCTTCATGCGGTGGGAGCGCCCATGTACAGCTTCTTCTCCTACCGTCAATTGTATGACGAAAATGGCAGGCCTATTGAGCGCAATGGTGACATCTCATCGTATGCAGGCGTTGTTGACACCGACGGCAATGGCAAGATTGACATCTATGAAGCCTATGAAGACATCAATGGCGATGGCATCATCAACAGTTCTGACTTGGTTCTCCACGACATGACGCCAGAGCCTCGTCAGATGTTTGGTTTCAGCACCAATTTCAGCCACAAGCGCTGGGGTATGGGTATGACATGGCGCGGTGAGTTTGGTCAATTTGTGTACAACAACGTGAATTCTAACCATGGCCATTACAATGAGGTTGGAGGGTCCATGCGGCATTTAAACAACCTAACGGCAGACTACTTGAACACAGGATTCAAGACTCAGCAATACCTGTCAGATTACTACATTGAAGAGGCCAGTTACATCCGTTTGGATAACCTGTACCTGTCGTATGACATTGGCAACCTATACAAGGACAAGTACCCTGCGCGCATCAATGCGTCCATGCAGAATGTATACACCTTCACCAATTACTCTGGATTGGATCCGGAAATTTCAGGCGGCATCGACAACATGATCTACCCGAGACCACGCATCTTCAACCTACAACTCAACGTCTCATTTTAATTGACAGCACCATGAATTGGATTAAAACAACCACAATTATTGCTGTTGCTGCATTGACAGCAGCCTCTTGCGCAAAGCAAATGGACCTGAAGCCTAAGTACGGCCTCAATGCAGAGACAGTTTATTCTGACCCGAACAATTACGTCAATGTTTTGGCCAAGCTCTATGCTGGGTTGGCCATTTCTGGTAACCAGGGCCCCGCAGGTCAGCCTGACATTGGCGGCATCGATGAGGGCTTTTCACAATACGTTCGCGTGCTGTGGAACTTGCAAGAATTGCCAACCGATGAGGAGATTTGTGGCTGGTCAGACCCCGGCATCCCAGAGTTGAACACCATGACTTGGAATGACAACAGTTCATTTGTGTCTGCGATGTATTACCGCATTTACTACCAAATCGCATTGGCCAATGAGTTCATTCGCTACTGCTCGGATGAGTGGATGACCGATAAAGGGTTTACTGATGCAGAGAAAAGCATGATTGCAGAGTACCTAGCAGAGGCCAGGTATTTGCGTGCGTTGAGCTATTACCATGCTTTGGATTTGTTTGGCAATGTGCCATTTGTGGATGAGTCAGATCGACCAGGGGTGTACTTTCCAGAGCAGATTTCTCGCAGCAATCTGTTCACGTGGGTTGAGTCTGAACTCAATGCCATTGAGCCGGGCATGATGGCAGCTCGCACCGCACCCTACGGTCGTGCCGATCAGGGTGCTTTATGGGCACTTCGGGCAAAGCTCTACCTCAATGCTGAGGTTTACACGGGAAGCCCAAAGTATGACTTAGCTATGGCTGATGCATTAAGCATTATCAATGCAGGCTACATCTTGGAGTCCAATTATGCCTACAATTTCATGGCAGATAACCACCTGTCTACAGAAGTTATTTTCCCTGTGACTTTTGATGGAGACCGCACCACGACATGGGGAGGCAGCACCTTTTTGGTGCACTCTCACATTGGTGGTAGCATGGACCAAAATGATTTTGGCGTGAATTCTGGATGGCAGGGCAACCGCGCAACCAGTGCTTGGTACGCCCTGTTCTCTGACAGCGCTGACAGCCGTGAAATGGTTCACTTGGATGGCCAGGAGGATACCATCACGGATATCTCAACCTTCACCCAAGGCTTCCCTATCACCAAATGGACCAACATGGGTCGCGATGGTGTTGCTGGTGCTGACGCAACCTTCCCCGACACGGACTTCACCATGTTCCGGTTGGCTGACTATTACCTGGTGTATGCAGAATGCGCAGAACGCACAGGTACCAACCAAGCGCAAGGCGTGGCCTATTTCAATATGGTTCGTGAGCGAGCCTTTGGACATGCAAACAACAATGTAGCAACCTTGAACCTGCAGCAAATCTTGGATGAACGCGGCAGGGAGCTCTACGCAGAGGCTCAGCGTCGCAGTGACTTGATTCGTTATGATCAGTTCACCGGAGGAAGTTACTTGTGGCCCTGGAAGGGCGAGTCCCAGTTTGGTGCATCCACAAGCGACCACTACAATTTATACCCGCTCCCGTCTTCGGACTTGATTGCTAATCCAAACCTTCAACAAAATGAAGGCTACTAACCCTCGATTAATTTAAATAACAGATCTATGAAAAAGATTCTTACTCTCGGGCTGGCATGCTTGACTTCCATATTTGCGTATGGTCAGGTCACTGTCACCTATCAACTTGACGCGACTGACTTCATTGCAGCTGGCGCAACCCTTGCCAACAATGGTATGCGTATTGGCGGCGACTTTGCTGCAAATGGCGGTGTGTCTGCCAACGACACCATGGTTGACTGGTCTCCAACAGACACTGCGTCTGGAATGGCAGCACTAGGCAATGACCTGTTCTCTATCTCTGTGACCTATCCGGCTTCATCCATTGGCGCAACTCAGTACTATAAGTATGTGAATGGCAACTGGGGTGACAATGAAGGCACTGCTACAACAACAACGATTGCGACTGACGGTTGCGGTGTTGATGATGGCGCAGGCAACATCAATCGCACCTTGGTGATTCCATCAAGTGACACCACCCTGCGTTATTGCTGGGATGCTTGTTACCAATGTGA